>CAZEZV010000165.1:0-8984 GCA_964516725.1 uncultured Phycisphaeraceae bacterium
GACGCAACGTACCGGGGGTGTCGCTCGCAAAGCCTCGCTCCACACCCCGGCTACTGAATGACAGACCTTCGGCCTGACGAAACGGCTTATCTGAACGGCATTTCTGCTCTGAGCGACTTCGATGCTCATGCCTACTTCGCCGCACCCAATTTTTCCACCACTTTCGCTGCCAACATCCGCGTGTCATACGTCGCCGCTGCTGTCACGTGCAGTATCGGGAGCCCCGCCGATTCACACGCTTTATCTACAAATGCATCGCGCGCCCGTCGGTCGCTTCGTGCATGAGACTTGTCATCCAGTTCAATCACAAGCAGCGGCCGCGTCGTAGCCGAATCGCACAGCACAAAGTCTGCCTGCTTGCTCGAAACTCTGTTGAACGCTGATCGCCAAGCAGACCGATTGCCACTTTCGCTTGAATCTACACTCAACACTTCAGCAAGCCGCACGCTCGGAAAAAGCACAACGTTGCCAGTTCGTCCCGAAACCCCCAGCGCCTCATGCAACGCCGCGAGAAACGAGCGTTCTGCCGGGCTGAGTACGGCATCGCGCACACGATAGTCGGCGGAAAGTGCCTTGCTTGACGAGGAGTTGTCCTCGCCAAGAAAATTCAAGTACCCAAGCTGCTTCGCGACGACAAGGGCCAACACGACACCGCCCACAATACCAACCAAAAGATACAACGCAAGAGGCTGCGGCATGCCTGAAGCATATCAACGTGGCAATTGTCTTTGCGCGATTGACACGAGATCAACGGACAAACCGAATCCACAGGAGGCTCATCGCGCACGTGTGGCACAACAAAAACTTGATTGATCGACGCACATGTCGGACGCCCGCGCTGGCGTGTGGTGTCGTTGAGACGTTACTCCCCGCCCGCCTTCCTCGCCTCTCCCTGGCGCGCGACTATCTCCCCAATCGCCGCATCAAACATCACATCCGCCTGCGGATCATCGCCCGACTTTGTTGTCGCTTTATTCGCGGGCGTCAATCCGTTCCGGCTCGCCTCATCCGTTTCATCTGCTGTGAACGAATACCGCGCGATGACTTCCGTCAGCCGCACCCGCAGCATGTCGCGCACCTTCGCCACGCGTCGGCTGACCGTGGGCTCCGAGGTCCCGAGCATCTCCGCGACTTCCTTGCCGGGCATTCCTTCCAAAACTCGCATGCGATATATCGAAAAGTCCGTCAGGTCCGCCTCCTGACTCACCCAGCGCACTGCGGCCTCAACCTTCGCGCGGAACACAGCAAGTTCATACTGCGCATCGGGAGTCGGCTCCTGCCCCGCAACCATCCACCCCTCTTCCAGCCCCAGCGCCTTGTTGTTCCCGCCGCGCTTTTGGGCGCCGCGCTTGTCGAGTTCGTCGCCCAGCACGTGCTTCGCGATCGAAAGCAGCCATGTCGAGAAGCGCACGCCGCGGCCTGGATCGAAGCGGTCGATGGACTCGGAGAGTGCGGCGAGTGTTTCCTGCGACAAGTCGCGCACGGTTTCCTGTCCGATTCTGCCGCGACCCCACTTGGTCAGTTGCGCCTGAACGACGGGGCCGAAGGTCTGCCAGAGTTCATACCACGCGGCCTGGTCGTTGGCGCGCAGACGATTGAGGAACGTTGTGGTGACGGGGCTCAGCATGCTACTCACACACAGTATGGGGCAATCTCGCAGCCTTGAGGCTGTGCTAAAGGGGGACTCACCACAAAGACACGAAGACCACAAAGGTGGAAAAATAACTTGATATCGAGCAAAATCGAGGAGGATATTGGTCGTGTCAAGTGTGAACTCGGAATCCGAGATTGGTTCTACTGTGCGTCGCTCTTGAGCAGCGCCCGCCACTTTGTGACCAGCGCCTGAATGTTCGTTCGCGTTCGATGCCGCTCCAAAGTGGCTTGCTTGCCGTTCATTCCAAGTGCGAAGCGCGATTCTGGCGCAGTCGCGCACGCTTCTTCAAGCGCGAGCGTGAGCGAGTCTTCGATGTGCTGCTCGGTCATCGCGTCGCGTGCGATCAGCCAGCCGGTTTGGCCATGGCGGACGAGCTCGCGCGTGCCGCCGGCGTCGGTTGCAATGACGGGGCGAGCAAGGGCGAAGCTCTCCATGTACACGATGGGCAGGCCTTCGGCGTCGCTCGCGAGCACGGTGCATCGGCTTCTCTCGATCTCGTGCTTCACGTCGGTGTGGCTGCCCCAGCCCAGCAGCGTCACGCCCGAGTCTCGCGTTGCGAGTGCCTGCACTTGCGCGCGGAGCGGGCCGTCGCCGATGAGTGTGAGCGTCGCATCGGGAAATCGTTCCTTCGCGCGGCGGAACGCCCGCAGCAGCCGGTCGTGGCGCTTGCGATCTTCCAATCGTGCGATGCACACAAAGTGTCGCGAGTCTGGAATCGGCGTGGTCGTGGTGTCGAGGAAGGCGTCATCAAGTCCGCAGCGGATGACTGTGACTTTGTGATGATGCTCGCGCGAGAGATGCGACTGCGCTTTCCGGGCCGTGTCTTCACAGACTGCTGCGAAGAGGATTGTGTGCTTTGCTTTCCAGTTCCATTCCCACTCGGAAAACTCGATGAACTCTTCGGGGCCGTGCAGACCCAGCGATGTTGGCGGGCCGCCCAGTATTCGTGTGAGCGTTGCGATGGTGGTCGCGGTGGAGAAGTGCGCGTGGAGGATGTCGCAGTGTCTTGCGTTTCGCAGCAGCACGCACGCGTCGGCGAGGTTTGCGATGTGCCGCAGCACACCTCTGCGCGAACTTGCCCCGCATCGGACTGCGCTGCAGAGCGCTCTAAAAAAGCGCAGCGGCCTTGATGTCGCGGCGATTGCAACGCAGGAAAGTGAGGCGAGGGCTGACGTTCTGATCACAACGGTGCGAGTCAGAGCGACGCGATCCTCCGGTTCAACAAGCGTTCCGGGAAACGCGCGAACGGCAAACTCGGCGACCTCGATTCCCTCGGCACGCAGCGCATCGACCTCGCGACGCATTGTGGTGTGGCTGGGGGCGGGGTACATGTTGACGAGGTACGCACACTTCATTCGATATTCTGACCAAACGGGTTGATATACGTGCGGTGCATTGTGGTGCGAGGTTGAAGTTTCAACCGAATTTCATTATGATGCACGACCCGCGGGTGTTCTATCGGCGGAGGGCGCACAACATTAGAAAGGCGGCTTGGGATGGGCGGGCGAAAAGTTCTCATTGTTGATCTCAACAACTTCGCAAGGTATCCGACGATTTCTGTCGGGCTGCTGGCGGCGATTGGTCGTCGAGCGGGCGACGAGGTGCGTGTGTTTTCGCCTCTGTTTGTCGGGTTTCAGGGAGTTGCGCGCGAGAAGCCGGAAAAACCGTGGAGTCTGCTGCGAGATCGTTTGTCTTATTGGTCTTCGCAGACGAGCAACACCGCCGTGCGCAGCGCTCGCGCGTGGCTTGCGAATCGCAGCAAGCCAGAACTTGCTCGGCACGCAACGCTGGTCGCGTCACACTTTCAGCGCGAGCTTGACGAGTTCAAGCCCGATGTCGTGCTCGTGTCGGCGTATCTGATGTACTACGACGCCTGTGTGCTGATGGGGCACGAGTGCGAGAAGCGCCGCATTCCGATGCTGCTGGGCGGTCCATACTTTGCGACGCCGAGCGTGCGAGAAGCGTGGATCAACGTGCCGGGATTGTCTGGCTTGGTTGGCGGCGAAGTCGAGCACCGCCTGCCTGAGATCGTCTCAATGCTCAAGGCCGGAGCAGACGTGTCGGCTGTTGACGGCATTTTCACTTGTGGCCAGAGCACAAACAAGTCGGGAAATGCAGCAGCTTCTGACTCCGCATCTGGGATCGTCCGCGGCACTCTCGCCAAACCCCTCGCAAACCTCGACCAACTTCCGCACCCTGATTTTTCAGACTTTCCGTGGTCAAAGTACCCAAACCGCATCGTCCCGATGATCACCGGGCGAGGCTGCGGCTGGGGCGCGTGCTTGTTTTGTTCAGACGTTACTTCAACGGCGGGCCGCACATTTCGCTCGCACGGCGTGGAGTACATCCGCGACCAGATCGCGTACCACTGCAAGCGGCACGAATCAAAGCTCTTCGTCTTCACCGATCTCAAACTCAACTCCAACCCCGCGATGTGGCGAGGGGTGATCGAACACATGCAGACGCAGGCTCCGGATGCATCGTGGGTCTGTGCGTTGCACGTCGGTCGACAGGATGAATCTTTGGACGAAGCAACTCTTCGCAGCGCGAAAGCGGCGGGTCTCGCACGAGTGACGACCGGGCTTGAGTCGGGCAGTCAGCGCGTGCTCGACTCAATGGCAAAGGGAACCGACCTGAGCAACACGAGCAAGTTCCTCCACAACGCCTCGCGCGCGGGCCTGAGCGTTCGCACCACGATGATCATCGGGTATCCGGGAGAAACCGCTGACGACGTCATCGCCTCCGCGAAGTTTGTAGAGCAGCATTGCGAACAGATCGACCGCATCGCGCTCAACCGCTTCGCCGTCATGCGGGGCACGCGCATCGACAAGCAGATCGAGGAACACCCTGAGAAGTTCAAGGGTCTCGTTGACCTCACCATCAACAACCGCATGGCCAGCGTCTCGCACCGCTACGCACCCGCAACCGAAAGCGCATACGCCACCGCCGCGTCAAGATTGTGGAAAGCTGTACACGAGGTTAACCGCAAGCCGCTGCGAGGTTCGGCGGGGGCGTTTGAAGGTGTGATGTAGTAGTCTGTGGCACGGTTCGTACGCGAATCGACAGGCATTGCACCAAGTATCCACGATTTTTCCAGAGCATGCGACAAGCAAAAGATTTACGAACATGCGGGTTCCAAAACTTGTGGAAGATTTCGGCGCAGTTCTTGCGCTATTTACCTCGCTTCGGTCCGCAATCGTTCATAATGTCCCTTCCTGCGGCTGGCCGGAGGCTGGCCCGTGAGGGTGTGCAATTTCCCCTAGCACGCTTCACGAATTCGCACGGGGATAGGTGCATGCTTTTCTGATACGTCGTTGCGTTTCTCGCGAGGGCGTTGGTGGACAGAAAAGCGCGAGGAAGGATGTCGCTCGTGTTGATGGACCGACTCCGGGGTATGTTCAGCGTGGACATGGGCATCGATCTGGGCACCTGCAACACACTTGTTGCAGTGCGTGGCCAGGGCATCGTGCTCAATGAGCCGTCGGTGGTGGCGGTGTGGAAGGGCACGAACAGAGTGTGCCAGGATGGCGAAGCGGTGGGCAAAGTTGCAAAGGCGATGCTCGGCAAAACGCCCGGCGCGATCAGCGCGATTCGTCCATTGAAGGACGGCGTGATTTCGGACTTTGAAATCACAGAAGCGATGCTCGGCTACTTCATCCGCAAGGTGAACGGCAAGAACCGCATCTTTGGGCCGCGCGTTGTGATCAGCGTGCCCAGCGGCATCACTGCAGTCGAAAAGCATGCGGTGTTTAACTCCGCTGCGCGGGCTGGTGCGCGTATGACCTACTTGATTGAAGAACCGCTCGCTGCGGCAATTGGCGCAGGGTTGCCGTTCCTTGAAGCGCAAGGCTCGATGATCGTCGACATCGGTGGCGGTACTACCGAAGTCGCGATTCTGTCGTTGGGTGATATTTCAGAATGCCAGTCGGTGCGCGTCGCGGGCGACGACATGGACGAAGCGATCATCAACCATATGAAGCGCACGTACAACATGATGATCGGCGAGCAGACCGCCGAGCGCATCAAGATGGAGATTGGCTCCGCCGCGCCGCTGCCGCAGGAAATGACGATGGAAGTGCGTGGTCGCGACATGATCAGCGGCCTGCCCCGCAAGACCGAAGTTACCAGCGAAGAAATCCGCATCGCGTTGGGCGAGCCCGTCGGCGCGATCACCGAAGCCATCACCCGCACGCTCGAAAAAGCCCAGCCCGAACTCGCGGCGGACCTTGTTGAGAATGGCATTGTCATGGCTGGCGGCGGAAGTTTGCTTCGCAACCTCACCGTGGTCATCGAGAAAGCGACGGGCCTGCCCACGAAGCTCGCCGAGGATCCGCTGACGTGCGTCGCCCGCGGCACAGCGCTGTACCTCGAGAACTTCGAGGCGCTGAAGTCAAACTTGGAAAACGATGTCGGGTAAGGCAGAAGAGACGAAGAGAACAAGAGACGGAGAGACGAAGTGACTTGGCTCGGTCGTGTCCCATCCTGAAAAAACTCTGTTCTTGTTCGCACTCCGTCTCTATGTCTCTCCATCTCTTCGTCTCTACTTCCCATGCAACGCCTCTCCTTCCCAAAGCAGCGTTCGCTCCTCCCCGCGTGCATCGCGCTCGCGGCGGTGCTGGCGGTCGTCGTGCCGGCGAAGTGGCAGGCGTGGGTGTCGCCCGCGTCTGGGTTGGCCGAGGTGTTAGTGTCGCCGGTCGCCGGGCCTCTCAAGAGATTTCATGGATGGCTGTCGCCTGTTCCTGAGTTGGCGACGGATGCACGCATGGCGGCGCTCGAGCAGGACAATCAGGAACAGCGGACGCGAGTCCTTTCGCTGATCGAAGAAAACAATCGCTTGCGTACGCTACTTGAGCAAGCCCGCGTACGGCCTGCTGACTCAACCGGTTCAGTTGATCAACTTGCCGCGAGCGTGACGGGAACCGGCAGTGACGTTGGCAGCCCCGTCCTGTTCGTTCGCGCCGGTGCCAAGCAAGGCGTTGATGTCGGCAGCGTTGCAACGGTGCAATTTGTTCATCTGCTCGGCAGAGTCACCGGCGTTCGACCTCGCGCGGCGACGATTTTGCCAATTACTTCGCCCGCCAGCGGCGCGCTCGACGCCATCGTGGTGACGGCGGGCGTTCCTGGCGGCTTGCGAGCGCAACTCAAGCCCGCGGGAGATGGAACGCTTGTCGGCGACGTCGAAGACAAAACTGACGCAGGTACGCAGCAGCGCTATGAACCCAAAGCAGGTGATGAAGTCCGTCTTGCGGACCCCACTCGCTGGCCCATGCACGCGCAGATGCTGATTGTTGGGAAAGTTGTCAGCGTTGAGGCGTCGCCTCGGCAGCCATTGCGGAAAACGGTCGTCGTGCGACCGATGGTGGGGGACCTGCTGCGAGTGAGCGAATTGGTGTTGCAGATTCCAACTTCGGCAACGAACGACAACGGACGGCGCCTCGCCAACGAACGAGAAGATGGAGGCCCACGATGAATCGTGCGTTGTGGGTTCTCGTCGTCTGGATGGCCATGGGCTTGGAACTTGGCCTGCGCGAAGCCCTGCGCCTCCGCGACCTGCCCATCGCGCCCAGTTTCGTCTTCTGCTGCTTGACGCTCGTCGCGATGTTTGCTTCGCGCACGACGGTGCGTTGGACGGCACTCGCGATCGGCCTGCTCATGGACTTGCTCAATTCGGTGCCGATGCAGGGGTCGCTGGCCGATATGCGGATCATCGGGCCTCACATGATTTCGTACTTGGTTGGGGCCGAGGTGATCGTGCTGGTGCGAAGCTCGACGATTCGGCGGAATCCGCTGACGCTTGGGTTTCTTGCGGGACTTGGGGCGCTCGCTGGGGCGATTGTGTTTGTGGTTGTGATGACGATGCGCGGTTGGTTCCTCGACAACATCGAGTGGTCGATCTGGTTTCAGTTGTGGACGCGATTTTTGAGTGCTATGTACACGGGGTTGCTGGGCATTGTGCTGGCGTTTGGATTGCTGCCGCTTGCGCCGTACTTGGGGATGCAGACGAATGTGTCGGGGGTGGCAAGATCGACGCGATGGTGAACAGGAGCCTAGGGGCGCACGCCCTCGGCGAGACTTGTCACGTGTTGAAAAACCCGCCGGGGGCTTGCGCCCCTAGGCTCTTGTTGCGAATCACAGCGCGAGCAATCGCTCAACGGTCAGATCGCGAGTTCCTTCGACGATCAATGTCGCCGCGCCCAGCCGATTCCTGGGCAGCGTGTGACACACCGCCGCGACTTTACACCCGGCTCCCAGCGCGCTCGCCATGCCGCCCACGGTGTCTTCGATGGCGACGCACTCGCGCGGGTCAAAGCCCAGGCGCTTCGCGGCGAGCGAGTAGGGCATTGGGTCGGGCTTGCTGCGGGTGACGTCGTCGGCGCTCACGATGGTGGTAAAGCACGTTGCGATGTCGAGCGCGTGAATCGACGCGTTGATGGTGGACCGGTTCGCGGCGGAGCAGATCGCGATGGGGACTTTTGCTGCGCAAGCGCGGATGAGTTCGACTGATCCTGCGAATGCGACGACAGCGCCTTCGTCTACAAGCTCCTCGTATCGAGCCTGCTTCGCGGCGAGGAGCGTTTGCAGTTGGGTATCGGCAAGGGTGCGGCCTGCGTCCTGCCACACTCGCGGGATGAGGTCGCGGTCGGCGAGGGCGACGTAGTCGCGGAAGTAGGTTTCGTTGCTGAAGTGGACGCCTTCCTTGGCCGCGACCTCGCGGATGGCGATGAGGTGTGAGCCTTCGCTGTGGACGATGACGCCGTCGAAGTCGAAAATGACTGCGCTGTTGGGCATGGGGGATTATTCGCATGGCCAAGAAAGCCACCCCCGTGTTGCGCATGGGCTGGAAGCACGTGCCACCAGGGCAAGTTGCGTGCTAAACTGCCGGGACTCAGGCTTGAGCGGTAGCCTGACGGCGCTTCGGCGACAGGATGGAGCCGTGCACAGTGGTTCGGTTCAACATGGGCAGGAGTGCTGGGGGAGGTTGTCGCATGCGCTGCTCGTGTGGTCGCTCGCAACGTCGGCGGTGGTCGCGAGCGCCATCACGTTCAAGGAATATGCGGTTCGCAACGGTGTGAAGTTGCCGTTGCTGATGGCGAGTCAAGTCGTGGAGCATTCGCGAAGCGAGCAGAGCGACGCAGAGTTGTTCGTTGGCAATCAAGGCACGCGAGCGGATGTTCACAGTGGAGCAAGCAGCGAGACAAACGATGCTGACGCATCGGATGGTTCGCGATTCAAGACCATCAGCTCGGCTCCGGCGTTTGTGAGCGATGCGACAATGCCTGATGAGTTTGACGCGAACTTTGTCGGGCCGCCAGAGCCGGATTGGTTTGTG
>CAZEZV010000166.1:0-8973 GCA_964516725.1 uncultured Phycisphaeraceae bacterium
GCGCTGGCGCTGGCGGAGAAGCGGTATTTTGTGAAGAAGTGAACCGGCTTCAAGACTATTTACACTGCGGAGGGTGCAGAGAGGAAAAGAGGCAAGGAATCTATTGCCCTCCGCGCTCTCCGCGGCGAAACCAAGCGACCCAGTACGCTCAATCTTCACCGCACTCGCACATCAAACATCCATTATGGCCGTCCCGTCCAAACCCACGCTCATGCAGCGACTCAAGCGATCACTGTCGCTCGTCCTTGGCAAGGCGTCAACCCGTGAGAGCGACGAACTCGGCCGCCTCGGAGAAGCCGCGGCTGAAAGGCACGTCAAGTCGCTGGGGTGGGAAATCATCGGGCGGAACGTGCGTGTGCCAATGGGGGAGGCGGATATTGTGGCCCGCGATGGCGAGCAGTTTGTCGTTCTCGAAGTAAAAGCCCGCGTGCGGGAGCGCGGCCAAGCGACGAAGTCCGCCGTCGCTTCACCACTGCAATCCGTCACGCAGCACAAACGCCGCAAACTCCGCGCGATTGCGGCTCATCTTGCGAAGAGCAATGGGTGGGATCATCGCAGGGTACGAGTCGATGCCATCGGAGTGGAGTTTACTCGCAGCGAACAAGGAGAATTGAGCGTTGTCGGATGCCGTGTTGTCAGAGTCGCATAGGTGCGCTACGAATCACGCTCGCGAGCAGTGCGAGGTGCGGTGATCGCTGATTGCAGCGGGAGACGTGTCGAGTACCGATGCGGCCCGAGCGCGGCGGAATGAACGGCGAACAATTGCTTTCCACAGGAGTTTCCCATGAAGCACACAAAGTTGATTCCAATTGCAACGGTTGTCGGGCTGCTGTTCCTTGCGTTCGCGACGGCGGCGTGGTCTCAGGTTCGTGTGAGCAGGCTGAAGGACTGCGAGCCCGACCTCTCGAAGTCGATTGGATTGCAGTGCGTCGTGTATCTACGAGTGTCGCCTGAAGGGAACGGTTCGGTGACGACCCGGCACGGCACGTTTGCGCTTGATCGTGATAGGCCCGTGGTGATAGAGGGCATCCTGACCGGCGTCAGCGCGGATGCGATCACGATGCGAACTCCTGATCGAGTATTCTGGCTGAACCGGGATCAGGTTGGGGTTGTGATGTTTGAGAACAAGTGACGCGGATTCAACGTGCAACGCGCGAGTTGGTGGAACACGCGAGGACGCTTCTTCCACCCTCAAGCATCCGCAAGCCGTCCTGCGAATGAAACCTATTTTTTCTCCGGCGAGGCTTGGCGCTCGCTTTCTTTGATCCGCTTCTGGTAGCGTTCAAAGACGCGGCGCACCAGGTCGGCGTGCTGGTTTGGCACGCTTTGGCTCTCGATACCTCGCTCTGCGCCGGCGGCGGCTTGCTTGAACTGCTCGTCGATGGAGGCGTTTGATCGAGAGACCGGCGCGGTGCGTTCGTCGCCCAGGAAAATGTCGGCGATGGTGCGCTGCTGGGATTCACGTTCGGCGGCGCGAGCATCGACTGGTGTGGTGCTTGACGTGTTGAGCGGGCGCGGGTTTGTGCTGCGAGCGGTGCGTGTTGCGCGGTTGCCGGGATCGCCGGCGGAGCCTTGCGAGGATTCTGGAGATTCAGAGCCCTCGCGCGGGCCGGGCTGAATTCCAGGGGATGCGGGGTTGTCTTTGGATGCCAGGTCGTCGCGCTGCTGGCGGTCGCGCGATTGGTCGGGGCGATTCTGATTGCCTCGTGCGAGGTCGGACGAGCCTTGCTTGTCGCCCGGTTTGGATTGCGGATAGTTGGCGTCCTTTGCGAGATCCTGCGCGAGTTTCTCGAGCTCGCGGCGCTGCTTCGGGCTCATCGCGTCGAGCATCTTGCGGGCCTGCTCCTGCATGTCCTGCGACTGTTTGGAATACTTCTGCGCCTGCTTTTCAAGTTGCTCGCGCAGTTCCGGGTTTTTGCGGAGCTGCTCGGCGAGCTTGCGAATCGCGTCGACGTCGGGCGGCTTTGTGGAGGACGAGTCGTTCTTTGGCTCCGTCTTCCGTTCCTGTGTGTTGTCTTGATTTTCGTCGTGCTGCTTATCTGATGGTTGGTCTGACTGTTGCTGGGGCTTTGGACTGCGCTTCGTGTCAGACGTTGTATCTTTCGTTGACTCTGAGGTCTCGCGTTGCTGTTGAGACGGATGCTCCTCGCTTTCCGGGCGAGTCTGATCTCGCTGAGAGGGTTGCTGGGGTTTCTCAGACTTTTCAGGATTCTCTGACTTCTCAGTGCCTTTGGTTTCTTCGCCGCGCATTCGATCGGGTGTCGATGTGTTGTTGTCCCTTGAGTCCCCGCGTTGTGAAGCCTTTGGCTCTGGCTGTTTTTCTTGCGTCTGCGAGTTACGCTCAGGCTTCTTTTGATCTTCAGCAGTTGAATCCTGCTGGTTGCCTTCAGCTGCATCGTCCTGATTCTGTGCCGAGCCCTCGCGGACGGCGTCGCTTTGGCGTTCCTGTGATGCAGGATCACGCGGCTGGGGCGGTGAGTTTGTGTCGGTTGGCTTCTGCGGCTGTGCCGGGCTCTCGCGATTTGCAGCCTTGTCTTTCTTGTCGCCGCTCTTGGCGTCATGGTTTTCAGGTGAAGATGGAGACGGCGCGTTGGCTTTGGGTTGTTGCTGCGATGACTTGTCGTCGTTCTTTAAAGATTGCGGATCGGTTGGCGATGGTTCGCTTTGTTGTTTTTGCTGTTGCAGAGCGGGCTTGGCTTCTTTCGAAGGCGCGTTGGTCTGGTCGGTGCGTGGCTGGGCATCGCTCTGAGGCCGTGTGTCTGACGCCCGCGACTTTTCCTTGACTTGACCCTGCTGCGTGCTGTTTCCTGATGGCTGTTTATTTGACGATTCGCGCTGTTCACGAGCACTGCTCTCCGGCTTTGACTGCGGCTGAGAGTTTGCGTCTGTTGGGTTGGGCTCGGGCGTGCTTGAAGGCCGCGATTCTCGCTGCTGCGAGGCGTCGCTGGCGTCTGTCGGCGGCTTGGCTTGCGGACTTGCATCGCGCTTTTGGTTGTCCTGCCGCTTGGTGGCGTCTTGGATCGCCTGGTCTTTGGATGTCCGACCTTGAGCAGCGGATGGAGGCTGCGAGTTTTCGTCACGGCCCTGACCCTTGGGCTGATTCGGTGTCTGGCTTTGGCTTTGATCCGACGGCTTGGCTACGTCAGTTGGCTGCGATTGAGCACCTGGCTCGGAAGGCTTGCCTGAGTTTCTCAGATCTTTCTGTTGACCCGTTGAGTCAGATTTGGATTGCTTGTCAGAAGGTTGGCTGGTGTTGTTGGTCTGTTGCTGCTTGTCTGCTGGCTGATTGCCCTGTGAAAGCTTGCCGTCATGCTGCGGCTCCGCGTCGGGCTGTTGGTCGGAACGCGGCTGGTTATCGCTGGGCTGTTTCTCGCCAGTCTGTTTTGGTGAATCGCTTTGCGTGCCCTGCGACGGCTGGCCGTTCTTGTTCAACTCGGATTGCTGTCGAGCGGGCTGCTGCTTGGAAGTTTCCTGCTTCGCTTGCGGATCGTTGTTGGGCTGGCTTTGCTGTGACTGTGAGGTGCCGGGATTGCTCGGCGGGTTTTGCTTGGCGGCGTCGGAGGGAGGTTGTTCGTTTGCGGCTGAGTTGGATGCGCTCTTGTCCTCTGCAGATTGCGCCGCGTCGGGCTGCTTCTTGCTGGCGTTTTGCTCGTTCGTTTCCTGTGGCTGCTGCTGTTGATTCTGTGTGTTTGGAGACGCACGCGACGACTGCTCATTGGATTGCGGCGACTTGTCTGGCTCTGCGGATGTGCCTGATGAGTCGCTTGGGGTTGCCGGCTGGGGTTCTTGAGGTTGGCTCTGCGAAGTCGGCCGCGAGGGCTGGTCGGAAGATTGCGATGGGGCATTGCGCTGCGACTGATCCGACGGCGGCGAGTTGCTGTTATCGTCCTGGTTTTCGTTGCTCGTGGGCGGCTGGTTCTTGTTCTCCAACTGCTTCGCGGCTTGTTCGAAGGCGTTGCGCAGTTGCTCGGTTGCGCTTGGCTTGGGTGCGTTGTCAGACGCTGGCTTCTGCGAGTTGTGTTCGGCGGAGGTTGGTGGCTGCGACTCGGAGCCTCGCTCAGATTGGTGTGCTGGCTGCGTTTGTGAGCCGTCGCTTTGGGGGCTGGCTTGTGAAGTTGCGTCTGTGCGAGCAGCGGGGGAGTCTTGTGAAGCAGACTGAGATTGTGTGGGTGCCTTGCTGAGCTGATCCTGCTCCGAAGCATTGCTTGTCGCTGGCTGCTGCGATGGATCGTCTGGTGATTGCTGCGAGAGCTCTTTTTCCTGCTCCCACTTCTTGAGCGCATCGGCGAACTCGCGCAGCGAATTCGCGGCTTCTTCGCGATCATCTTCGGACATCTGCTGCGATTCGTTTGCGAGCGACTCGGCGGCTTCGGCGGCGCTGGATTCGTCGCCGCGGGCGAGGGCTTCGGCGAGATCGCGGGCGGGGCCTTTTTGGAGCGAGTCGGCGCGGCGCTCGGCTTCTTGCTGGAGCGCGTCGATTGATTGCGCATCGCTGCGGGCGAGGGCTGCGTCTTCCTGGAGGGAGTCCGCCGCTTCGGAGAGCGTGCGGGCTGCGCTCGACACGTCAGCGCTGCTCGCGTCGCCCTTCGCGAGTTGCTGCTCAAGTTCCTGTGCCGCTTTCAATGCGCGCTGTGATGCGGGATCCTCGGCTTGTTCCAACGACTGGCGAGATTCCTCGACAGCCTCTCGCACCGTCCGTGCTTGCTCGGGTGGCAATGCACGCGCGAACGCGCTTGCCGGCTTTGTCGGAGCAACACGCGGGATGAGCAGCCAGACCCCAGCGGCGACAGCGGCGAGCGCAGGCGCGGCGGCCCAGTGCCATTCCATACGAGCCTTGCTCATTGCGCGAGGGTTCACGCGTGCTGCCAGGTTTTCAGCGTCCTGAATCGTCAGCGCGTCAAATGGCGACGCGGGCCGGTCGGTCTCGCTCAGTTCGATGGCGGTTGAGAGGCGGTCTTGAAGGCTCAGCGACGCGTCGAGCGATCGTGCGCCGGCACTCAGGCCATCTCGCCTGAGCCACGCAGCGCACGCGCTGGCGAGTCCGCCCGCGAGCATGCTTGCGCCGATGAGGATGGCCCAGCCAGAGTCAGACGCGGCGGACCAACGAGTCGGAAGCACTTGGCGCCATGTTTCGTCGCTCCACAGCCAGCGCGTGAGCGGCCATGAGTCTGGAACGAGGCGTGACGCGATGGCGAGCGAGATCGAGACAGCCGCGCCGACACAGAGGCCGATGCCGACGTGCCTGAGTATTTTGTGGCGCAGCAGGCGTCGAGCGGCGCGATGGCTGACACTGGTGGTCTTGGGGATTGGAGGGAGCGTGGGCACAGGGAGAACTGGTGCATCGACAGAAGAACTAGGTCTTCATTGTATCGAGCGCCAACGGTGTCTTGTTCGGTGTGGCAGTTGAAGAAGTTTCAATCATGTGACAAAGCTTGCGACGAGGCAGGCGGGTTGTCGAGGCAGTGCCCTTCTTGACAGTGGGCTGCATGCAAAGAAAAACCCCGCTCAGCGCGGGGTTCATGGAGGAGTAACGGGCTGGGTCGGTTATGTCACAACGCCCGTCATCAAGTGATCTTGAGAACCTGCTCGTTCTTTCACGTCAGCGCGGATGAGGGCGACTTTCGTGCCCACCTCGAGCTTGCCGACCTTGTGAAACTTGGGCTGAGAACCTCCGTTGATGACGGCAATCTCGCGAATGATGGCGTTGTTCGCGTCCAGCTGCACGAGGCGGTAGTTTTGACCTTCGATCGACGGCAATTTGTTGGTCGCAACGCGTGCCAACTCCCAGTCGGGGTTTGTATAGATGGCGACTTCGCCGTCAAAACCTTCTTCAGCCGCGAGCAGAATCGTCCGCTTTGTCGCCGGCTTGAAAATCACGTCCTCGAATGGCGCACCGAAGTTGCTGGCGTACTCAGTGAGCAGTTTGTTCTCGTCAACACGGTTCGCGCTCAGCACGTTGTTCTGATACACGTAGAAGAATGCGCCGCCGAGTGCGATCACCGCGGCGATCAGGCCGAACGACGCGGTCCGCCAACTGGAAGCGACCTTGCGACCGGTCAAGCCGTGCTGCTCACGCAGCAACGAAAAATCATCCGCTGCGATCGACGCGTCGATCATGGCGGCCTTCACCGAATCAAGCACTCGGCCCTTGAGGTCACCAGGAACTTCCGTGGAAGGCAGCAGCATTTCGCCACCCGCCCAGCGAGCCTGCTCCTCGATCACATGTCGGCGCACCTGTTCAGGCGCCTCCGCGAGGGCACGCTCAAACTGAACGTGGTCCTCTGGATCCAGCAGCCCAAGAGCCGCGAGGTTGGAAGTTTCAAGCAATTCACGCAACGTCATACAACAGACTCCTCGCCCGTTCTTTCCCGCAGCCTCACGAGGGCCCGGCTGAGGGCGGACTTGATAGTCCCCAGCGGGGTGTTGAGCTCTTCACCGATCTGTCGAAGCGTTTGTCCGCCCAGGTAGGCCCGCATGACTACGGTCCTCTGCAATTCGGGCAAACCTTCGATCCGTTTCATCAAAACTCGCATGCGATCATCCGTGTCCATGCGACTGTGAATCTCCGCGGCCTCCGGCGCTGCCATCGACTGCGGGTGATCCAACGACGTGGGACGAAGCCTTGCCCGACTCCTTCGGAGCTTGTCCACTAGGTGCCGCCGAGAAATCAGCATCACCCAAGTTACAAGCGCGGCTTTTTCGTCGTCGTAGCGTGCGGCGGTTCTCCACAGCCGCACGAAAACTTCCTGCACAGCGTCTTCTGCTTCGGCTTTGCTGGGCATGGATTGCATCGCCATGCGAAAGACCAAAGAGCCGAAACGGTCGAAAAGTTCGGCAATGGCGCGTTCGTCATTGGCAGCGACTCGCTGCATCAACGACCGATCCACCGGACCATTATGCTGGCTCCGAAAAGAGCCCATTGCCTTGCCCTTTCTGATGGCGGGAAAGAACGATTCTAACTCGCCATCACAGACCTGCTTTGAAAAAACAGGTGAAAAGCCTCACGGGCCCTTCTGGACAGGACTCGATACGTGGGAGATGCGCAGCGGATGCATTCTTATGGTGGAACTGACGATATTTGTTGCTGCAGTGCAGGTTGTTCGTCATTTGATTGGTCATACTTAAATCGGGCTCTATGAAAGTCGTCTTGATCAGTCCCGAATAATTCTGTTGTGTTTGTATTTCATTAGGATTGAATGGGGTTGCAAAAAACTTCAACTTCCTGTATCATGGCACTGTGAATGGTGAGTTCACGACGCAGTCAGTAGGCTGTGGTATCGAGAGATCAACAGGGGTCGTCACCACATGGTGATGCGTTTGGCACATCCTCGCGGACAGAATCGCGCCGAGATTTCTCGGGCGCGGTGCGCATTTACATTGCTCGACGTGATCGTGTCGATCGCGGTGATCACGCTGCTTGTGTCGCTGCTGCTGCCGAGTCTTTCATATGTGACAGAGTCTGGGCGGCGCGTGGTGTGCCAGAGCAACCTGCGCCAAGTGGGCATCGGACTGTTGGGATACGCCGAAGACAACAAGGGGTTGCTGGCTCCGAGCATTTATCTGCAAAATTCGCCGTGGCGAGTTGCGTTTGAGCCGCAGTCAATGATTGCACTGCGAGTTGCGCCAGAGCGACAAATGTTTGACTCTGCATGGGATGGGTTGGGCTTGCTGTACCGATCCGAGTACTTGGACGAGCCAAAGATTTTCTACTGCCCGTCGCACCAGGGCGAGTACCGTCACAAAGATCAGACGGAAGCGTGGCGGGCGGATGAGGGCGAAATTGTCGGAAACTTCCAGTACCGCGGGCAGGGGCCGGCGATTGCGCGACGCGCGAACGGCGTCACACCCATGACTCGGTTCCTTGCGGAAATCGATCCGGCGCAGTCGAGCCTGATTTCCGACGGTCTGCGCAGCCGAATTGAGTTCAATCACACCCAGGGCGCAAACTTCTTCCGAGCCGACATGACGATCCGGTGGTTCAATGACCGCGGGCAGCGGATTTTCAGGCGTCTTTCAGACGATAAGGACGATGCGCAGGCCAGCGTGATTGAAAGCGCGTGGGAGCAGATGGACAGAGCTGCAGAAGCGCCCGTGCCGGAATCAGAAGAAGACGAGTAAGCTATCGTCGACCCGTTGCATATTGCGGTGCGAGCTACATCGGCTCTGGTGCGGCATCATAATTGATATAGGTTTTTTGGCGGAGGCTGACTGGCAAACGGCTGATGTTTTGCTTCTTCGCGTGGGCGAGTTCCTCCTCCGCCGTCTTCAGGATTCCATTCATGGTTGAGATGTCGCTGCTTCGCAATCACTTTTCGACAGGGCTTTCGTATGAGCGATACGTTGCGACGGGCAAGCCCGAACAGCAGGATTCGTGGCATGGCTCACGCACGCGGGTGACGCTTAGCGATTCGCAGAAGGCTCTGCTTCGGAGTTTTGTGCGAGAAGTCAACGTTCTCGTGATTTCAGGAACATGGTGCGGCGACTGCGTGCACCAGGTGCCGATGATCGATGCGATTGCGAAGGAGTCGAGCGTTCTTCGCGTGGCGTACTGCGACCGCGACAAGCACCTTGAACTTTCCAATCGGGTGAAGATTTGCGGCGGGAATCGCGTGCCGACCGTTCTTTTCATGAACGAGGATTTTGACTTTCTGTCGCTGTACGGCGACAAGAGCCTTGCGAGACTTCGGGCGACAGCGGCGAAAAGCCTTGGCGCGGCGTGCGCGGTGCCCGGGGCGCTGATGGGCGCGGATGAGGCTGCGGCGACGCTTCAGGATTGGGTAGATCAGTTTGAGCGGGCGCACTTGATTGCGCGGCTGTCAACGAAACTGCGGGAGCGACATGGGGACTAGGGGTCTCTGAGACGCGATTTCACCACAAAGTCACAAAGTGCACGAAGAGGAAGAAGGGCAGGGAAGTGTGGCGTTGGCTTGGAGCGGTCGTGATGGGGTGAGTTCACTTGGGGTGTTCTTCAAG
>CAZEZV010000167.1:0-8971 GCA_964516725.1 uncultured Phycisphaeraceae bacterium
CACACGCCGCGCACCCAGCCACAGCGATGATCATGGGCCACGCCCGGGGCGTCCTGCTCCTGGAAATCGCCAAACGCAAACTCAGGCTGATCGAGTTGTCGCCGCGTCTAGTCAAGAAAACGATGACAGGCAGCGGACGCGCGGAAAAGTCTCAGATGCAGCGCGCTGTGCAGGAGTACTTCTCGCTCGCAGACTTGCCCAAGCCGCCCGACGTGGCCGATGCCCTCGCGATCGCGCTGTGCGCGGCGGAACGAACCAGGCTCGGCATCGAACTCGATGCCGCCGACGGCGTCGAAGCGCAACTCGCGGCGCACGTTGGAATGAAGAAGAAGTCCGCGAAGCGAAAGCGAATGCTGCCCCGAGAAATACTCGAGCGCTGATGGCTTTTTATCGAGGCATTCAGGCAGCGTTCCCAAACAGCGTTCGCGCCAGTGCGCCGATCACCGTCGGGATGAAGAAGAGCCAGACAACGCCCAACCCGATGAGCGAAAGCGACACCTTGAGCGCCGCGCCGGTGAGTTTCGCTTCAAGCGCCTTCGTCACGCCCATGAAGAAGAGGACAATGCTGAGAAGCGCGAGCACGCCAAGCACGGCGACGGCCAACCAGCCAAAGAACCAGCCCAGCGCAAGGCCCGCGAGGATTTTGAGGATTGTCCAGAAACTCACAGAGGATGGTATGTGTGATTGTGTGACCAGGCAACGAGAACGATCGGAAGACACTGACAAGCGGGCATCAGGTTTTCTTCGTGTTCGATTCCGCAGAGCGCGAAGCCGCTGTCCGCACCGCAGCAAGGACATGGTCCGCTTCGGCCTGGGACATCAGCGAGACTCGTGGGTTGTTGGTTTGAAACGCCTTGTAGATGTACGCGACGCAGAGTGTGCATTGCTTGCCGCAGCCAGTGGACTCGCAGACTTGCGCGGCGTCGGCGGAGTGTTTCCGTCCGAGTGCCAGCAAGTGCTCAAAGGTCATGTGGCAGCAAACGCAGCGGTCGACGATCAATGGTTCAGCCTTTTTTCAAGTGTCAGATGGACCCTTGTACTCGGAATCGTGCTGAGTCTACCACTCGAGCGCATCGGGCACATAGTACGCGTTGGCCCTCGCATCCAGTTCCACCAACGCCGCTTCGTCCACCAGCAAACTCGCCGGCATGACGCTTCCGACAAAAAGCCCTTGCGAGAGCCACTGAGGCTGCGACTTGATCGCATGAACGCTCGTGTCGGCACGCGATGTGACAGCCGCGATGTTCCTCGCCTGCAAGGCTTGAGCACTTGCAATAGCGCCATTGTTCGAATGCTGTATCCGCGGCCCATGTCGAAACGCGGTCGTCGGCGATGTGTTGAGCTGCCACTGGGGCTGTGTTGGCGTGCCCGTGAAGAGCATCGGCGGGTCGAGCAACGCGCAATTTTTCAGAGACTGACCCTGTCGAATCAACGTGTCCGCGAACACAAACACTTGGGCTGGAGACTTGATGTCGGCCAGGCGTCGCCACGGACGATGTCCGATCGTTGCATCCCAGCCGGGAGTCTTTGCCGGGCTGAGGTAGTAGCCGTTGTAGCCGTAGGTGCTGGTGGGCCAGCGTGCGCCCGGGCCTTGCGGGAGAAATGTACCCCACGCCTGGGCAGGACATTCAAGCACGCTGTTCGCCGCGAGCGACGTGTCGAGATACGGATGAATGAACCCACGCTCAAAGTCAGGAGGCGTTGTTGATGAACCGTGACTGCCCCACCAGTAGCGCGCGGTGCCGAAGGGACCGACGTCCTGCGAACTCGTATAGGCGAGGGGCATGGCACGGTCGGCGAAGTCATTGGCATAGAGGGTCCACGCAGTGGTGAGAGACCGGAGATTCGAGCTGCACATGACTGTTCTGGCGGAACTGCGCGCAGAGGCAAGGGCAGGAACCAAGATGGCAAGGAGAAGCGCGATGATGGAGATGACGATGAGCAGTTCGATGAGCGTGAAGGCGCGGCGGGAGTTGTTTGATGAATGATCAACGCTCAGCACCGACCTCGCAAAGCCGTGGTCTGTCGCACGCCGGGTGTGCACAATTCGGATCATGGGCGCACCTCCGTGAGGATTGCGCGTTCGTCACTGCGAAGCCAATCCATAAGCACCTCGCGATCGGTGAGTGTGTGGTGCGTGTCGCCGTCAACATCGCGCGGGCCCGCGTTCATCTGCCAGTTGGTTTCCCATTGGTACAGATCGGCGGCGGTGATGCGGGCGCTTGCATCGATGTCGGCGTTGGTCCACGCGGGGCCGAACGCGCACAGACCGGCGGTGCCGATGCTGTAGAGATTGAGTCCCGCAAGCGCGACACTGCCACCCGCTTGAGTCGTGGATTGGATAACGAAGCCCGGGCTTGTCGGTGGTTGCGTGAGATCAATGATCTTCAAGTTCTGCCCCGCAAGTGTGTTCGCGTTCGCCGCGATCGTGCCAACCGCGGCGGAGTGCCTCACCCGCGAGAGCGTTGCGGCGGGTTGATGATTCCAGCCTGCGACGCGAAGCGACGCGGCCGTCCACGAATCCCACAGCATCGAGAGGGTGTTTGGAGCAGTGTCATCTCGTGCAAGAAGTTCAAGCGTCGGGATGCTGCCGAAGCCGTCGTATCCGGTGCTGAGCAGTATCTCAGAACGGGTCACGCCCCCACCGCTCACGCACTGCAGCGCGATCGGCGTTGCCGCGCTGCGATTGGTTGGGATGTCAGCAAGCAGTGTTCCCGTCGCCGCGTCGATGCGGAGCGTGTTGGCGAGATCGAAGAACGCGTAGGAACTTGCAAGAAGCTCGACGTGACCTCTGGGGCCAGGCGCAAGACTCACGCCGCCGAAGAACCCTTGGGGGATGGTGTTGGAACGTTGCCAGACGGGTGTTGGCGTGGTCGTTGCGGTTGCGGGAAGGGCGAGGATGTCGCCTGGAGTGATATCAGGGCTGCCGGAGGTTGCGACGAAGATGAGAGGTTGACATGAATCGCCACGCGGGCCGCCTTTGCGATGCGGGAGATACGCGGGTGAGTTGCCGGAAAGACCTTGGATAGGAAAGGACCAGAGGAGTTGGCCGGGTGTGTACGGGTTGGTTGATGAAGCAGGACTGATGTTGATGCAGTGCAGCGAGCCCGGCGCGCCGCCCGCGTCAAAGTCGTAGTCCGTGATGAAAAGGCGATCGGCGGATAGGTCGTCGGTGAGGCATGGAGAGGCGTTGACGATGGTGCGGGGCAGCGTGGTTTGCCAGAGTTGAACGCCGTCACTCGCGCGGAGTGCGGTGATGGCGTTGTTGCTGGGAACGTAGAGGACGCCGAGCTTTTCGGAGAGGGCGGGGCTGGATTGGCTGCCGAGCGCGGCGTTGGGAGTTGGGACTTGTGCGGACCACGCAACCGCACCGTCACTGCGCCGGAGTGCGAAGCACTTGAAGATGTCTTGGGTTGAGCCCGAGGGGCGAACGCTGCCGAGCACGAAAATGAGCGATTGGCTCACGAGGGGAGTTGATTGATAGCGGAAGGTGATGGGGTTGTTGGAGGCGTCGGTTGAGCGAGACCACAGTGGTTGAGTGATGTTCGGGAGTGGATGGGATGCGAGCGAGTTGCGCGCGGAGGAGCCGCCGGCGTGAGTCCAGGTGGGCTGCGCGGGCAGGAGAGCAAGGAGGATGAGCGCGGAGGATTCCAAGTTGCGACAATGTTTGATCAGGACGTGAGACGCGGGATACGAGAAAAAATGAAAAGTGATAGGGAAAAGCAGGCATCACGACACCCGCCCACGACCCACGTCGAGGCATCAGGTGACTCTGCGCGTGCGACGGGTGATGAATGCGGCAACGACAAACAGAGCCGCCGCTCCCGGCGACGGAATCGCCGCAACATTCGAGATCGCATCAATCTCGATCTTGGCGAGCGGCGCGTTCGAAGCAAGCGAAAGCCGCACAAACGAAATGCTGCTGAGATTCACTGTGCTCAAGTCGATGCCCGCCCCGCCGCCGCTGCCGTTGTAGCCGGCGATGATGTCCGCGAGGCCCAGACCTTGCCAGGCGAAGTTTGGGTTGACTGGCTTCGTGAAGTCCGTCAGCACTTGCCCCACGGCCCCTCCGAAGGGATTGGTTTCATCTCTGTAGCCGAGTGTCGGAAAGAGACCATCGGCGTTGACATTCGGTATCGCAGTCCAGATGGAGCCATCCGGCGACACTTCAACCAGGCCCGCAGGTTGCCACAGGTTCTGCGCGATCGGCGAAAAATCGTCCGAGTGGAAGAACGAATTCCCGAAGATCAGCAGGTCGATGCCAAAGGGATTCTGCGGGTCGTTTGTGACCGGGTGATCGAATTGCAGCACGAGGCTGCCTCCTCGACCTATGGCGACAACTTCATCAGGTTCAAAGGGGCTTGCGAAGGGGGTGACGGTTGCGGGGAAGCCGAAGGACTCACCGGTGTAGCGGGTTGGTTCGCCCAAGGCGACGGCGGAATTTTGGTAGTCCACCGGCGCGCCGGTGCCCGCGGAGTATGACACCACGGTCGTCGCGAAGTTCGAGGCGAGGGTTGCAGTTGATGCAAGGCTGGTCGCGGCAAGCACTGCCGCACGGGTCACGCTGCGTGAGAAAACTGAAAACACCAGGCACACTCCAGGCAAGAAGACTTGCCCATCACCCTGAACTGCACAGGCAGCATCGCGCAGGGCGGCTTCGACGCGCCGACACGGTCGGCGTGAGAGTGGGATGACTCGCGAAAATCAGCGGGCACACTGCGCAGAAGCAAAGCGCGGTGTACTGATCGCCGGTTTCCCTTTGCACTTGTCAAGTGACAAACGCACGCGAGGGCCCAGACAAGCAACACGCGAACCACTCGCGTGCAGTCTCTTTGGCAGGTCTTCCGGCTCTGAGCATTGCCAACCCGAGCAACCCTTCCCGACGCACGGCGTCAGTGGGCGGCCGCAGACCAGGGTCCACAGCCAATCGCTCGGGCAGCGTCGCTCACTACGGCGGCGCGTCCGCGGTGGAATTGATTTGACGCGGCTGTTTGTGACAGACGCGACACATCGCACCACACTTCCCTTTTCACTGCTTTCCGCTTGCGCGGAACAGCAGCACCAAGAGCGGTGTCAATATACCACAGGTTGGAGAAGATTGCAAGGGGGAGGAAGCTGAAATGGGGGGATGTTTTTCGCCCATTGCATGATTGGTGATATCGAGCACATTTTGATGTTCGTCACAAGCGAGGACGCCGCTGCCCACCAGCCGAATCAATCGCGCCAGCCGCCGCCCAACGCGCGGTACAGGGCAATGACCGCCCTTGCAAGTTCCGCATCGCTTTGGACAAGGGTGTCTTCGGAATCGTACAGCTCACGCTGGGTTTCCAACACGTTGAGAAACTCCGACACGCCCGCGCGATATCGCTCTTCTGCGATCTTGACGGCGCGGGTGTTGGCCGCGACGGCTCGCTGCAGTGACACCCGCCGCGTCTGCTCGTTCTTGACCCGGACGAGTGCATGCTCGACGTCTTCGAGCGAGGTCAGAATCGTCTGCTCATACTGAATCAGCGCCTGGCGCTCGCGCGATGTTGCCGCTGCAACCGTCCGCCGGAGCTTGCCCGCATCAAAGATGTTCCAGCGAACAGCGGGCCCGAAGCTCCAGGTCCGGCTGCTCATGTCGAGCAGTTGATCGGTATGCTCGCTCTCGAGGCCGAAAGAACCTGTGAGGCTGAATCGCGGGAACAAGTCAGCCGTCGCAACGCCAACCCTGGCGGAAGCGGCGGCGATTCGCCGCTCTGCGCGGCGGATATCAGGCCGACGACGCAGCAGATCACTCGGCAGACCGGTTGCAATCGGCGCCTTTGTCGTCGGCACGGGCGCAGCCTCAGAAGATGCTGCATTGGCTTCGTCGGTGTTCGCAGTTTCGAGTTCGCTGATGAGCTGCGCCGGGTTCTTGCCGAGCAGCACCGCGATGCGATACATCGCGCCGCGTTCACCCGTGAGAAGAATCGGCCGCTGACTCTCGCGCGTTGCGAGAATGCCTTCTGCCTGAGCAACTTCAAGGTCGTTGGCAAGGCCAGCATCCATGCGAGACTTCGTCAGTCCCAGCGTCTCGCGCTGCGCGACGATGCTGCGCATCACCACAGCCTTGCGCTGCTGGAACTGTCGCAAGTCAACATACGCCTGCGCAACCTCTGCGGCGAGCGTCACTCTCGCAAAGCGCCGGTCCTCTTCCGCCGCCTGCAAGTCCGCGTCGCTCGCTTCCACCGCGCGGCGAATGCCGCCAAACACGTCAATCTCCCAACTCGCGTCCAACCCGAGAGAAAACCGGGTCTGATCCCTGCCGATCGAGAACGGCTGCCCTGTATTGTCGCTCGTCCGAGAGCGAGACGCGGATCCGGACGCGTCCAGCGTCGGATACCAGAGGGCTTTGCTGATGCCCCGAAGCGCATACGCCTCGTTCAGACGCTCCTCGGCGAGCTTCAGGTCAAGGTTCTCAGCCAAGGCTCGTTCGATGATCCCAGACAGCACCGGATCATTAAACGTGTCCCACCACCTCGTTACGGCTTCTTCCGAGAGCGGGTCGTTCAGCGTCACAATGTCGCCAGAGGCGTCGTGACCCGCGTATGAGCCCGGCATGTGGGTTTGCGGCGGCGTGTAGTCCGGGCCGACGGTAACACAACCGCCAACGGCCAGCATGAGTGACGCGGCGAGCAGGAGGTGAACGGGAGTTTTTGTGCGCATTGATGCCAAGCGTGCCTCGGGCAGAGCGGAACAACGGTGTTCGCTTAGAAGCCGGTGATGGCAAATCGTAGCGGTCGCACACGAAAAAGTCGCAGCGTTATCTGACGACGCGAAAGCTGCCCACGCCATGGGTGGCGCAACACAGGTTCAGTATTGGCATCAGCCTTCAATGGCGAGTTGCGAGCGCTTCAGCTTGCTGGACGCCGCGGTGATGGCGTCGGTGCTGGGAGTCACTGGCGCGAGTTTCTGCAATTCGTCGGCTTCGCCCTCGCCGTGCGCGGCACGGCGTTCGTCGGCGAGCTTGACCATCAGCATTCGCCACGTCTCGACTTCGTACTCAAGCAATCCGATCACCTTGTCGAGTTTGGCGATGTCCTTGTTGATGCTCGCGTCGACCAGTTCCTTATACATGAACGCATACAGTGCCTTGACATTCGCCGCGAGTTCCGGACTTACGTCTTCGCGTATCGTCGTTAGAAGCTCAACAACAATATCACGAGCGCTGGAAAGGCCAGTGAACGTCAGCTCGTAGTTCTTGGTCGCCATCCCTTCCCGGCCCTGGCTTGCAAAGCGAACCGCACCCTCCAAGAGCATCAGGCGGAGTTCTTCGGGAGACGCCGTCATGACCCGGGTACGCAAGTAGGCGCTCGCTGTCTTTGCCTTCTGGCTGCCAGACGCGAGCGGGTCGGAGTTGTTGCTTGGATAGGTCATTACAGTCGCTATCGGCCAACCGGGATTGGACTTTCGGCTTTGCGGACTCTGCGCGTGCAATCTGTCACTTTTTCCAGAGAAGAACCTAGACAGGGGAATATTCACATCGTGAAAAATCGCTCATTTTAGTGGTGCAATAGCGCAAAATCAGACGCGTGGAAGTTTCAGCAGATTCCCATGACAAAGCCCATCGATTGCGCGATCGCGGCACAGCACGGTCAATTACCGCCGACCAATGCTTCCAATCGACGAGCCCTGCGACTGCAGCTTCCCGATCGTCGATTCCATCGCCGTGAACTGCCGCTGGAGCCTCAGCCGCTTGCTCTCAAGCCGGACATCCATCGCCGCGATCCGTTCGTTCTGCGATGTGATCTGGGTTTGCAGGCCGTTGCTCTTGGCCGTCAGCAGGCCGGTGGTGGAGTTGACGTAGCGTTCCGTCAACTGTTCAATCTGCCCCATCGCGCCCAGCGAGGTGAACGTGTTGCCAAAGTTGGGGTTGTTGACAAACACGCCCGGAGAGATTTCGGTCTGCTGGTTGTTCGTGAGCGTCCGGTTGGTGAAGAGATCCTCAACGGCCTGCGGATCCGCTGCCATCGCCGCGGCGAACTTGGTTTCGTCAAACTCCAGTTTGCTGTCCTTGCCCACTTTGATGCCCACGTCCGCGAGGCGCTGGTAGCGGCCTGACAGATTCTGTGCCGGAGTCTGGATGATTCGTGCGAGAGTCGACTTGAGCTCGATGACGGTGCCGTCGCCCAGCAACGCGGCCTTGCGGTTGGTTTCCTTGTCGTACTTGGTCTGCGTGTTGATGCGGTCGATCGCGCCGTTGAACGCGTCGATGAATTCCTTGATCGATGTCGACAGGGTTTCGCTGTCCTCCGTGATGCTGAGTTGAACCGGGTCGGCGCTGGTGCCCTTGAGGTCAATCTTGACGCCCGGCAGGATGCTGTCGATCGTGTTCGATGAACTTGTCACGGCGATCGCGCTCGCCACGTCGCCCGCGCCGAAGAATGCCAGTGCGTTCTCGCCCTTTGCGAGCGTTGAAAGACCCAGGTCAACCGCGCCGGAATCAACAATAAACCGCCCGTCGCGCCCGGTGAACTTGCTGGTGAGGGCAAGCCGGAAGGGCGTTGAGCCTGCGCCGTCGCTGATGACGGCGGCGGTCACGTCGCCACCGGCGTCGTTGATCTTGCGGACGACGTCATCAAGCGTATCGCTCACGGCGAACGTGACGGAACGCTCGAACGTGCCGTTGATTTTGTTGTCAGCGCCGACGCCGGTGCCGGTCGCGGTTGTCGCGAGGTTGAGCGACTTGGCGACGGTGCCGGACACATCTTCGATCCTGATGCGGCCCGAAGCGGTCCCCGTGTCGTAGAGCTCGATGCCGTCGCCTGTGGAATTGATGCGAGCGCGAGTGGTCAGTGCCGTGCCGCCACCGCCGCCGGACGTGGTGCTGATGGCTGCGTTGATTTCGGTGATGATGTCGCCGATGGTCTTTGAGTCGGTGCCGATGTCAACCGTCGCGATCGCGCCGCTGCTGTCACGGATGCGGAAGGTGCCCGTGCCGATGCCCTTG
>CAZEZV010000168.1:0-8944 GCA_964516725.1 uncultured Phycisphaeraceae bacterium
GACCGCGACGGGATCGCTGGCAAGGTCATCGGCATTGAGTATGACCCCAATCGCAGCTGCCACATCGCGCTGATTGAGTACACGGACAAGGTTCGTCGCTACATCGTCGCGGCGAATGGAATCAAAGATGGCATGACGATTGAGTGCAGCAGCACCGGGCCGGTTGAGCCAAGCGTCGGCAACTGCATGAAGCTCCGCTATATCCCGACTGGTCTTGACGTTCACTGCGTTGAGTTGGTGCCGGGCCAGGGCGCAGTGATGTGCCGAAGCGCGGGGACGTACGCGAAGCTGACCAACCGTGAAGATGATTACGCGACGCTGGTTCTCCCCAGCGGCGAAGTCCGCCGCGTGCCGCTTGAATGCCGCGCGACAATCGGGCAGGTTGGCAACGGCGATCACCGCTTGCGGATTTTGGGTAAGGCTGGTTTGAATCGTTTGAAGGGCCGTCGCC
Source organism: uncultured Phycisphaeraceae bacterium (assembly GCA_964516725.1). Taxonomy (GTDB): domain Bacteria; phylum Planctomycetota; class Phycisphaerae; order Phycisphaerales; family UBA1924; genus BJHL01. The sequence continues at coordinate 452 of CAZEZV010000168.1, forward strand.
CCGTGACGCGTGGTATGGCAAAGAGCCACCATGCTCACCCGTTGGGTGGTGGTTCAGGCCGCAGCAAGGGCAACCGCCCGCCATGCGGACCGACGGGCGTACACGCGAAGGGTGGCAACACACGCAACCCACGCAAGGCAAGCAAGAGCATGATCATCCGCCGTCGCGTGAGCACGCGGTATGGACAAAAGAAGTAGGCATTGGGGACTGGCCATTAGGCATTGGCAAAGAGTTTGGTTGTTTGGAAGTTTGTTGAAGGTGTCGAGCAAAGTTATTTCGGTGTTGGGACAACTTGGAGTGTTGGAACTAGTTTTTGCTAGTGCCCAGTGCCCAGTGCCCAGTGCCTCTTGGAGTTTCGCATGGGACGCAGCTTGAAGAAGGGTCCGTTTGTGGATGAGAAGGTCTACCGAAAGGTGGAGAAGCTCAACCAGTTGCGGAAGAAGGAAGCCATCAAGACCTGGTCGCGTTCATGCACGATCGTTCCCGAGTTCGTTGGGCACACCTTCAAGGTGCACAACGGCAAGGTGTTCAACGACGTGTTCGTGACGGAAGACATGGTCGGGCACAAGCTGGGCGAGTTCTCCTTCACGTGCACCTTCCGCGGGCACACGAACAAGAAGGAAGGCGTCGAGGGCACTGCCGCGGCACCTGCGAAGGGTTGATGGCAAGAACTAAGAAAGTTAGATCGTGCTCGGGATGTTGAGTGTTGAGGTTTGGATCGACTTGGAACGTCAAGAAGGAAACGCACCGTGAGGATCAACGCGAAAAAACTCACTTCAGCGATGAAGAGCAAGGGCGTCGATGTTGCGTCGCTCGCCGGCGCGATCGCCGAGCCGGGCTTCAGCGCGGCTGACGCGCAGAGCGCCTTGGGCAACTGGATGAACGGCTCGGATCACCCGCGCTGCAAGGCACCGATGGCCCGCAAGATCGCTCAGATTCTGGGCGTTCGCGTTGCGGACATCTGCAAGTTCACGAGCCAGTTCAAGAACCACCGCGGCAGCCCCCGCAAGGCCAAGCTGCTGATCGACCTGATCCGCGGCAAGAGCGTGGTGGATGCTGAAAACCAGCTCACCTTCACGACCAAGCGTGCGGCTCTCGACATCAAGCGCTGCCTCAAGGCCGCGACGATTGATGCGGAGCAGCACGGCGAAGTGAATTACGACAAACTGTTTGTGACCGAGGCGACAGTGGACCAGTCCACCGTGATGAAGCGCTTCCAGCCCAAGGACCGCGGGCGTGCGCATGCGATTCACAAGTTCTTCAGCCACATCACGATTTCCGTTGAGGAGAAGACCAAGTAATGGGACAGAAAACACATCCATTCGGACTTCGCCTGGGCATTACTGAAGCGCACAAGAGCCGCTGGTATGCTCCAAAGGCTTTGTACGGCGAACTGCTGGTTGAAGACCAGAAGATCCGTGGCTGGCTCGACAAGCGCCTTAACCGCAGGCCCCCGAACGCCGCGGTGAGCGATATTCACATCGAGCGCACGCGTGAAGAACTCAAGGTGATCATCAAGACGGCTCGTCCGGGCCTCGTGATCGGTCCCAAGGGCGCCGAAATCGAGCGCATGACCGAAGAACTCCAGTACATGACGGGCCGCAAGGTCGCCATCAGCGTGCTGGAAGTCAAGAACGCAGACGTTGATGCGAAGCTGGTTGCGGAAGCAGTCGCTGAACAGCTCGTGAAGCGTGCGAGCTTCCGTCGTGCAGTGAGCATGAAGGTCGAAGCCGCGATGGCAGCCGGTGCGAAGGGCGCGAAGGTCCGCGTGAGCGGTCGCCTTGGCGGCGCTGAAATCGCCCGCGTGCTTGAAGTCAAGAAGGGCAGCCTGCCTCTCTCGACCCTCCAGGCACACGTCGAGTACGGCACTGCCGAAGCCATCACGACCTACGGCGTGATCGGCGTCAAGGCATGGATCTACAAAGGCATGTACGGCACGGAGCGCACGGAAGAAGAATCCAACGCAGCCGGTGGTCGTGCACGTGCCCGTGGTCGTAAGTAATTGGTTTCGAGTTTGGCGTTGTTTGAGTTTTATCTCGCGTACGTCGAGTGTGCGAGTGGTGCAGGAAGTTTGGAGTTTCAGTCATGGCGTTGATGCCCAAGCGAGTGAAGTACCGCAAAGAGCAGCGCAACGTGCGCCCACGCAAGGCGACCAAGGGCAACTACGTTGCCTTCGGCGACTTCGGGTTGCAGGCGCTCGACAGCGCATGGGTGAAGGGCACGCAGCTCGAGGCCGGGCGCGTCGCGGCTCAGCACTACCTGAAGCGCGAAGGCAAGCTCATCCAGCGTGTCTTCCCCGCCAAGCCCATCTCCAAGAAGCCCTTGGAAACCCGAATGGGAACGGGCAAGGCGGAAGTGGATTACTGGGCGGCGGTCGTCAAGCCCGGCACCATGATTTACGAGATTGCGGGCGTGTCGGAAATCACGGCGAAGAACGCGCTGCGGCGCATCGCGACGAAGATGCCGATTCGGTGCAGGTTTGTGGGTCGCCGAGTGACGGTGTAAGAGAAGGCACTGGGGGTTGGGCATTGGGCACTGGTGAAGATGGATTGAAGAAGGAATGAACTATGACGGGCACAGAAGTCCGCAGCATGAAGGACGAGGAAATCAAGATCGAGCTGGGCAAGCTCCGCAACAAGCTGTACGACATGCGCACCAAGCGCGTGAGCGACACGGTTGAGGACACGAGCCAGTTCGGCAAGGCCAAGAAGGACATCGCGCGGATGCTGGGTGAGCAGCGTTCGCGGATTCTGAAGAAGGCCGGGAAGTAAGCGAGACAGGGCGTATCGCAGGTTTGGTTTTGAGCACAGCAGACGGAACACGAAGTATGGCAGAAGCAAAGACAACATCCAAGAAGCCCGCCGGGAAGTCTACAAAGGCTGCGGTAGTCCACAAGGCAATCAACAAGAAGAAGACGCTTGTTGTGAAGGCGGGCGATGTCAAGGGCACACGCACGGGCGTGGTTGAGTCCGACAAGCGCAGCGAAACACGCACGGTGGTCGTGAACTACATGAGCAAGCACCCCAAGTACGGCAAGTACATCAGGAACCGCACGGTGCTGCAGGTGCATGATGCGTCGAATGACAGCAAGCTGGGCGACATCGTTGAAGTTGCGCCGTGCCGGCCCGTCAGCAAGACGAAAGTCTGGCGCTTGGTGAAGGTTGTTGAGCGTCGCAGTGCTCAGGCGGCGGCTCTCGCGAGTGCGAAGGCACTGGGGACGTGAGAAGAAGTGACGAAGAGACTGAGTAACGAAGTGACGAGGTCGGATTGAACTTAGCGACGCGTCGAGTCAGTGAAGGCTGGCACGCGGCGAGCAGAAAGAAGTAAGGCAAAGCCCATGTTGCAGCAAGAAACAAGGTGCGAAGTAGCGGACAACAGCGGCGCGAAAATCGCGTACGTCATCCGCGTGTACGGCGGCTCCACCGGGAGCGGCAAGTTCACGCGTCGCATGGCGGGCGTGGGCGATCGCGTGTTCGTCTCGATCAAGAAGGCCCTCCCGGGCGCGGACGTCAAGCCTGGCGACAAGAGCAAGGCAGTCGTCGTCCGCACCACCAAGGCAACACGTCGCGCAGACGGCAGCTATGTGAAGTTCGACAGCAACGCAGTGGTGCTGATCCAGGACGACGGCAACCCCAAGGGCACCCGCATCTTCGGACCAGTTGCACGCGAACTCCGCGACAAGAACTACATGAAGATTGTGTCGCTGGCGTCGGAAGTGGTTTGAGGAAGTGACGAAGTGACTGGGTAACGAAGTGACGAAGTTGGAAGCAGAAGGAAAGAACACATGCCACGGCACGTACGCAAGGGCGATCAAGTGATGGTGACGAGCGGGTCCTCCAAAGGGACGATCGGCGAGGTCATCCGTGTCATCGTTGACAAGGACGACAAGAACGCGACGCTTGTTGTGGTGAAGGGCGTGAACGTCCAGTTCAAGCACCAGAAGCCCACTCGCCTCAACCCTCAGGGCAGCAAGTTTACGAAGGAAGCCGCGCTGCACATCAGCAAGGTGAGCCCGGTCGTGGATGGCAAGGCCGTGCGAGTTGGTTTCAAGACTGAGAAGAACGGGACGAAGGTTCGCGTCGCGCGTCACAAGGGCAAGGTGGTCGGGGAGCTCGGGAAGTTGTTTGACGCGGGGAAGAAGAAGTAAGAAGGCATTGGGGATTGGGCGTTGGGCATTCGCAGAATGAGTTTTCGCGACATCTGACGGTTTGAAGAACACAACCGGCTCGATGGCGACTTATGAAGGTGATGTATGTCGAAGGAAGAAAAGCAACAAGCCGAGAAGTCAGCTGAAAAATCTGCTGGCAAGTCGCCAGAGGCGATCGCTGAGAAAGCCGCGAAGGCGGCGGCGGGTCGCGCTGCGGCCAAGGACGGCAAGAAGACCGGCAGCGGGCACGGCAAGAAGGTCGACGCCGCGGTCATCGCTGCGGCTGAACAGCCCGCGAAAGAGCCGCCGCGCCTCAAGGTCGCCTTCGAAGAGAAGGTCCGCCCCAAGGTTGCTGAAAAGTTCGGCATCAAGAACCGCTTCGCGCAGCCCAAGCTCGAGAAGATCGTCGTGAACGTGAACATGGGCCGTCACCTTGAAGGCACCAAGATTCCGCCGGACAAGCGTTCGACGGTGATCGAGACAATCACGAAGATCACGGGCCAGAAGCCCATCGTGATCAAGGCGCGCAAGAGCGTCAGCAACTTCAAGCTCCGTGCCGGCATGGAAAACAGCGCGATGGTGACGATGCGTCGCAATCGCATGTGGTGGTTCCTCGATCGCCTGATCAACCTGACCACGCCCCGTATCAAGGACTTCCGCGGGTTGCCCGACAAGGCGTTTGATCGCCAGGGCAACTACTCGATGGGCCTGACCGAACAAGGCGTGTTCCCGGAAATCAACATGGCGGAAGTGACCTTCACGCACGGCATGCACATCAACTTCGTGTTCAGGAACAGCAAGCCCGAAGTGAGCCGGTTTGTGCTTGAAGAACTGGGGATGCCGTTCGTGAAGCCGGACCAGAAGTAAGAAGATATCGGGGATTGGGCACTGGCAAAGACAGAAGAACGAAGGCAGCAGAGTGAAGATGGTTGTTGGTAGTTGAGTAACGAAGCGAGAACGAACTATGGCCACAAAGGCACAAGTCGCAAAGAGCAAGAGGAAGCCCAAGTACAGCACGCGGATCATCCGCCGGTGTGAATTGACCGGTCGGCCCCGCGGCGTGTACCGCAAGTTCCGCATTTCGCGCATTATGCTCCGCAAGCTCGCGCTTGAGGGGAAGATTCCGGGCATGCGGAAGGCGAGTTGGTAGTTGGGGGCTGCCCTCGTGTGATCGTGTCTCTGTTAGTAGAAAACAGTGAGCGGAGCACAGAGAGCGGGACTGGTAGTTCAAACGACGAGTGTGAAGTGGTCGAGTGTGCAGACGAAGTGGCAAGCAGACTGAGGTAAACGAAGATGTCCATCGGTGATCCAATCGCAGACATGCTGACCCGTATCCGCAACGCGGTGCGGAACAAGAGCAAGACCGTCACCTGCGTTCGCAACAAGGTGTGCGTCGGCATCGCCGGCGTCCTGCGCGACGAGGGCTATATCGACGGCTTCGACGTTGTCGAGGATGGTCGTCAAGGCTTGATCCGCGTGCGCCTCAAGTACGGTCCGGGCGGCGAGTCGGTCGTGCACAAGCTGCATCGTCAGAGCAAGCCCGGTCGTCGCGAATACAGCGGCGTCGAAAGTCTGCCGCGTCCGCTGCAGGGCCTGGGCATCGCGATTGTCTCGACGAGCAAGGGCGTCGTGAGTGATCGCAAAGCGCGCGAAGAACGCGTCGGTGGCGAACTGTTGTGCATTGTTGAGTAATGATTAAACCGCGGAAGCCCGGTGCCTGATTCTCAATCAAGTTGGCCGGAGCAGCAAGACGCGGAAGGAGTTTGGAAGTATGTCGCGTATCGGAAAGAAAGTCATCACGGTTCCCGCAGGCGTGAAAGTTGCCATCAGCAACGGCGCGCACGGCGGTCAGACCATCAACATCGAAGGCCCCAAGGGCAAGTCGTCGTTCAACGCTCGCGAAGAAGTGAAGGTGTCCTGGGCCGAGAGCGAAAAGTCGATCAAGGTCGAGCTCGCTCCGGGCTTCACCAATGAGAACCGCGCCGCGAACGCCTACTGGGGCACGACCCGCGCACTCGTCCGCAACATGGTCGAGGGCGTGACCAAGGGCTACGAAAAGAACATGGAAGTCGTCGGCACAGGCTGGACGGCTCAGGTCCAGGGCAAGAACTTGAAGCTCGTTGCGGGCCTCGCAAATCCGATCATCATGGAAATCCCCGCAGGGCTCACCGTGACGGTCGACAAGGCACAGGGCGACGTGACTCCCCTCAAGATCGTCGGTATCGATCGCCAACTCGTGGGTCAATTCGCCAGCGCGATGCGCGTCAAGCGCCGCCCGGAGCCGTATAACGGCAAGGGCATCAAGTACAAAGAAGAAGTCATCAAGAAGAAGCAGGGCAAGCAGTTCGGCGCCTAATGCACCGATTAGGTCAGAGAGTGTTGAAGGTGTTGGAAAGAGTTTGTTCAAGGTCATCAGGTTGTCGAGCAAGATTTTGCGAGGCAACTTTCAGTTAGGGTGTGAGATATGGATCGCAACGCACAAAAAACACTTCGTCGCAGCCGTCGCCGAATCGGCATCCGTAAGCGGATTTCCGGTACGGGCGAGTGCCCACGCATGGCGATCTACAAGTCGCTCAACCACATGTACGCACAGTTGATCAACGACCTCGAAGGTCGCACGATCGTCGCGGCGAGCACGAAGGACGAAGGCGTCAAGCTCGACAAGACGGGCAACGCAGCCGCGGCGAGCGCAGTGGGCAAGTTGCTCGCTGAGCGGGCCAAGGAAAAGGGCATCAAGGCGGTCGTCTTCGATCGCGGCGGGTTCCGATTTCATGGTCGCGTGAAGGCTCTGGCGGATGGGGCCCGCAAGGGCGGACTGAAGTTCTAAGAACAGCGACGTAGGAACGAAGTGACGAAGGAACGAAGTAAAAAAGTCCGGAGCACATCGCAACGGGCCTAGTACGAAGAGATAAGTTTTATGGCAGCACCAGAACTTCAAGAACAATCAGGCCGGATGGAGATGACCAACCTGGGCGTCGAACGCACGAGCGCGACGGTCAAGGGTGGTCGTCGCTTCTCCTTTGGCGCGCTCGTCGTCGTCGGCGACCGCCGCGGCAAGGTGGGCTTTGGCTACGGCAAGAGCAACGAAGTGCCCCTCGCCATCGAGAAGGCCGAGCGATTCGCCAAGCGCGAGCTGATGGAACTGCCCCTCGTCGGCACGACCGTGCCCCACGAAGTCGAAGGCAAGTTCTCTTCGAGCAAGGTCCGCATCGTTCCGGCTGCACCGGGCACGGGCGTCGTCGCTGGTACCACGGTCCGCGCCATTCTGGAAGTCGCGGGCATCACGGACGCACTGACCAAGTGCTACGGCACGACCAACAAGCGCAACGTAATCAAAGCCGTGTTTGACGGCCTGTCCAAACTCCGCGCAGCCGAACGCATCAAGACCACGCGCGGCATCTCGATGGGCGCGACGGTGATCGAAGACAAGATCGAACGCGGCAAGCGCTTCGCGCCGGTCACCGCGAAGAAGGACAAGGCCAAAGGCCCCATCAACACCGTCGATGACGGCCGCAGCAAGCGCGGCGGTCGTGGTGGCGGCGGCGGGCGTCGCCGTGGGCCTGAGGGCGGTGGTGGTGGCGGCGGTGGTAGCGGCGGCGGCGAAGCAGCCGCGGCTGCACCGGCAGCGGCTCCTTCGGCGTAAGTGTCGATCAACAAAGAACAGCGATTTTTCAGGGGGTTTTCGAAGGTTGTCTTGGGGTGTGCTGAGTGAAGAAGTTGTGGATGGGCCAGAGGCCCACCCCACCACATGCTCAGCAGTTGGCAGGAGTATCAAGCCATGATGATTCACGATATCACGAAACTTGCCGGCGCAAACAAGAAGCGCAAGCGCGTTGGTCGCGGCGAAGGCAGCGGACACGGCAAGCAATCAGGCCGCGGCAGCAAGGGCGCAGGCTCGCGCTCCGGCACCGCATCCAAGATCGGCTTCGAAGGTGGCCAGATGCGCTACTTCCGCCGCTTGGCGAAGTTCGGCTTCACCAACGCCGCGTTCAAGACCGAGTTCTGGACCGTCAACATCGGCGACATCCTCTCGCACCCGTCGTTTGCGAACGGCGGCGATGTGAACGTCGCCTCGCTGATGAAGGCCGGCTTGGTCCGCGACGATTCCCGCGACCTCAAGATCCTGGGCTCACTCCCCAAGGCCAGCAAGGGCCTCAAGGTCAAGCTCAACGTCACCGCGTCGCGGCTGAGTGATAGTGCTCGCAAGATGATCACGGACGCGGGCGGCAGCGTCAAGGAAACCGGCACCCGCCGCGACATGGTGCGAGGCGTCGATCGCCAGAGCGAAGACCGCAAGCCCAAGAACCTCACGAAAAAGCTCAACCGTGGCAGTGGCAAGAAAGCCG
>CAZEZV010000169.1:0-8942 GCA_964516725.1 uncultured Phycisphaeraceae bacterium
GTTGGAACGATGGGAGCCGTGCGCGTGGTGCATTCCGGGAGCATCGGCGAGGGCGGACGATGGGGCGACTACAGCGACATCGCGGTTGATCCTGTGGATGATCTCACGTTCTGGGGCATCGCGGAGTACAAAGACGCGGACGGATGGAAGAACTGGATCGCGAGTTTCGGTGTAACTCCCCCCGAGCAGCCACTGGCGGCAACGGACGACATCGGGAACATCTCTGCGGGGCAATCGCGGGCGATCAGTGTCTTGAACAACGATTACTTTCCGCCAGGAGCGACGCCGACGCTTGCGAGCTTTGATGCGACGAGTGTACTCGGTGGGACGATTACTCGTGCGGGAAATGTGCTGACGTACACAGCCCCTTCATCTGTCGTTGATTCGGTCAATCCGAATTCGGACACGTTTCACTACACGATCAGCGCAGGGAGCGCAACGGCTCTTGGGGTCGTGCGAGCAAGTGTCTTTGATCCGATTACCTTCCGGTGGCCTGGGAAACCGATCACGAGCAGCGGGCCGCTGGCGGTGCTGTACTACGCGTTGGGCGATGCGACATCGTTCCCTGACTTCACATCGCTCACACCATACCAAACGACCACAGCAACAGCGATCAGCATCGGCCAGACCGAAGGCAATCTCGCGAGTTCGGGACGCGCGGACAACGTCGGCATCGTGTACGAAGGTTGGATCAATGTCACGACGCCCAATGTATATCCATTCCGCCTCGCCGCGAACGAAGGGGCGAAGTTGTACTTGAACGGCAGGCTGGAGATCGACAACGCAGGCCCCAACAGCAGCGACATCGAGCGTCTTCGCTTCATCGGTTTGCGAGCCGGGTTCCATCACCTGCGCGTCGAGTACTACGAACACGAGAATCGCGCGAGCCTGAACCTCAACGTCGCGCTGCCGCTCGTTGGCGGCGTGGGCTGCGACTCACTGGACTTCAACGGCGACGGGTCGATCTTTGATCCGATGGACATCGACGCATTCCTGAGCGCGTACTCGGAGGGGCCTTGCATTCCGGCGGATGCACAGTGTGCGGATGTGGACTTCAACAACGACGGGTCGTTGTTTGATCCGATGGATATTGACGCGTTTTTCAGCGTGTTTTCAGAGGGGCCGTGCGTGAGATAGATGTCGGTGGTGGCACAGGCATTCTCGCCTGTGACCGATTCGCAACAACGCTCGGCACAGGCGAGGACGCCTGCGCCACCCACCGCGCACTAATACGCACTCACCGTCCGTTGCTCGATCCGCTTTACGCTGCTCGTGCAGCAGATGCCGTTGACGTAGTTGCCTGGAGTATGCACGCCATCCGGTTCGATGCCACCAACCGGCACAAGTTCATCAACCTCGGCAAGCACCGCGTGGGCTGCTGTCGCCATCATCGGATTGAAGTTGCGGGCAGTGGCGTGGTAGCGGAGATTGCCGAAGTGGTCAGCACGCTGCGCTTTCACGAGGGAGAGGTCGGCGAAGAGGCCGGTTTCGAGGACGTATTCACGAGCTCCAGCACCGCCGCGGACGGGCAGGGCGTTGGCTATGCCGGCACCGGTCGTGTTGAAGTCACGACCCGCGAACCCCCGGTCTGGGATCGTGCAGCCGCAGAGGCCGTCGCCCGGGCGATAGAACTCGCGGGTTTCTTTACCGTCGGCGACGATGGTGCCGGCGCCGGTTGCTGTGTAGAACGCGGGGATGCCGGCACCACCTGCTCTGATGCGTTCGGCGAGCGTGCCTTGCGGATTGAATTCGACTTCGAGTTCGCCGCTGATGAACTGTTTTTCGAAGGTGGCGTTTTCGCCCACGTAGCTGGAAATCATTTTCTTGATCTGGCGAGTCTGGAGCAGCAGACCGAGGCCCCAGTCGTCAACCCCTGCGTTGTTGCTGACGCAGGTGATGTTCTTAACGCCCGTGTCGCGCAGAGCGACGATGAGTTGCTCGGGGATGCCGCAGAGGCCAAAGCCCCCCACCATGACGGTCATGCCGTCTTTGATGATGCCTTGCTCTTTAAGCATGTCGAAGGCGTCGTGGGCGGTTGCGAAGATTTTTGTGGGCATGGGGGAGTGGTAGGAGAGGAGGCGGCGGGTTTCCGAGGGCTTTAGATGGGTCTCATCGGACTAATAGGACCTATAACGTAGCGGCTTGGCTGGTGATATCAAAGAATTTCGAGCCCGCTCGTGAAACCGAGGCTAAGTTTGTACGTATTAACTTGTAGGAACCGATGCGTTCCTGGCGGGCCAAACGACTCGGAAGTGAGTCACACGACCTTTGAGCCCGCCTCTACGTACTTTTCCAGGCGTTGCCATCTTTGAGGCCACGCCTAGCTTGAAGGTGTGTGAGTGAAGGTTGAGAGGAACTTGAAGTGGTGTGCGGGGCAAAGCAAACCCGAACCCTACAGCAGAGATTTGAAGGAGACAATCATGAAGTCAATCAACAAGCAGTCGGTTCTTTCTCGCACGGGTCTGGCGATCGCCGGGCTGGCGGTCGTGAGCACGATGGGCGGCTGCAACAACGCGCAGGAAGGTTTCCTGAGTGGTGCGTCGCTGGGTGCGCTCGCCGGCATGGGCCTTGGCAGTTTGTCGGGCGACATGGGCAAGGGCGCGGCGGCCGGCGCGATCATCGGCGGCATCGGCGGCGCGGTCATGGGCGACCAGAATCGCCGCAGCGGTAGCAGCAGCTACGGCGTGTGGGGCGATGGCGGGAACTACTACAACGACAGTTCGTACAGCGGTGGTAGTTACTACTACAGCGAGAGCTATCGAAGCAACTGTGGGAGCGGCTCGCACCGTCGATCAAGAAGCTATTGGCACAGTGGCGGTGGCTGCGGCGGGTATTGATTGAATGAACAATTGAGTTGAGATGAACGCCGCGATGAGAGGATCGCGGCGTTTTCTTTCGTAGGCCCGGCGTCTCGCCGGGCAACAACGACCCACAACTTCGGTGCCGGGCGGGACGCCGGGCCTACGGTGCACCATGCACTTTTCACTGCTGGACAGAGTGATTGAGAGTTCGCCGACGCGGATTGTCACGATCAAGATGGTGACGAATGCGGAGGAGTACTTGCAGGATCACTTTCCGTCGTTTCCGGTTTTGCCGGGGGTGATGATGCTGGAGTCGCTCGTGCAGGCGGCGCGGAGGTTGCTTGAAGATCATCATGGGGCGAGCGAGCCGATGGTGCTGGGGCAGGTGCGGGCGCTCAAGTACGGTGCGTTTGTGAGGCCGGGGGCGACGCTGCGCGTGGAGGTTGAGTTGCACAAGGCGAATGAGGACGGGACGTTTGACTTCAAGGGGCAGGCGTTGATGATGGAGCCGGGGAGCGTGGGTGAGGCACCGGTGGCGGTGTCGGGGCGGTTCGTGATGCGACGAGTACACGTCGAAGCGGCGGCGTGTTGATCAGCCGATGGTGTTCATGAGATTGAGCAGTGCTTGGCGGGCTGCGATGACTTCTTGTCGGCCTGCGAGAGCGTCGACCTCTGAGATATCAAGCGCGTGCTGCGAGCGGTCCATTGCGTCACGGGCTTTTCGTGCTCGCTGTGTTTCGGGCAGATCGGGAAGATCGCAGAGGTTGTCGTAGCAGTCGGCGAGTTTCACGAGGCGGGCTTGCCACGGAGCCGCGGCGAGTCGCTGCATGTATTCCTTTTCACGGATCGCTTCGGGAAGGGCCATGTTCTTCGTGAGGCAACTGACGCACGATGCGACTTGCGGGCCAAAGCGGGATTCAATATCTTCGTAGTCTGTGGTTGTGTCTTCGATGGTGTCGTGGAGGATTGCGCTTTGGATTGCGATGGGGTCTTCGCAGCGGAAGACGACCATCGTGGTCATGGCGACTCGGAGGACGTGGGCGACGTAGGGTGTCTTGCCGTCCTTGCGGAGTTGGTTGCGGTGAGCGCGTGCGGCGAAGCTCACGGCTTCCTGAAAGAATGCGGCGGACGCGGCGGGGTGGCGGGAGCCGGGGATGGGAGTGTTGTGTGGCATGGTGATGTGTGTGCATCATATTGATGGTGCACGCGTGGCGGCGCGAAAGCAATCCACGCTACGATGGACCATGACTACCTCCAACGGACTTCTTGCGGGTAAGAGCGGGCTCGTCATTGGCATTGCCAACGAGCGGTCGTATGCGTGGCATATTTCCAAGAGCTTGATTGACGCCGGGGCGAAGGTGGCGTTTACGCACTTGCCGGGCGAACGAAACGAGCACCGGACGAAGCGATCGATCGACGCGCTGGGCGTGACCAATCCGTGGCTGAAACCGATGGACGCGGGGAAGGACGACGAGATTCACAGCGTGTTCGAGCAGTACGCGGCGTCGCACGATCGGCTGGACTTTGTGATTCACTCGATCGCGTTCGCGGAGCGCGACTTGCTGCAAGTGGGCAAATTCATCACCACGCCGCGGGCGCAGTATCTGTCGGCGATCGACGTGTCGGCATACACGCTGCTGGCGTTCGCTCGCGCGGCGCAGCCGCAGATGAGCAAGACGGGCGGCAGCATTCTTGGGATGAGTTACTACGGCGCGGAAAAAGTTGTGCCGGGGTACAACATCATGGGCGTCGCGAAGGCGTGCCTTGAATGCACGGCTCGCTACCTCGCGAGCGAGATGGGCAAGGACAACATTCGGGTGAACATCATCTCGGGCGGCTATTTGCGCACGCTTGCGAGTTCTGCTGTCGGGGGCACCGGGTCGATGGAAGACGAAGTCGAGAAGCGTGCGCCGCTGCGTCGCAATGTCGAAGGCGGCGACGTGGGTGGTACGGCGGCGTTCCTCGTGAGCGATCTTTCACGCGGGATCACGGGTGAGACGATTTACGTTGATTGTGGCGTGAACATTTTGGGGGCGTGAGCGGTGTTTCGGCCCGCTTGACCTGAGAGTGTGCGGCAGTAGAACCTATCCCCAAGCCATTTTCACCACAAAGGCACGAAGAGTACAAAGAAGAAGAAGATTGGTTGTTGGTGTTGTGGTTTGATGTGCTTCCTTCGCCCGTTTGCGGTTCTGTAGTTTCGTCCGACTGTCTCCACGGGCTTCGCCCGTGGCAAGCGACCTGCGCCCGCTTCGCTGGCTGAGAAAACGAAAAAGCCCGGCGGTGGTGCCGGGCTTGATGTGGCTTGGATTGGCGTGCGGTTGATGATGCTCGGGTTCTTCGAGCACCGACCGCGCACGGCCGCAGTCGGCGGCACGCATCAGTTGTTGGTTTCGCCGACCTGCCAACGCAGGAACGCGACGATGGTGCCTTTGCCACCGATGAGGTCTTTGACCTTCTTCGTCGGATCCATGATGAAGGGTTGCTCAAGAAGCGCGACTTCTTCGAAGAACTTGCGCATGCCGCCTTCAACCATTTTCTCGGCGATTTCCTTGGGCTTGCCGGATTCCATCGCTTGCGCGATGCGGAAGTTCTTTTCCTTGTCGATGACGTGCTGGGGAACGTCGTTGGCCGAGATGCCCGCGGGGCGCGGGACGGCGGCGGTGATGTGCATGCAGATTTGGCGGAGGGTTTCATCGCCGATGCTGCCTTCGGCCTGCACGAGGACGCCGGTCTTGCCGTCGTGGTGAACGTAGGAGCCGAACGCGCCGCTGCCTGGATCCTGCGCGAGCTTCTGAGCGCGGGCGAGGCTGATGTTTTCGCCGGTCGCGATGCGGATGTCATCGACCTTGGCTTTGATGTCGCCCTCGGCGGGCACCATGCCGGCGTGATGATTGATTGCGAGCTCGGCGATTGCCTTCGCGGTGTTGATGAACTTCTCGTTCTTGGCGGTGAAGTCGGTCTCTGCGCGGAGCTCGACGATCGTCGCGGCTTCTCGGGTCTGGTGGATCGCGATGCGGCCTTCGCCCGCAGCGCGGTCGGTCTTCGTGTCCATCTTGCCCTTGAGCTGCTTGCGGAGATGCTCTTCTGCGGCGTCAAAGTTGCCCTTCATTTCAATCAGCGCGGCTTTGCAGGCCATCATGGGAAGGCCCGTGCGGTCGCGGAGTTTCATCACGTCTTTTGCGTTGAGTTCCATGTCGTACGTACTCCAATTTCGGAATCGGTGTGTGGTGGTGTTCGGATGCCTGCTTTGAGAATCACAATGAGACGGTGAGACGGTGATCGGGTGAGACGGTGAGACGCAGCACGCGTGACACATTGTCCTTTCACCGTTTCACCGGGCCACCGTCTCACCGTTTCAAACTTTGACGTTGAGTGTCGGTGATGATCGAATCAACCGTTCGTCGCGGCTGGTTCGTCGGCGCGGAACGAGGCGCGGCTGCTGCGGCGACGCGGCTTGTCACCCTTCTCGCCTTGACCAGCGTTGTCGCCAGACATGCCGCCATCACCTGTGGGGGCCGCGGCGCGGGCCGTCGTCGCCTGGTTCTGCTCGCGGGTCTGGCGGCCTTCGGCGCAGGCGATGCAGAGTTCGCGGAGGACGACGTCGATGGAGCGCATGCTGTCGTCGTTCCCGGGGATTGGAATGTCGACCATTTCGGGGTCGCCATCGGTGTCGATAAGAGCGATTGTCGGAATGCCGAGCTTCTTGGCTTCACGGAGCGCGGTGACTTCGCTGCGAACGTCGATCACCACCATCACGCCCGGGATGCGGTCCATGTTGCGGATGCCGCTGAGGTTTCGGCTGATCTTGGCTTGTTCGCGCTTGAGCATCGACTCCATTTTCTTGGAGTAGCTTGCGAAGTTGTCCTTCGCGGCGATGGCGTCGAGTTCTTCGAGGCGCTTGAGGCGGGTGCGAATCGTGCGGAAGTTGGTGAGCGTGCCGCCCAGCCAACGCTCAGAGACGTAGTGCATTTTGACATCGGGAACGCGGGCTTCCAAGACGCTCTTGGCCTGGCGCTTGGTGCCGACGAAGCAGACGTCTTTGCCATCCGCGACGGTCTTGGTGATGAATCGCTTGGCGAGGAGGAGGCCCTTGACGGTCTCCTTGATGTCAATGATGTGAATGCCGTTGCGCTTGCCGTAGATGTACGTGGCCATCTTCGGGTTCCAGCCGCTGGAACGCTGGCCAAAGTGAATACCTGCTTCGATGAGATCTTGAACGAGCGTGTTCGCCATAGCGAAACTCCTGGCAGCGACACCGGCTTGGATGGGACGGACAGAACCGAGAGATACATCCTCTCGCTCCTGCATCCTTGCACATGGGCGCTTGGGTTGCCGGACACTTGACGTGGGCGGCGATTGGAAAATGGAATCATTCCTTGGCGGACACGAATGTGCCTTGGAAGACAAAGCCGCGATCGTCCATCACGGCTCTGGGGCATGATAGGTCTGGGAATGTTTCTGGACCATCTGAGTGCGCGGTGTTTTTGTTAGGGATTTGACTGAAAGGCAAACTCGGGGGTGAGATTTGCTTTGGTTTTCGGGCTTTGGATCAAGCCCCGGCTTCGATTGGGCAAAGTCATGTCTCGAAACACACGAAGGAACTGTTAGATTTGACGGTTGCCCAAGGAAGGGCCGCGCGCTCGATGCGCGTGGGATGTTCGCTATAGGAGAGCGGGTATGGCTTCGGTGGTCGTTCGAAAAAACGTGCGCCATGATGTTGCGCTGCGAGCGGCGGTCAGCATCGTGGGCGAGTGCGCAAACATGGTCAGACTCAGCCCGGGCGCGAACGCGCCGACTGGGTGGCTTGACCTTGACTGCGTGGACTTATCGCTGGGCGGGATCGGGCTTGCGAGCCCGGTGTTCTTTCCGAGACAGACAAGGCTAGCGGTCAAGCTGCACAGCCCGACGGATGATCAGAAGGTGATTCTGGAGTGCGTGTGCGTGGTACGGCGCGTCATCATGACGGACGGACGCCCTGCGTATCACCTTGGAACGTCGTTTGACGGCATGAGCGAGGAGATGCGGCAGAAGGCCGAGCACATTCTGTCAATGGTGATTGAGGCGTAAGCGAACCAACGCGAAGAGGAGTTAGACAAGTGCTTGACACACGAAACTTCGTCGTTCGAACGCTGCTTGCCGACGGGCTCATCACCGAGGCGGACCTGCAGCGCGCGCAGCAGCATGCGCTGGCGACGGGCAAGGACGTTCTTGAGTCGATGTCGCAGTTGGGGATTGCGACGCCGCGGCGGCTTGCGATCGCGAACGCGAAAATCTGCGAGTATCCGTTCGTGGACCTGCAGCAGTTTGACATCGATCTGAGGAACGCGAAGTACATTCCCCGGACGGTTGCGGAGCGGATTACGGCGTTTGCGCTGTTCATCGTGGACAATGTCGCGACGGTGGCGATGCACGACCCGCTGAACCTGCAGGCGATCGATCAGATTCGCCAGTTGCTGCGGTGCGATGTTGATCCAGTTGTGTGCGACGTCGAGCAACTGCGTGCGCTGATCGGGCGAGCGTACAGCATGGTGCAGCACACCGAGGACGCCGTCGCCTCGGCAACTGATGACAAGCAGCTCACGACGGGCGAGGAGCCCATCGTTGAGGCAGTGAACCAGATTCTGCTCAGTGCTGCGGACGCGGGAAGCTCGGACATTCACATCAACCCGGAAGAGCGTGACCTGATGCTGCGGTATCGCGTGGACGGCGTGCTGAACAAGCAGCAGGGACCGCCCCGCAGCGCGCATGAATCGATCGTGCAGCGATTGAAGGTGCTGGCGAAACTCGACGTGACGCAGACTCGCAAGCCCCAGGACGGCAAGTTCCGCTTCAAGCACCGCAACGACAACATCGACGTGCGCTTGTCAATCACCCCCACTATTCACGGCGAAAACGTCGTCATGCGACTGCTTCGCAGCGCAAGCAAAATCGGATCGATCAAAGACCTGGGCATGTCTGAGCACATGACGCAGTGGTTTGAAGACGCGATCAACGCGCCGCACGGGCTCATTCTGGTCACCGGGCCAACGGGCAGCGGCAAGACGACGACGCTCTACACCGCGCTCAAGCGTTTGAACTCGCCGGACCGCAACATCGTGACGATCGAGGATCCGGTCGAGATCCGCATTCCGATGATCCGGC
>CAZEZV010000170.1:0-8908 GCA_964516725.1 uncultured Phycisphaeraceae bacterium
ACGAAGAGCGAAATGCATCGCTCGGCTTGCTCGTGTTTAGAGTTCGAGACGAAGAACCACTTTCCGGCTGCCACCGGGTCTTTCATGTCGAGACAGATCGTGGCAAGCAGTTCACAAAGGCCTTCGCAGTGTCCAGTCGTATTGAGATAGGAAATCAGGCGCAGCTTGGCAGACCCTAAGTCGCCCGCGTCGCGATCACGAAACGCCATGAATTGCGCTCGACAGCCTGGTGGGTGCCTTCTCATTGGTCATGCCGGCTTGGGCATTTTGTAAAACGGCAGCGCGACGATTTTGCCGCTCAGGGTGCCTTTGCCGGTGTCTACTTCGATGGTGTTGCCGACGGTGCTGAGTTCTGTGGGGACGAAGCCCATGGCGATGGTTCCGCCCCGGCCGTCACAGAGTTTGTCGCCTAGGGTGGGGCTTGGGCAGCCGCTGGTGACGATGCCGATTTCTTTGCCTGCTTGCATCAGTTTCATGCCGGGGCGGGCGGCGCGTTTGCCTTCGATGACTAGGCCGATCAATTTGCGTTTTGGGCCGCCGGTTGTGGCGGTTTTCTTGAGAGCTTCGTAGCCGACGAACTTGTCGCCTTGGGCGTCGTCGGCTTTGTCAAGGGAGATTGCGAAGTCGACGCCGCACTCAAGGGCGTTGATGTCTTCGCCTAGTTCGTGGCCGTAGAGGGGCATGCCGGCTTCGGTGCGGAGGGTGTCGCGGCAGCCGAGGCCTGCGGGGCGGAAGATCGCGTCGGGTGCGTCCATCTTGACGTCGGCGAGGAGGAGCTTGAGGGCCATGTTGACTGCGCCGGATGGCAGCACGACTTCAACGCCGTCTTCGCCTGTGTAGCCGGTGCGAGAGACAGTGAGTTTGATGATCATCAGGTTCTTGACGGCGAAGCGGTACTTCTTGAGCGAGGGCACTTCCTTGCTGAACTTGCTGATGAGGGGGATGACGGCGGGGCCTTGGAGGGCGACCATGGCGGTGCTTGTGGTTTGGTCGTCGATTTTGCAGGAGAAGTCGCCGCCAGCGCGGACTGATTCAAAGTGGGGGAGCAACTTTTCGCGGTTGCTGGCATTGACGACGAGCATGAAGTCATCGTCGTCGTAGCGATACACGATCACGTCGTCCTTCACGCCGCCCTGGTCGTTGCAGACAAGTGAATAGCGGCATTGGCCGGGCTGCATGTCGAAGATTTTTCGGGTGCAGAGTTTTTCGAGGAACTTGCGACTGTGGCGACCCATGACTTTGACGCGGCCCATGTGGGAGACATCGAAGAGGCCGCCGGAGCGGCGGACTTGATTGTGTTCATTCGTGAGGCCACCGCCATCTGAAGGCGAGCCGTAGTAGAGGGGCATGTCCCAGCCTGCGAAGTCGACCATGTGGGCCTTGTGGTCGAGGTGGAACTGGTGGAGGGGGGTTTTGAGCATCACCAAAGGTAGGAGAAACGAAGGCATTGGGCATCGGGCACTCGTGGGAGGCAGGCGACAACGACAAAGACCCCGCGCTTTCGCGCGGAGTCTTTGCCCTTTGCTGCAGTCTCCTTCTCTGCATCACAAAGGGCGACTTGTCTGGGTGCTTCATGAGGGTTCGGGGGTTCGGTGTCAGGGGATGACACACCGACCGGCTTCAATGGCACCCATCCTCCTCTGTCGTCTCATCTCCTCAGGCTCCCTCCTCAGGGCTCCTGTGCAGACTGCCGCGTTGCGTGCTTCCTCTTCACGCCCCCCCCGTCCCCCGCGACATTCCGCACCTCCGTTCGGCATGAAGAGCGGACGCCGAGCGGGGAGGGAGCAGACTTTTGGATGTCATTGCGAAATTAGGCGGCAAGTGGCTTGATGTCAGGGGTTTGTGGTTGGTCTGAGAATGTGGATTGGAGTGGGTTCGGGATGCGCATGGCTTGGAAGTCCATGCTACGATTTACGCATGGAGTTCGAGACAAGCCCTTCGGAAGCAGCGCCCACGGACCGGGCGACGGCTTCGACTATTTCTTCATCCTCTGATGGCGTTGAGACGCCGCGCAAGCGCAAGCATGCTGCGCGACAGCGCGAGGAAACGGTGGCGCTGTCGCTCGATGTGATCGGGGAACTGACGCCGAAGTTGGAGGCGATTTTGATGTCGCTGGATCGGCCAGTGCCGGGCCTGCGCATTGCGCAGGGGCTCGGGCTGATTCCGGGCGCTGAAGATGCTTCGGATGCGCTCCCCGAGGTGCCCGAAGGACCTGTGGCGAAGGTTGCTGTCAAGCATGTCGAGCAGGTGGTTGCGTCGCTCAATGCGCAGTATGAGTCGTCAAACCGGGCGTTTCGGGTTGAGCTATTGGCGGGCGGGTATCGAGTGATGACGTTGCCAGCGTTTGCTGGCGTGCTCGCGACGTTTCATAAGAGGCAGTCGTCTGCAAAGCTCAGCCGGGCGGCGGTTGAGACGTTGGCGATCATTGCGTACAAGCAGCCGCTGACGCGGGCGGAGCTTGAGGCGATTCGCGGTGTGGGGTGCGGCGAGGTGTTGAAGACGCTGCTGGAGAAGCGGCTGGTGACAATCAAGGGGCGGGCGGAGGAATTGGGTCGCCCGTTGCTGTATGGGACGACGACTGAGTTTTTGAAGCACTTCGGGCTTTCTTCGATCAAAGATTTGCCGTCGCCAACCGAACTGAAACTTTGAGCGTACAGGTGGGTGTTGAGCACGACCTTGGCCAGTGCAGTTCCGGCTCGAAGCGGCCCGCGGGCTGGCGGGGTTGATGTTGCATGGGCGAAGGTGATCAATCGGCGGTATCACGTGACGATCGCGAGTCTCGCGTTTGTAGCGACAACGTGCGTGCTGGTGATTGGGGCGGTGAACGGGCAGAACAATCTTCTGTTCTGGATTTTCGGGATTGCGGTGTCGGGGCTGACGATCAGCGGGTTGATCAGCGGCTCATCGCTGATGGGGATTCGCATTCGGCGCGAGATCATCGGCACGGCGCGTGCGGGCGAGGCGTTTCATGTTCGTTACACGCTGCACAACGCGAATTATGTCGTGGGCGCGTTTGCGCTGGTGGTTGAGGAGTTGCCGCAGTCGAGAGGGTGGTTCGGGAAGAAGTTTGGTTCTTCGTGGTCTGCGCGGGTGCTTCAGCCGAGGGTGGGTGTGGCGTACTTGGGGCCTCGGCAGACGATGGTGGTGGAGTGCAGGTGTGAAGCGGTTGCGAGAGGGCGTGCGGCGTTTGGGCCGGTGCGGGTGTCGAGCACGTTTCCGTTTGGGATCGCGCGCAAGAGCGTGACGTTTGTGCAGGATTCGCAGGTGTTGATACTGCCTCAGCGCGTTGAGTTGGCGAGAGACGTGTCGTCCTTTGCGTCACGGCGCACGCAGGAATCAGCGTCGATGATTCGGTCGCGGAATGGCGACGAGACGTTTGCGCTGCGCGAGCATGCGCCCGGGGATCCTATGAGGTCGATCGCGTGGCGGGCTTCGGCGCGGATGGCCAGGCCAATCGTGCGGGACTTGTCGAAGCGGACGGGTGGGCGGGTGTGGGTGGTGCTGGACGATGCAACAAGTGCGGCCGGTGCTGCTGGTGCGGTGAATCGGGAAGAGTTTGAGCGGGCGGTGATTGTGTCGTCGTCGATCCTTGCATCGCCAGCGGCGCGGCGCACTCAACCCGGATTTGCGATGCTATCGCGCGGGGTGGTGGCTGAACCTGGGGACGCTGGGTTGCTTGACATTGATGAGGTGCTGGCGATGGCGGAGCCTGCCGCGGCCTTGGCGTCGTTTGGAATGTCGCGGATTCAGTCGAACGATGCGGTGGTGGTGATTTCGCGTCGTGGGCGTGCGAGTGTGCCGATTCATGCGGGGCATGTCACGGTGCTTGATCCGCAGTCGGCGCAGATGTATGCGACAGGCGAGTTGCCCGAGATCTTTATGCCTTTGGAACGCAGCAAAGAGCCGATGATGGCTCGCATAGCTGCGAGCGTGCGAGAGATGGTTGGGCCGGTGTTTGGCAAGCAAGCGGCGTTTCCGGGGGGAGGTGCGGCATGAATGCGCATGCAACGCTTCGGTGGGGCGTGCTCCTTGCAGTGCTGCTGAGTTTTCTCGCGTTCGGGATCGCGGAGCAGTCGCCACTTGCGATGTTGCTACTGCTCATCACCGGGACGGCGGGTTGGTGGTTCACAGAACGGCGGCCCATGAAGCTCGGGGTGACGGATGCGAAGGTGTGGCACGGGCTGCCTCGCTGGGTGACGAACATCGCGCTGGCGTTTGTGATTCTGATGGCGGTCTTGCGCGGGACGCGCGGGGACTCGCTGATCTCAGCGTTCTCGGCGTTTCTCGCGGCGATTTGCGTCTTGAAGCTGTGGGAGAAGCGCGAGCCCACGGACTACGGGCAACTGCTGACGATGTCGGTGTTCCTGGTCATCGGTGCGACGCTCAACAGCAACTCATTTGGCGTCGGGATTGTGATTGTGCTGATGGTGCCGGTGCTGGTGGTCGCCGCGTTTTATTACCAGCTGTTCCTGGCGCGGGTTGAGAACGTCATTGTGCCCGCGGCGATCGGCAACATGAGCCGCGCGGCGGCCGCGAGGAAGGCGACGCGGGCGCTGCGTGGGTGGTCGACGCTTGTCGTGCTGCTGGGGTTCTTTCTTGCGACGGTGGTGTTTGTGATTACGCCTCGAGGGATGGGGAGCGGGGAGTTGGGCGAGTTGGGGCGACTATCGCCGCTGCGCCGGACTGGATTTGCGAGCCAGGTGGACCTGAATTCCGGCGGGCTGATTTCGCAGTCGCAGGCGATCATCTTGAGCGCGACGTTCACGGAGGGCAGGAACAACGCGACTGGTTCGCAGGATGAGCCGAGGTATCTTCGCGGGGCGATTCTTGATGTGTACCGCGACGGGAAGTGGACGTCGGCGGAGCGGCTGTTCACCTCGATACCGGCGGAGTCGCTGGCGTCGGGGACGATGATGGTGATTGACGACTCGCTGGATTCGACGACGCAGGTGATGGTGATCAATCCGAGGTCAACGCCCTATCGCAACGAGCCGCTGTTTCACACGCTGCGCGCGACAAAGGTCAGCGTGCGGGGTGATGCGCGCGTGAAGCGGGATCCGGCGACCGGCGCGATGTCGCGCGAGCATGTGCGGGGCGAATGGGGCTATGAGGTTCATTCAAGTTCGCTGGCGGAAGCGATGCAGGAGACTCGGCGCGGGATGGTGGGGTTTCCGTCGCTTGCGGTGAAGCAGGAGGCGCATCGGCTGCTGAACACCGCGGGGATTGCGGTGTCGCCCGAGGAACGAAGCCCGGAGTTGGATTCGGTGGCGGCGAGGGTCTTTGAGACGCATCTGCGCAGTCGATTTCAATACACGCTGAACGTGCCGACGCCTCCATCGGGTGCGGATCCGATTGAGTGGTTCCTGCAGACCAAGCCCGCGGGGCACTGCGAGTTCTTTGCGTCGTCGCTGGCGGCGTTGTGCCGGAGCGTTGGGATTGATGCGCGTGTTGTCGCGGGGTACATGACGACGGAGTTTGACGAGCAGCAGCAGGCGTATGTCGTGCGGGCGAGCAATGCGCATGCGTGGACAGAGGTGAACACTGCGCCGGGCGTGTGGCGCGTGTATGACGGCACGCCGGTCGCCAGCGCGGCGTTTCAGGCGCAGCGGCGGCTGACGGTGCTTGGGTCGCTGGGCGCGATGATGGCCGGGCTGGATTCGCTGTGGAACAGCAAGGTCGTGGCGTACGACGATCGGTCGCAGCGGCGCGTGCTGGGGATGGAGTCGGGCAGTTCGCAGGTGCCATGGGTGCTCGACATGTTGCAAGGACTTCAGGGGCGCTCCCCCAGAGGCTTCACGATGCCCAAGCGATCGCGGAACATTGGTCGCTTGATTGCGGTTGGGTTTGGTGTTGCGCTCGTCGGAGCCGGTGTCGTTGCAATTGGTTGGTCGTTGATGCCGCGGCGGCATGTGCGGGGGTTGTCGGGATGGGGATTGCGCGGGGATCGGGAGTTGGAGCATGCGCATGCACAGTTGTTGCGCACGCTGGCGAAGGTTGGCGTCGCGAAGCCTGATCATGTCCCGGTGCTGCAGCATGTGCGGGGTATTGCGCTTGGGCACGCGGATGCGGCAACGAGAGAAGTGGCGGCGGCGCTGGTGCCGGCGTGCGAGGCGCTGTATGGGCAGAAGTTTGGGCGGGGAGGCGAGTTGAGAGCGGGCGAGTTTGATGCTCGGGCGGTGGTGGGCGTGGCGTCCAAGGCGTTGGCGCGGTGGAGGCGTGCAACGAGGGGATGAGATGCGGACGTTTTGAGCGTCGGCGGCGATCTGGCTTCCCGTGGTCGTTAGCACGGTGTATCTGCTGTAGGGTCTATTCCTGATGCGCGTGCATTCTCGGACACGGCGTGCAGCGCTCTGTGTGCCCGCCGTGGTTCGAGTTGATTGCGTGTCGATATGCATGTGTCTGAGGCGCTGCGGGATTATTCTCGGGTGCTGCTTGGTTTCATGCACGCTCTGCGAACAGGGCGGGGCTTTGGGTGTTCTTTGCGAGGTTCACATGGGCGCCAACCGTTCACGCAACGAGCGTTTCCGCGAGTCGTTTCTACAGATCTGCGACAAGGGCGGTTGCCTGGAGTTTTCACTCGCGCCGGCGGACGGCACGAACGCGGACCCGCACCGCGCGCCCGATCTTGTCTGGCGCGTGAGACTCCTGCAGGTGACGGACACCGAGCTTGTCGTTGAGCGCCCCAGCGCGGCGGGGAGGTCGTTCTCGATTCCCGAGAACGCGTCGCTGGTGGGCGTCATGGTGATCGGGCAGAACCGGTGGATGTTCAAGACCAAGACGCTGAACCGTGCGACGACGCCGACACGAAACTCTACGGGGCAGCAGCACGACGTGCTGGCTGGGTGCCTGCGCGTCGAGATGCCCGATCATGTCGAGCGCTGCACGCGGCGCGAGTTCAATCGTGTGTCGATCGCGGAGCTGCACCTGCCAAACGTCGAGGTGTGGCCCTTGCTTGAGCCTTCGAGCGTGATCGCCGCCGAGGAAGCAAATCGCGCGATGATGCACAGCCTGGAGCGATCGGGAAAGATTGCGACGCTGAGCACGAACGATGCAAATGACTTGGCGCTGCCTGTGGTTGGGCCAAAGTTTCACGCGCGGCTCATGAACCTTGGCGGTGGTGGGCTTGGGCTATTGGTGGACAAGTCCGAGTCGCAGGCGGCGACACGGGCGAAGCTTGTGTGGATGAAGTTGGACCTGCGGCCGGGGCTGGCTGCGCCGTTAGGGCTTACAGCGAAGATTGTGCATACGCACATCGACAGCACGCAGAACCTCTACGCTGGCGTGAGCTTTGAATTTGCGTTTCACCAGAGCCACCGGGAGTTCGTGATCGAGCAGATCGAGCGGTATATTGCCAATCTGCAGACGCCGAAGCGGGCGGCGGCGTAAGCACAGGATTAGTTGCGAACCTGCAGCCACACTTTGCCTTCGTTGGCGTGCACCTTGAACGGCTGACCCCACACGCCGAGCTCAGCGTTGAGCGTCGTGCGATTGCCGGTCACGCCCACCATTGCGATGTCGGGTGCGTCGACGCTCACGCCTCGCTTGCCAGAGAGGTCGAGTTTGCCGATGCTGCCGCGGCCCATGGACATGCGAACGTTGCCGTTGCGAGCTTGGATCGTGACCGGGCCAGCCAGCGCGGCTTCGGTCTTTACATCAACATCGCCACCGTTGCCATCGGTGATGCCGTTGAAGACTTGGATCGGGCCGGCGACGTTTCGCAGGGTGACTTTGCCGCCATTGTTGCGGATGATGGTGCCAGCGATTGCCGGGACCCGCACGTCGAGGATGACGGGCACTTTGTCGAGGGCAGGGTCAGCCGAAAGGACGCGGAGGATGCGTTGCTCGGATTGATTCTCGATAGACGCGGCGATCCACTGGGCCAAGCGGGGTTCTTTTTTGCCCATGATGGAGGCGTAGATCTTTGGCTCTTTGAGCTTGGGGTCGGCGAAGACCTTCACTGCACCGAGTTTGTTTTCGATCTGCACGATGTAGGGAATGGGCGATGCGGCGGGGTCGCCCTCGATCGCAACGCGGCGGCCTCGCATGCGATCGATCACGACGCAACCTGACATCGGGAGGGCGGCGAAGAGGACTGCGCCAATGAGTGCGAAGGCGCAGATGCGGGGAGGGAGTGCGTGGGGCTTAGGGTGCATGGTTGGATTCTAGTGGGGGTGGTGGAGTGGTGTGAGAAAGCGGTTTGGGAGGCGCACGGGCTGGAAGCCCGTGCCACGGCGGGGGACGCGGCCATATGATGAAGGTCAGGTAAAGGTTGGTGTGAATGCCGCGAGGCGCACGCTGCCGATGCTTGTTCAACAATCTGAATCGGAAAGTCGGTCAGCGGACGGTTCATTTTTTTATCTTTGATTTGCCGTCGGCTCACGCCGGTTGAAAAGTCGCTCAGCATGATTCCCCGAGGCGCAGGGCCGCGACGCGGGGGTAACCCAAAAACTTGTAAGGCCCTTTCGAGGCTGTGCCAACGACTGCGGAGTTCAGGACTTGAATCGTTTGCAATGTGTGAGCTTTGTGTTGGTTGATCTTGAAGATACTCCGGTCAGGGATACACGCCGCGTCGTTGAGTGCGCTGCGCTGAGTTGATGATTCCGATGTCGGGTTGTCGTGTACGACGGGCTTCTGCCTGTTCGTGGTTCTTTTCGCACGACGTCGGCGGCGAGATTCGTTGCCGACATGACTCGAGGAGTCTGATATGAATACGGGGATTCCGGGGATGGCTTGGGTGATTGCGGTGGGAGGGTCGGGAGTTGATTCATCAATAGGAATCGGATCGACTTCGCTGGTTGTGGGCGAGATCGGGACGCCGATTTGGGTTGTGATCGCCGCAGTCGTCGGGGCGGTTGGTTTTGTCATCGCGAAAGTGCTCGGCAGCAAAGCGGCTGCACAGGCTCGCGTC
>CAZEZV010000171.1:0-8841 GCA_964516725.1 uncultured Phycisphaeraceae bacterium
TAACAAAAAATCACTTGAATAACACACTTAATTTCAACGCTTAATTGCAATCGTCTGGGTTTGTCAAAATCTCCCCCGCCGACGCGCCGCCTTAGTCGGTGGCACGGCTCTTTGGATCAATATGCACATCGCTTGCGCATCAACTGCCCATCCCTCGGGCTCACGCTCGCCAGCACCGCCGCAATCTTCCTGCCCGTCTGCCCGTCCCCATACGGATGCCCAAGGTTCGATAAGTCCGTCCCCCGCGCCTTCGCGACCGCCTGCCTGACCGCCTCCGCCTGCGCGAACGGCGTGTGTACGACATTCCCAACCCGTTCGCGCCCAGCTTGCCGTGAACCAATGTCCACCACATGCACGCGCAGCGCCGCCGCCTCGATCAACCCCGCGCTGCTGTTGCCGACGAGCACCCCGCCGCTCTGCTTTCCTTCGCCGTGCATGCGTTTGAGCAACCCCACAAACTTTTCGCGAGCCAGGTGCTCCGCAACCACCACATTGGTCCTCGACGCTGCCGCGTTCGCAATCGCCCGCACAATCCCATCGCGCCCCGGATCAAAGTTCGGCATCAGCGCCACCACGCGCTCGTCGGCAAGTCCCTCCAGCACCGCCGCCGCCTGCGCCTCTTCAACTTCCAATGGCTGCCCCACCGGATGCATCAAAAACACCGCTGTGGGCGACCCAAGCGCTGCATACTCATCCTCCGACAGGACTTCAATCCCTGCAAGATCATCCATCGCGGGCGACCCCACTTGATGCACGCGAGTCGCGTCCTCACCCATCCGCACGATCCGCTCCGCGCTCGTTGGGCTTGCCGGAAAGTGAATCGCCGCGAGCTTTGTGAGCGCGTGCCGCATCGATTCATCCGCGATGCCCTCCGCGCGATCGCCGCCATGAATGTGCGCGAGCGCAAACCCACCAATCGACGCCGCGACACCAGCCGCAAACGCCTCGATGCGATCACCCAGCACAACAACCCAGTCAGGCCGAAGGTTGACAAACGCCCGCCCAAACCTCGCAACACCCCGCGCCGTCGCCTCGACATCCTCGGCTCTACCCGTCTTCCCCGCCACCTGCATCGGCACCACTTCCGCGATGTTGAAGTGCTGCTTGACCTCGCGAAACGTCAGCGCGGGCAAAATCAAGTGACTCCCCGCGGCGATCACCGCAAGCTCCAGGTTCGGGTGCTCATGCACCGCCCGCATCACAGGTTTGAGCAACCCAAACTCCGCGCGAGTCCCCGTCACCACACACACGCGTACTTGGCTTCCAGGTGCGCCCATCGCATCCCCATCCTGCGGCCCCGGCCTCACGCTCGGCATGTCATCCCATCCATCACCAATCATGCCGCGAGTGTACAGGGCAATCGCGCCGGCTCACTCGCGAAAAACAAGAAGCGCCCAGCCGTCGCGTAGCAATGGCGATGCCGGTACAATATCAAGGACCGTATTCTGTTCCGACCCGGAGAAATCCATGCAAACCCGCCGCGATATTCTGTTGAAAGCCACACCCCTCGCCCTCCTGGGCTGCTTTGCCGCCATGACGGCCGGGTGTCAGTCGTCAGGAGGTCATGGCAATATGGGCCTGATGAACTCGCGCTGCCCCATGAAGCCCGACTGCCCGTTGCCCGCGAATCCCGTGACTGTCGAGCACAAGGGCGGCAAAGTCGGCTTCTGCTGCAAGGGCTGCATAGAAGAATGGAGCCAGATGACGGGCGCACAGCAGGAAGCAAGGTTGGCGAAGGTTCGCTGATCAATCTTTGAACTGGTTCTTGCGCCCCCGCGTGACGACCAAATGCGAACCTGCCTTGCACTTCGTTGCGCGGACCATCGGGTCGTGCGTTACGGTTCTTGTCAAACTGTTCACCGACACAAAGGAGATTCTCATGACGACTCGTCGTCAAATCGTTGCCACGCTCGCAACCGCAGCGTGCCTTTCGCTGTTCGCCGCAGGCTGCGAATCCACCCGGCACCACAGCGGCGCTATGGGCGTGATGAACAGCAAGTGCCCGCTCTCAGGCGAAGTCCTGCCCGCCAACTGCCCGACCACCGACTACAAAGGCGGCAAGGTCGGCTTCTGCTGCAACGGCTGCGCTGGCAAGTGGGGCGCGATGAGCGCGGAGAAGCAGGCGGAGTGCTTCGCCAAGGCGAAGTAAGCCACTGCAATCAAGGAAAACGAGAACAGCCCGCGCGATCAGCGCGGGTTGTTGGTCCTTTGAGGTGTTGCTTCGCGGCGGCGGTCGAAGTCACCACTCTTCACGCGACGATTTTTTATCCGCACAGCGTGCACGGTCCTTCGCTGTACATGATGAGGAAGGACGTGATGTCGCACGGGTCAAACACGCTGGTATCGTTGTTGAAGTCGATGTCGTTGCAGGTCGCCGTTGCGGGAACGCACGGACCCTCGCTGTACACGCTCAGAAACGCGTCGATGTCCTGCGGATCGAAGAAGCTCGTATCGTTGTTGAAGTCAATCGAGTCGCAGGTGGGTCCCGTGGGCGGGGTTTCGAGTTGGCCCGTGAGATTTCCCGGCGCGCCGCACGGGTCGGTGCCGGTTGCACCAACAAGGCCCGGCGAATACCCAACTTGCCCGGGTTGACCTTCGCGCGGTGCGAGGATTTCGACCAAGTTGCTCTCACCGTCGTTGTCCGAGTCCAGATTTTCAACATCCGCCAGCGCCTGCGAGATCGTGCGGCCTGCATTGAGGCGACTGACGAGCGACTCTTTGTAGCAGTTGCCCGAGTTGCCGGTGTCCCCAGGATGGTGACAGACATTGCAAGACGATCCCGTGCGGGCCTGCATGCGGGCGGAGAGCGTCGAAGTGGGATAGCGATTTTGGAATGCCGTCAAGTAGCTGTTGTGAGCCAGGGACGGCGCGACAGCGAACACCAGCGCGACGAACGACAGTGAACCAGTAAGAACTCGGGAACGATTCATAAACATGCTCCTTTGAAAGCTGCACAGCTGATCGCCCGCATCACGCGGCGAGCGACTTTCAGTCACGCGGAACGACGCACGACGTCAAAGCCGCAGCGTCGCTATTTCAAAGCGTGCAACGAAGATGCCATGTTGGTGAGCGGGCATGCTAAAGAGTGCAACCGGTTTCAT
The DNA here is from genome assembly GCA_964516725.1 of uncultured Phycisphaeraceae bacterium. Taxonomy (GTDB): domain Bacteria; phylum Planctomycetota; class Phycisphaerae; order Phycisphaerales; family UBA1924; genus BJHL01. The sequence continues at coordinate 3,102 of CAZEZV010000171.1, forward strand.
GCACGTGACCCAACTTGCACGCACACCCGCATATGCGAAAATCAACGGGCACTTGTCTCAGTGTTGAGAACGCTGTGAGGACGGGCGCTTCTTTCCGCTGTGGGTAACGCGCTCGCACCACGGTGGTTCGTAATTCCTTGAATCTCCGATGAGCAGGGACTGAAGGCACCTTGGACAAAACGAAAAAAACCCGCAGCCGCGTTGGCTACGGGTTTGATCATGAATTGGGGTACTAGGATTTGAACCTAGACTAAGTGAGTCAGAGTCACTCGTGCTACCGTTACACCATACCCCAAAATGTGGCCTGATTCTAGCCTGCTTTTTTGAACTTGGGCCATCGGGAGCGAGTAGTTTTCAATTGCTGAGTAAATGCATGGGATTTGCGGCGATCGCACGCCGCGTCCGTGCTGCGTTGACGGGCTTTGCAGTTTTTTCAGCCGCGATCGCTCAAGATCGGCGAGACTTGGAAGTGCAGGGCTTCAGAATGTCGATAACGACTAGCGGAGGCCCGCTCGCTTACGCTCGGGTTCCACAGACGCGGGGTTCCTAAGGAGATTCGCATGGTGTGTCGCATGGACGGGCGAGTGAGTGCAGTTGCGGTGTTGATGTTGCTGGCGGGGTGTGCTTCCACCGACTCGCGGCACGCTTCTGAGGGAACACAGAATGGGGCGAAATCGGGGGCGCATTCGGGGGCGCACTCGGCGACCAGCTCGAATTCAAGCTCACAGGCTGACGCGAAAGCCGCCCTCGACGGCCAGCACGCCGCCAGCGACATGACCGCGACCATTGAAGCCGCACGCGACAAGGTCTTTCCCGCCCTCGTCAATATCAGCGTCATCAGCGTGTCGTTCTGGGAAGGCAAGGAAAGCAAGAGTGGGTCGACCGGCTCGGGCACGATCATCACGTCCGACGGCCTCGTCGTCACAAACCACCACGTCATAGAAGACGGCAAGACGTACAAAGTCACGCTCGCCGACAAGCGAGAAGTCTCCGCGACGCTCGTGGGCGATGATCCCATGACCGACCTCGCGGTGCTCAAGTTGAACGTCGCGGAACTCGGCAGCGTTCCACTGCCCGTCGCGAAGTTCGGCAACTCCGACGAATTGGAGCCTGGCGACTACGTGATCGCGATGGGCGCCCCGTACGGCCTCAACCGCAGCGTCACGCTGGGCGTGATTTCCAACACCGAGCGTGTCTTCACCAGTTTCGGCGGCGACGACATCCAGGATCAGGAATTCGACTTTGATCGCTCCAGCGACATCTTCACGCGCTGGCTCCAGCACGACGCGCTCATTCTCCCCGGTAACTCCGGCGGGCCGCTCGTGAATCTCAAGGGCGAAATCATCGGAATCAACACCCGAGGCGGCAGCGGCCTGGGCTTCGCAAACCCCGGCAACTTCGCCAAGCGCATCGTTGATGAACTCATCGCCAAGGGCGAAGTCACGCGCAGCACCATCGGCGCAAACTTCAAGAGCGTCAAAAAAGCCGGATTTGAGCAGGGCGTGCTGATCAACTCCGTGCAGGATGATGGCCCAGCGGCAAAGTCAGGCCTGCGCGCGGGCGATGTCATCACTGCCATCGACGGTAAAGCAGTCTCCGCAAAGTTCCCCGAAGAAATCCCGCTCGTGCTCCGCGCTATCGCGGAAAAGCCCGTGGGCACCAGCATCGAAATGACCTACAAGCGGGGCGACCAGGAAGGCAAGGCGACGGCGATCACCGAAAAAATGCTCAAAGAACGCGGCAAGGAAATGGCCCTCCGAGTGTTCGGCATTTCTCTCTCCGAAATCACCGACAAAATGGCCCGCGCCCGCAACCTCGTTTCAAAGGAAGGCGCGCTGGTCATCGGCATCCGCGGCGGCGGCCCAGCCCAAATCGCCGAGCCCGCGATCGGCTTTGGCGACATCGTCAAGTCGATCAACGGTCAATCCGTGAAGACAGTGCAAGACGCGCTGGACATCTACAAAGCACTCGCAACGCAAGACCCGATGCCCGAGTTCGTCACCATCGAGTTCGACCGCAACGGCAAAAACCAACTGACGCTCATCAAACCCCGCCCCGAAAAGCCCGACGACCCACCCCGCGAACTGCCCAAGGCGTGGATCGGCATCGCGACCCAGCCCGTCCTGAAAGAACTCGCCAAGCAAATCGGTGGCGACTCCAACATGGGCTTCCGCGTCACACGCGTCTACCCACGCACCGTCGCCGCAAACAGCGGCCTCATGGTGGGCGACATCATCACCAAACTCAACGGCGAAAGCGTCGCGCCCAAGTCCATGCAGGACGCGGGCATGTTCCAGCGAACCGTGCGCAAGCTGTCCATTGGCGGCGAAGCCAAACTGACGGTGATGCGCGGCAAGGAAAGCAAGGACATCACTGTTGCAACCGAACGCACCCGCATCACGCAAGAAGAAGCCCTGCGAGACTCCAACCGCGACTTTGAAATCACCGTTCGCGAACTGACTTTCTTTGACCTGGATGAAAACCGCTGGGACGAGAACATCAAGGGCGTGATGGTCGCCAGTGTCGAGCGCGCCGGTTGGGCAGGCCTCGCCGGCGTCTTCGAAGGCGATCTCATCCAGCGCATCAACAACTACGACATCACCGACATCCCCAGCTACCGCAAAGCCATGGAAGCCATCGCCAAGGAACAACCCACCCGCGTCGCGTTCTTCGTCCTCCGGGGCTCACGCACACAGTTCAAGTTTGCAGAGCCAGAGTGGAAGCCGATGACTGTGGCGAAGTAATCCATCGGATTCCGGAGGAAAGACATAAAACGGAGGCACAATCACACTTGAATCTTGTACGATGTACACAAAAAGAATTCAGGTTTGCGGGTACAGCCCATCCGACCTTTCGCCGGAAGTTTGTCGTGATATGCGACATGCTAGTGATCGGTCTAATTTTGTATGTGCTCGCAGCGTGTGTTTGCTTTGATTATTCTCAAGGCGCATTCGTTTTTGATGAAGAACAGCGAGATAACAGGCCGGTTGCAATTGGGCCATTGCCTCGTGCATTTGCTGCGAATACGTCGTATCACAACATGTATTATTCGAACGACGAAGGGGTTTTTGATGTTTTCAGGCCAGTTTGTTGGGTGTGGTGCAAGTCGAATGGATACCTACAGCCGAGGAGACAACCATCCTGATTTGTTGACGCGTCGCCCCAGCCTGCAGAAGAGAATTGGAATGGTGCCAAACCCTGGGGGAGAATGTTCTCTGCGTGTTCCCACCGTGGTGATTTTCTTACGGCTTCGCTACTAGCAACGGAATCGTCGCCTTCGGTGTCCACTGGTTAGGCGCTTGCATCCACCACAGCGCATCGCGGGCGTTGTCCGCCGCCTGCGTTGCGACCGCCGCAGGCAACTCAATAAACTCCACCACGCCGCGCAGACGGTTGCGGAGCGTCGTACGCAGCACATCAAGCCCTGATTCCGTCGCTGGAATCGTGACAAGGTAACTCGCGCGCACTCTGGAGATCGACGAGGCATCGCCGGTCTGCGGACTTGACGCCGCCGCAAAGATGTTCGAACCGAACGCCGCGCCAAAGCCTGCCAAAGGCGTCACGATCTCCGACGCAAGCATCCGCGGATCGTTCATCAAACTCTCATTTGAGCCAGCCGGGAACGCCGCAGGCAAAACGCTCGCGACAACTTGCGCCGGCACGTCCTTCTGTACGCGCCAAGCACGCTGCACGCCGTTGCTGCCGACCTGTTCAAAGGTCTTGAGCCCCGAAAGATCATCCGACAACACGCGAATCGCAAGCCGCCCCTCTGACGCAAGCTCCGCCGCCCGATCAAGCGCAACCGTGACAGGCTCCGTCGCCGCCTCACGCGCCGCGCCCGCGAATGACGAGTCGGCCGCCCGCGAAAGCGCTGCACCCGGCGCATCCGTGGACGACTTCATCATCCCGGCTTCGTTCTTCGCGTCGTCCATCGCAACTTCAGTCGCCGCGCTCAAATCAATCGGCGACGGCTGCTGCGTGTTGCTCTGCGCAATCGACGGCTGCGCCAAAGGCTTCCGACTCAGGCTGATCGTCTGCGCCACAAAGTACGTCGTCCCACCCACCACCAGCAAAAGCCCCGCCGCCATCGCCAATCCCGGCAGCGCCTTGCGTGTGCGCTCCGCGCGAGCCTTTGACAGCGACGCAGCATCAGGATCCGACACAAGCCGCAGCGACGGCGTGCTGCCGTTGCTGCTGCGTTCTTCTTCAACCGCCCCCAGCAACATTTCGCGCTCCAGCGCCGCCATCGTGCGATCATGCAAGTCGCGCGGAGCACGTTCCACAGGCACACTCGCCAACGCCGCCTTCTGCAGCTGCATCTGCGCAACGCGATCGTTCAAGTCAGACCGTCCCGATGCCGCCAGCAAGCGAGACGCCTGCTCGTCCGACAGATTGCCGTCGATCCAATCGCACAACTGATCCTCGGAAAGAGGGAGTGGCTTGTGGGAGTTGTTGTGGTTGGAGGGCACGGGGAGAAAGGGGAGCAGCGAACGGGGAAGAGAAGAAGAAAAAAACGAAAAGCGAAAATTCAGAAGAGAACACTACACACGACCAAGTTGTTCAACAATCTCACGCAGCGCCGTCCTGGCCCGGAAGACCCGGCTCTTGACGGTGCCGACGGCAACGCCAAGCGATTCGGCGATCTGTTCGTACGGCAGACCCTGACAGTCCGCAAGGATGAGCACCGCACGCTGATCCGGGTCGAGCTTGGATAGCCCCTTGAGCACGCGGGTGCGTTCCTCACGCAGTTGGACCTCCGAATCGCCAAACGGTTCCCGAGCCTGAAGACTTGACGACCCCACCCGATTCCGCCACCCCGCATCATCATCCTGACCCGCAGGCGCGGCGTCAAGACTCGCATGCTTTCGCAGTTTCTCGGACCTCAACTTGCTCAAACACACGTTCATCGTGACGCGAATGACCCACGTTGAGAACTTGGCCCGGCCATCAAAAGTGTCGATGCCCCGAATCACTTTGACAAACGCGTCCTGAGTCAGGTCCGCCGCCATGTCCCGGTTGTGTACCATCCGCAAACACACGGAAAACAGGCGGTCCTGATACCGCGTGATCAGTTCCGACCACGCGGCATTTTCACCCGCACGGATGCGTGCCACAAGTGCCAAGTCTTGCGCATCGCCCCCGTCAGAAAGGGATTCAAGGTCGGGTTGAGGTGCCGGTGGAAGTCCCATCTCGTGGTATCAGTCGTTGAGCGGCTAAGTCGCGGGCGATGGTATCGGCTGAATGCGCGGTCGTGCCATCAATCTGCCTGCTTTAAGGCAGATTGATGGGACCAGCACATTGTGTCAATCTCGCCCAGACTAATCCGGGTATCAAAGATTCAACGGCATCAATTTCCACGCGATTGCTGGCACGGATTCCGAACACCCGCCGCGCTACTATCACCTTCTCCACACGCAAATCGCGTACGGATGTTGTTTGGAGACTCCAATCTCACTTTCCGGATTGCACTGCATGAGTACCGACTCGTTGAACATGTTGACGCTGAACACGCTCACGCTCGCCGAATGGCCCACTTGGGCAACCGGCGGCTTGCTCGTCTTCTTCATCGTCGTCAGCGTCTTCATGGTGCTCGCGATTCTCATTCAGAAGCCGCAGGGTGGCGGTCTCGCCGCCGCGTTCGGCGGCGGCTCAGCAAGTTCCGGCCAAACCGCGGTCGGCACCAAGACCCGCGACGCGCGCACCGGCTTCACCGTACACGTCTTCTTAGCGTTCATGGTTG
>CAZEZV010000172.1:0-8839 GCA_964516725.1 uncultured Phycisphaeraceae bacterium
GCACCTGCTCGTGATTCGCGGCCTTGCCTTCCCAAGCAATGGCCACCTGCACCAAGTGCGCCCGCGGCACGCCACTATCTCGCTTGTGTGATTCTGAAGGCATCAACAAGGGTAGAGAGGTTTACATTCCATTGTCTCCATCATCGGAAACGCTCATCGCATCGCACCATCGGTCTTAGACCCGGAGGGTCGTAGGGGTGTAGCCACGGGCGGGGCTTTGCCCGCCCGTGGTAAGAGTCTCCCAAACATCAGAGCCCCGGAGGGGCGAAGGAAGCGACTTTCTTTTCTGCGCTCTCTGCGACCTCTGCGTTCAAAAACAACTTCCCCTGAACCACCAGCGCATTCTCCCCAATCTACACCGCACCCACCCCCTTCCCACTCACCCCGTCTACGCTCTCTCCCCCGTCTTTGAATCTTCCCGCCGCCCCTGCACGCGGCTTCCGGAGGCCCCATGAGTAGCACGTCTCGCCTGTCTCATTTCCTGTTCATCGCCGGCTCTTGTGCCTACATCGCAGCATCCACCCTCGCCCAAAGCGACGCTAAGTTCGCCCCTGCCCCCGCCGCCCGCGCCGACCTCCCCCAAGCCCGCGTGAGCCTTCCCGACACCCTCGGCTACTACCGCATGCCCGCGCTGCGAAACGACACGCTTCTCTTCGTCGCCGAAGGCGATCTGTGGCGAGTCAGCCTCGCCGAAGCCAGCAAAAGCGCGCCAGCCAAAGCCACGCGCCTCACGTCACACGAAGGCATCGAAGAACTCCCAGCTATCTCTCCTGACGGCAAGACCATCGCCTTCGTCGGCTCCTACGAAGGCCAAGTCGAAATCTACTCGATGCCCATCACCGGCGGCCTTCCCACTCGCCGCACTTGGGATGGCGGCAGCCGCATCAACTTCGTCGGCTGGATGGGCAATGAAACCATTCTCTGGTCCACCGGCGCACACACAACCATGCCGCGCTCGCGCACCAACATGCTCAACATCGAAACCGGCGTGCGCGATGTCATTCCGCTCGACCAATGCGACGACGCCGAGTTTTTCTCGGGCAGCGAACTCGTCTTCACGCGATTGCCAATGCAAGGCAGCCACACCGACCGCTACAAAGGTGGTACCGCCCAAAACCTCTGGCGCTTCGCGCTGCCGTCGAAGGACGCATCAGGTGTAATGGGCTGGGCCAAAGGCTCAGAAGCTATCGCGCTTACTGCCGACTACACCGGCACGAGCAAACGTCCGCACTTCTGGAACAGCGAGAGCGGCCCACGCATCGTCTTCACGACGGATCGAAGCGGCCGCATGAACCTCTGGAGCATGAAAACCGACGGCTCCGACCTCGAGCAGCACACGAAACACCAAGACCTTGACATCGGCATGACCAGCCTCGCTGGAAACGCGGCGGTGTACCAACTCGGCGCCGACCTCTGGACCTACGACCTCGCCACCAACAAAGACACCAAACTCAACATCGAACTTACCAGCGACATGGACCACACTCGCGAGCGCTGGGTCAAGAAACCCATGGACGCCATGAGCAGCTTCGCGATCTCGCCCGATGGCGATCGCGTCGTTATCACCGCCCGTGGCAAAGTCTTCGTCTTCCCCGTCAAGCAAGGCCGCAGCCTCGAAGCCGACACGCGCGAAGCCATCCGCTACCGCGACGCGCGCTTCAGCAGCGATGGCAAAACCCTCATCGCCATCAGCGACGAATCAGGCGAGCTCGAACTCGCGCAACTCCCAGCCAACGGCGTCGGCGAAGTGAAGCAACTCACCAAAGATGGCGCGACTGTGCGATGGCAAAGCAAACCCAGCCCCGACGGCAAGAAAATCGCTCACACCGATAAATTGCTGCGCCTCTGGGTCTTCGATGTCGACGCAGGCACCAACACCCTGATCGAAGAAAACCAAACCGACAACCTCGACTGGCTCTCCTGGAGCCCCGACAGTCAATGGCTTGCTTACACCTCCCCAAGCGCGAATCAGTTCGTGCAGGTCAAAATCTACAACCCAACCACCAAGCAAACTCTCGAAGCCACCAGCGATCGCTACGACAGCTACTCGCCGACGTGGAGCAAAGATGGCAAGTTCCTCTACTTCCTGAGCGACCGCACCCTCCGCAGCGTCGTCGGTTCCCCCTGGGGCCCCCGCGCCCCCGAACCCTTCTTCGACAAACAAACCCGCATCTACCAACTGACGCTGAAGAGGGGCGAACGCAACCCCTTCCAAGCCGACGACGAAGTCTGGGCAGTCGAGAAGAAAAAGCAAGAAGAGACCAAGAAGGAAGAAGAGAAGAAAAAGGAAGAAGACAAAAAGAAAGAAGAAGAAAAGAAGAAAGCCGAAGGCGAAGCCAAGCCTGACGAAGCCAAGAAGGAAGAAAAGAAGCCAGACTCAAAGGAAGACAAGAAAGACCCCGTCATCATCGATGCCGATGGCCTGATGTCCCGCATCGACATCGTCCCCGTCCCCGCAGGCAACTACTCCAACCTCTTCGCCGGCGAAAACACGCTCTACTGGCACAGCTTCGACGCCGGCGCCGAAGCCTCAACCCTCAAAGTCCTCAAAATCACCAATCAAAAGCCCGAAGCCAAAACCGTCGCCGGCGGCATTCGCGCCGCGCTTATCTCACAAGATCGCAAGAAGATCCTCATCCACTCAGGCGACAGCCTTCACGTTGTCGACGCAGGTGACGGCGAAGCCAAACTCGACGACAAGTCCATTGTCGATACTTCGGGTTGGACACTCAGCGTCACGCCGCGCGACGAATGGCGTCAGATGTACATAGACGCCTGGCGCCTCCTCCGCGACTACTTCTACGACCGCAACATGCACGGCGTTGACTGGAACGCCGTCCTCCAAAAATACATGCCCCTCGTCGAACGCGTCCGCGACCGCCGCGAACTCGCTGACCTTCTCGCCCAAATGACCGGCGAACTCTCCGCCCTGCACCACTTCGTCAACGGCGGCGACATCCGCACCGGCGACGACCAAATCACCTTCGGCTATCTCGGCGCAGACTTGGTCGTTGATCCAGACGCGGGCGGTTGGCGCGTTCGGCGCATCTACGAAGCCGACCCCGACGAACCCCAACTCCGCTCGCCGCTGCTCGAGCCCAGCGTCTCAATGAAACCCGGCGACGTCATCACCATGATCAACGGCGTCAACGTGATGAGCGTTGCGCATCCTGCAAGCCTGCTTCGCACAACAGCAAACAAACAAGTGTTGCTACACGTGAAGTCGCCGGCAGTGGGGGACACTCCTGCAAGCGAGCGAGATGTCATCGTCAAACCGATGGGCACAGGCGACGACGCCAACCTCCGCTACCGCAGTTGGCAAGTTGAGCGCCGCAACATGGTCGAGAAGCTCGGCGGTGGCGACATCGGATACATCCACCTCCGCGCCATGGGCAACGACAACTTCAGCGAATTCGCCCGCGACTTCTACCCCGTCTACAACCGCAAAGGCCTCATCATTGACGTCCGCGACAACCGGGGCGGCAACATCGACAGTTGGCTCCTCTCTCGCCTCCAACGCAAAGCCTGGATGTTCTGGAACCAGCACGCAGGTCGAGCAAATAGTTGGAACATGCAGTTCGCCTTCCGAGGCCACATGTGCTGCCTCATCAACGAACGCACCGCCAGCGACGGCGAAGCCTTCGCCGAAGGCTTCAAACGCCTCGGCCTGGGCAAAGTCATCGGCACCCGCACCTGGGGCGGCGAAATCTGGCTCACATCGAGCAACACCATGGTCGATGGAGGCCTCGCAAGTGCCGGCGAGTTCGGCGTCTTCGACGAAAAAGGCAACTGGCTCGTCGAAGGCCACGGCGTCGAACCCGACATCACCGTCGACAACCTCCCCCACGAAACCTTCATGGGCAAAGATCGCCAGATCGAAGCCGCTGTGGACTACCTGAAGAAAGAAATCGCGGCAAAACCCGTTGAAATCCCGCCCGTGCCCAAGACGCCGGACAAGAGTTTCAAGAAGTAAGTCCTCACAACTCACATTCATCGAATCAAACGCAGACCACCTTCGGTCTGCGTTTTTCTTTCATACTGTCTGCAATGCCCACGCTGTCGCCAGTCAAAACCAACCCCTTCCGCGCCCTCTTCCCCGCAACCCAATCGCGCACCGCCTTCCTCGACAACGCCGGCGGCTCCCAACTCCCCGCCGTCGTCATCGACGCGATGTCGCGATACCTCAGGGAAAACTTCGCCCAAACCGGCGCTGAGTACCCCGAAAGCAAACGCGCCAGCGCAACCGTAAAGCGAGCCCACGACTATCTCAACGTGTTTATGAACGCCGGGGAGGCGGGGAGCGAAGCGAACGAGCGAACACGCGAACGAGCGAACAAGGGTGACGAGCATGCAAACGCCTCTGCCAGTGCCCAGTGCCCAGCCCCCAGTGCCTCCTCCGTCATCATCGGCCCCAGCACCTCCCAACTCTGCCGCATGCTCGCCGACTGCTACGCCGACACCCTCTCGCCGGGCGATGAAGTCGTCCTCTGCGAAACCGCACACGAAAGCAACTTCGGCCCATGGGCCCGCCTCGCCAAGTTTGGCATCGAGATAAAAACTTGGAAAATCGGCGGCGCAACCATGTTCGGCGAGCAAGTCGAAAGCGCACAAAGTCCCGGCCGCATCGCCGCATTGAAATCACTTCTGAGCGACCGCACCCGCATCGTCGCCTTCCCGCAAGTCTCCAATATCCTGGGCGAAATCGTCGACGCCGCCGCGATCACCGCACTCGTCCGCGAACACGCACCCAACGCCCGCGTCATCGTCGATGGCGTCGCCTGCGCCCCGCACCGCGCAATCGACGTCGCCGCCATCGACGCTGATTGGTACGTCTACAGCACCTACAAAGTCTTCGGCCCCCACGCCGCCGCGATGTTCGGCAAAGCCGAAGCAATGGCGCAACTCACCGGCCCCAATCACTACTTCATTCCCAAATCCGAAGTCCCGCGCAAGTTTGAACTCGGCGGCACAAATCATGAGAGTTGCGCCGGCATCGCCGCCCTCGAAGAGTACATGTCCCAAGCCGCGCGTGCGTGGGGAGGCGTCCCGCACCCACCCGAACCTCGGGCAATCGTCGAACGCGCCTTCCAAGACTTCGAAGTCATCGAAAACGACCTCCAAAAACACTTCATGGAATGGCTCGTGAAGCAACCCGCCTTCCGCATCATCGGCCCCACAGCCGCCGACTCCTCCCGCGTCTGCACGATCAGCTTCGTTTCGACAACAGGCCGCTCCTCCAAGTCCATCGCCCACACCTGCAACGAACAAGGCCTGGGAATCAAACACGGCAACTTCTACGCCTACCGCCTCTGCGAAGCCATCGGCCTTGATCCAAACGACGGCGTCATCCGCGCCAGCTTCGCCCACTACAACACCCACGAAGAAGTCGACCGCCTGATCGCCGCATTGCACACCTGCATGTAGCATGCAGCCCGACCGTCAGGGAGGGCTTGGTGCTACCACAATCAACCGCTCTTCACCTTCACCTCTCTCACGGCGAAGCCGTGAAAGCCAGTAGCCGGGGGTGAAGCGAGGCTCTGCGAGCGCCACCCCCGGACCACTTCAAGAAAAACAATCAGCACCACGTAGTGGTGCAAGTACCAACATCGCGCACCACACTCAAGTGCCGCGACGAATCTCAGTTCTTCGTTCCATCTCTCGCACCACGTAAGTGCATCGACTGATAGCGAGCTCAGTCGCATTCATTCAACCCATCCTGATCATCGAGCCTTTTGAATCGTGTTTCCACACTATCCCGAAGTACACGCAACTTGTCTCGACATGTATCCGCTGAATGCTCGGCATCATGAACGCGTGCGGCGCCCCTCATCACGCCTCGCGCAACGGCAATCGCTTCAAGTTCAGACTGACTCGCACTCGAAAGTCCCGTCGCAACCCACGCCAGCACTCGCTCCGCAGATCGAAGCGCTTCGCCCGGCCAGTGCGTCGACGCAATCGCAGCATCTTCGCAAACTCGTTCAACCGTAGGAGAACCCCGGCCGTGTTTGGTATTCACCGCGTACATGCACAACTGGGCCAGCGCGAGAACACCAATCGCACGAGGAAGAAATTCGGTTCGATCAGTTGTGTAAGCCAACTCATCAACCGCCCAACAAACATGCTCCGGCGAAACATCGTCCGACTCGCCCCGAAGGAACAAACTCAGTTGCTTTGCCCCCGTCACGACAAGCTCATGCGGCAGATGTCCGTAGCCGTTGCGATCAATGGAAGCCTGATCAAACTCCGGCAGCGATCGAAAGATCACCCGCAACTCCAACATGCCCTGCTTGAAGTCCACACGCAAGAGTATGACGAATGGTGACCCGTACCGTTAACGTTGACGCAAGCCAAACTTCGAGGCAGAGAGACGAATCCCGCCGAATCGCTCCAGCGAGATGGAATCCTACTTCTTCCTTTGTGCTCTTAATGTCTTTGCGAAAACTCAAGACAAAGTCCAGCAGTGCTGCCCATCTAACCGCCTCGGCAACCTCGAATACCCCGCCTCCTTCGCCAAGTCCGTCACCTCATCTCGCCACGCACGAGCACACCAATGCGTTGTGCCGCACTGCAGCGCACTATCGCGTTGATCCCGCATCTTGCTCATTTGTGACCCGCAAAAAAAGAAACACCCTGCACTCGCGTGCAGGGCGAATCAATGACCCCATGGGGATTCGAACCCCAGTTTTTAGGATGAGAACCTAACGTCCTAGGCCGGGCTAGACGATGGGGCCAGCACTTGATGGTATGGCGGTCGCGTGCCACCGACAATGCTCTGATTGTCGGTCGTCGGTAATCTGTGTGGTCCGGAATACTTGGAATGTGTTGACCCAACTTCCACCGACAATCAAAGCACTGTCGGTGGCACGACCGCTACCGCTTTGTGGGTTGCTGCATTGGGGCGGCGGGGCTGTCGTCCGGCGAAAGAGATGTGCCGCACTCGGGGCAGGTTTTGGTGGAGAGGCCGGCGAGGTCGTAGCCGCAGCGGTTGCAGTTGCCGATGGGAAATCTGCGGCGGGTGGTTGCGTGCCGGGTGAGAGCGGGGATGAAACTCAGTAGGAAGAGCGAGTAGCCGAAGAGCCAGAGCGGGATGCCGAAGCCGCCTAGATCGGTTGCGAGGTCAAGGCCTGCCCAGAGACTTGGTCCCATGTGATGACGCCGAAATGTAAAGACCCAGTCGGTGGTCCAGTATGGACCAATGCCCATGAAACCCTTGTCGTACAACACATAGAACAAACCGCGTTCGAGGATGATGTAGTTGCGCGGGTGTGCCCGCCAGCCGAGGTCGTAGTAGCCTGCGAATATCCAAAGGGCGATGAACAACAGAAGCGACGCGCGGAGCAACCAGCGGCAGGTGTGGATTTTCTTCAGAAACCACTGGCAGATGCGAGAGTGAATCATCTTGCGGAAATCACGCGATAGCAAGAGCGTCAACCAGAGCGTGCCAAGTGCGATTGCGCTTACAATCACCAGCGTGACAGGACCAAAAGTTCCATCGGAGACATACGGCATGACTACTACCGATGCTGGATTATGCGTGCTGTCTTGCCTTTGTTGCGATAAGCAGTTTCGCGAGGCTCACCACCGACAACGCAAAGCCGTTGTCGGTGGCACAAAAACTACTCCTCCGCCTCACCCTTATTAAAGTGCGCATCCTGCATCTGCACCAATCCACCCAGAATATCGTGCAGCACCTCCGCAGGCGAGTTCATCGCATTGACTTCCACGATGTCTTCGGCGGGGTAAAACTCCAACACCCTCTTGGTCTCGTTCTCATACACCTCAAAGCGCCGGCGGATGACATCGGGCTTTGCGTCGTCGGCGCGGTTTTCCTTCATCGCGCGTTTGCGCATGCGGTCAAACAACGCCTCCTTGTCCTTGCAGACAAGGTGAATGACCTTCAGCACATCGCAGTAGCGATACAGGCCCTGGGCCTGGTTGATGCTGCGGGGTAAGCCGTCCAGGATGAGCAGGTCGGCGTACGGCTTGAAGAGTCCCAGGATCGAGTTGGCGTACAGGTTCTGGTTCCAGATGCGCATGGTGATATCGTCGGGGACGAGTTCACCCTTGCTGGAGTATTGAAAAAACAAACGACCAAGCTCGCTGCTCGCGTCAAGGTTGCGAAAGATGTCGCCGGTTGAACTGTGGAAGAACCCGGGAATCTTCGAGAGGACTTTGCCCTGTGTGCCCTTGCCGACGCCGGGTGGGCCAAAGAGGAGGATGGTTTTGTAGCGGTCGGACATGGGTTCTCCACGAATGGGCTGAAGGTTGGGCTGGCGGGATGGTACCGGGCCTTCCCTGCGGACGCTTGGGCGCACCGCGGCTTTCGGGCCGTGCGCGGCTTTGCTGCGCGGGGTTGGCTTGGACAATCCGTGAGCGCATGGTCTGGATTTTACACACGTTCGACACCCGCAGCGTTTGCGCCTGCGAAGACACAACGTACCGCAGTGACGCCGGATTTCAAGGGAAAAGCTGCTCTCTGCTCGGTTTCACCGCGGGTGCAGGTCGTACGCGCGTCACAACCGGCCCGCGCCGCAGGGGTGCAATGCTTGTGCGCGTTGGCATTGGTTGCGCAGATGAATCGCGGACTACGACATTGTTTCAAGCCGCGGCTGTTGTGTGCATGATCGATCAATGCACGTCGATATCACCGCAATGGAACGCCCACGCGTGCAGAGAGTTCGGCAAAGCCTGGATTGGATGAGGCCCTGCGGCCCCGCCTTGGTCGCGCAGGTGCTGCGGCAGCTGTCCGAGAAGCACCCGGACACACGCGCGCTTTTCCCGGACCATCCAGACCTCAACAAACGACTCTTCGCAACGCTCGAGCAGGTCGTCAAGAACC
>CAZEZV010000173.1:0-8778 GCA_964516725.1 uncultured Phycisphaeraceae bacterium
CGTAGAGACGAGCACGCTCGATGTCGGCCTTCGCGGCTTCCTTCGCCGTGTTGGCGTCGGGAACTTCCGCAACGCCCAGCACGTCAGGGTCGCGTCGCAGGAGCGAGCGAACGGTTGTGCTGTATTCGGGGCCTTCGGCGTATTGATCAAACTTGTTCTGCTTGACACCTTCGAGCGTTGCCTGCGGGTCCATCTCGAGCGTCTGCACGTTGCTCGTGTACGCGTCGTGCATGCGAATGATCGTGTAGAACGTCGTTGTCCGCCCGCCATCAGGCGGCGATGCGAGCAGAATGATGCCGCCGCTGGACTTGGTGAACGTCTCAAACTCTGCCTTCTGTGCATCCAGCAGGCCCATTTCGCCCGCGCCGCGAACCACGGCCTTTTCCGGGTCGATGAGCATGGTCAAGCGCTGTCCGGCCTGCGTGCCGATCGTCGTCACGCGCAGTTTGCGACGCAGTTCTTCCTTCTCGATCGACACCTCAGCCTGCAGCTTCTTGCGGCGCTCGTTGAGGTCGAGCTTTGCGGCGGTCTTCCAGAAGTCGATGAGTTTCTGCGCTTCTGCACCGGGAATCGGATCGCCCTGCGTCACGATCCCGTCGATGAGGAACGCCGGGCGATACGCGTTGTCCTTGCCGGTGGGCGAAAGTTCGATCTGCGTTGCGCGCTGCATCAGCATCTTCTGCAGCAACGCCTCGCTCGCCAGGCGCGTCTGGAACTCGGGGGTCTCAGGATCCGGGACTGCGATAAGCGCCTTGTCGGGTGCCTTGATGATGTACTCCGCCTTGCCCGCGAGCGTCTTCGCCGCCTTTGCCTTCTTCTTCGCTTCCGCGTCCGCAGGCGGCTTCATGATCGACTCGATGAAGTTGATCCGGAACTTTTCCGGAACGCGCTCGTCCTTGTTGTGGATGCTGATGAACGTCAGAATGTCCGCGAGGAACACGACAACCAGCATCCCGAACGCGGCGAAGAACGCACCGATGCCCTTGAAGGGCATGAGGAACGCGATCAGCATCGCGCCCAGCGCGATGAACAAGTGGATCGCGTTGTACTTTTCGCGCGGCAGGACAAAGCGGGAGGCGTGCTTGTCGAGGATGCGAGAGACATACCACGCCCACAGCACAAACGGGATCATCAGGACGACGGGCTTCCAGTAGGAAACCAGCGTCATGGGTTCTGCCGTCGCGCCGAGAGTCGCGTGGTGTAAGCCGGAGAAAGTCATTCCCAATATTGCAAACGTGTCCTGCACGGGGAGCCTTTCAGGAAAGGGAACGGAAAAAAGCAGTCCTACGCGTCCTGAGTCCTTGGTTCTGACTCAGCCGCTCCCATCCCGTCGGTCTTCTCGATACCGATTCACCTGTGTGTCGGTTCCAGAACAAGTCGAGATATGGGGACCGAAGGGTGGGAACTTGCAGGATAGGACGAAAAACGCCGGTTTGGAAATGGTGAACGATGATTGGGTTGTGTTGGGGATGATGGGTATGGCCTGCTTATACGTTCGAGGCCAGCCGCGACTAGCGAAATTGCTCAACCTAGGACTAAGGACTCAGGACCAAGGACCGCCCCGTGCAACATTGAATCTCCTCCGCCCGGCACCTACCATGACGAATCGGAGTCCTCCGTCACGGACCCCCCGCCCCGAGCAAGCAATTGCAATTCGGGACGGAGTGGGGAGGGGCGGGGATGGGCGAATCGTTGCCTTGTGATGGTCTTTGACCAATCCCGCGGCTCAACAATCGTCCAAACTCCTGTCAGAGCCCCGAAACGCCGCGAGGCCGCTTGAGGAGTCTGGCTCGTGCCGCGGCTGCCGCACCGACTTGTGTGCCCTTCGTACTTCTTTCAGAAGTGCTTGGACCGCACAGTTAACCAGCACCGCGTTTGTGGTTGGCTTTGTGGTCTTCGCCTTTCTCTGTGTACAAGCAGTACATCGGGGGGCGGGCCGAGTCTGGTGGTTGGCGCAACGCTTTCAAGAGCGAAACGCTTTACCTCCCTCGGCACAGTGCAAGGGAGTTTGGTTTCGTCGCCGAAGTGTTGGATGTGCGGCCCTGAACGATTGTTTTTCACTGACTTGACACAGGGCGATAGTGTAATGGCAGCACAGCAGGTTTTGGTCCTGTTTGCCTAGGTTCGAATCCTAGTCGCCCTGCTTTTTTCACCCGTCGTTCACGCCGCTCTCAAGCCTTCGGCCTCGACTCCACAAGTCGATGGTGCAACACAGTTCAAACACCAGCCAAAGCTCAAGCCACAATACAGGCAAGAGCACCACCGCCATCATCCTCGGTGCTGGTAAGGGCACACGCATGCGCAGCGACCTGCCCAAGGTCGTCTTCCCCATCGGCAACCGCCCGATGGTCTGCTGCGTCGTCGATGCATGCCTCGCCGCGGGTTGCTCTCGCATTGTCGTCATCGTGGGCCACAAACAAGAACTTGTCCGCGAGGCGCTCAAGGACTATGCCGCCAAAGGCCAAGTCGAATTTGCAGTACAAGATCAACAACTCGGCACAGGCCACGCCGTGCAGTGTGCCGCTGGTGCGTTCAAGAAAGAAGCGAGTGAGCAAGGCCACAAGCTCTTCGTTCTCTGCGGCGACGGTCCCCTCATTCGCGCCGCAACGCTTCGCGCGATGTCAGATCGCCACACCTCCAACAACGCAAGCGCCACGCTCGCAACCAGCATCATCGAAGACCCCAGCGGCTATGGCCGCATCTACCGCGACAAGCAGGGCAAGTTCGTCGCGATCGTCGAGCAGAAAAACTGCACGCCCGACCAACTCAGTATCCGCGAAGTCAACCCAAGCTACTACTGCTTCGACGCCGCAGCCTTGTTCGGCGCCCTCCCCAAAGTCACCCGCAACGCCCTCACCAACGAGTACTACTTGACCGACGTTCCCGCGCTCCTCATGCAGGAAGGAAAGCGTGTGGAAGTGGTGGATGCCGTCCCGCCTGAAGACGTCCTCAGCATCAACACACCAGAAGACTTGGCAAAGGTGGATGCAATATTCTGCAAGAGAATGACGAAGTAACGAAGCGAAAGGAGCGACCGCGAGAGTTTGTTGATCACAACTGTGTCTTAGTTTTCGATTCTTTCACTTTTCGTTTAAACGCTTTGAGTTCAAGGACCCCCGCATGGCAAGCTCGTCCATCTATACCGGCCTCAAAGTCTTCGCAGGACGTCACTCCGTCGATCTCACCAAGCGCGTGTGTGGTCACATGGGCATCGAGATGGGCCTCGCCCGCACGATCCCCTTCCCCGACGGCGAACTCATCGTCAAACTCGACGAAGACGTTCGCGGGCGCGACTGTTACGTCGTCATTTCGACGGGCGAACCCGTCAACGACTGCATCATGGAACTGCTGGTGTTCATCGACTGCCTCCGCCGCGCATCTGCGGGTCGCGTGTGCGTCGTGATTCCGTACTTTGGATATGGCCGCCAGGATCGCAAGGACGAAGGTCGCGTGCCCATCACCGCGAAACTCGTCGCAAACCTCGTGACCAGCGCCGGCGCAGACCGGGTGCTCGCGATTGACCTGCACGCCGCGCAAATCCAGGGCTTCTTTGACTTACCCGTGGACCACCTCTCTGCAACACCCGTTTTCGTCGACTACTTCAGCAAGCAAAAAGACAAACTCCCCGCGCTCTGCCTCGTCAGCCCCGACGTCGGCAATGTCAAAGTCGCCGAGAGCATGGCCAACCTCCTGGGCGGCGAACTCGCCATCATCAACAAACGCCGCATCTCAGGCAGCCTCGTGTCCATGAGCCACATCATCGGCGACGTCGAAGGCCGAACCGTCCTCATGTTCGACGACATGATCTCAACCGCCGGCACCATCTGCGAAGCCGCAAAGCTTGTGATGGAAAAGGGCGCCCGCGAAGTCTTGGCCGCCGCGACGCACGGATTGTTCGTGGGGAGCGCGGTTGATCGCATCCTCAACAGCCCGATCAGCAAAATCGTCGTAACGGACACGGTGCCGCTCCAACCCCGCTGCAAACCCCTCGCAGATCGCCTTGTGCATCTGTCGGTTGGACAAATGGTGGGCGAAGCGATCTTCAGAATCCACAACAACCAGAGCGTGAGCGCTCTGTTCAACAAAACGGCGGGGGCAAAGAGATGAAGAAGGCATCGGGCATCAGGCATTGGTGAAGAAGGTTCAACTTCTCAATCACGGTGTGAACGCCAAGTGCCTTTGCCAATGCCCAGTGCCCAGTTCCAAATACCTTTCCAAGTAGTTTTCAATCATTGTTCAAGTACCAGATAGGAGTCGATTATGCACGAGAAAACCCCAATGTTGACCGCCAAGCACCGCGAACGCCTTGGTTCGCGGTATTCCCAACGCTATCGCGACAAGGGCGAACTGCCCGGCGTCGTCTATGGCCGCGGGAAGGAACCCGTTTCCATTCTGCTCAACGCAGAAGAAGCCATCGCCCACATCAAGAAGGGCGAGAAAGTCTTCCGCCTTGACTTCCCGGGCGTTAAGAACACAGACGAAGGCCAGATGGTGCTCCTGCGCGATCTGCAGTTTGATTACCTGGGCAACAACATCGTCCACGTAGACATGGCACGCGTCACGCTGACCGACCGCGTGCGCACCCGCGTGGCGATTCACCTCTTGGGCGAAGCCAAAGGCTTGAAGCAAGCCGGCGCGATTCTCATGCACCCCAACGCGGTGCTTGAAGTCGAATGTCCCGTGCAGGAAATCCCCGACTTTGTCGAAGTCCGCATCGATGACCTCGACGTGGGCCACGGCATCACGGCGCAGGAAGTGAAGTGGCCCAGCGCAAACTTCAAACTGATGACCGACAAGCACGCCATGGTCGCGCAAATCGTCATCCAGGCCGAAGAGAAGGTTGCCGAAGCCACAACCGTCGATCCGACCGCCGGTCCCGAAGTGCTCACCGCCAAGAAGCCCGCCGACGGCGAAGCCGCAGCGGCCCCTGGCGCGAAGGGCGCTGCACCAGCCAAGGACGCAAAGGCACCAGCCGCCGGCGCGAAGCCAGCAGCAGGCGCCAAACCCGCGGCAGGAGGCGCGGCGAAGAAGTAAGAAGAAGGCACTGGGCATCAGGCACCGGGCACTGGCAAAGAAACTGGTATTCGCTACCAGCTTTCGAAAACCAAAGTCCTCTGCCAGTGCCCAGTGCTTAGCCCCTAGTGCCTCCCTATGAAACTCCTCATCGGCCTCGGCAACCCCGGTTCGCAATACAACATGACGCGGCACAACGCTGGCTTCATGGTGGTGGATCGACTGGTTGCAAAGTTTGGTGGGGGCTCGGGGGGAGACATGGGGAGGATTGCCAAGTCAAGGTTTTCGGCTCTGACTGTGGAAGCAATCATCGGCGGTGAAAAAGCCCTGCTGATGAAGCCCACCACGTTCATGAACCGGTCAGGACAATGCGTTGCGGAAGCCGTTCGCTTCTATCAATGCAACGTCCAGACAGACTTGCTGGTGATTGTCGACGAGGTCTACCTCGCCACAGGCACTATCCGGATAAAACCCTCCGGCGGCACCGCAGGGCACAACGGTCTTGCCAACATCCAGCAGCTTCTGGGAAGCGACAACTACCCAAGGCTGCGCGTAGGCGTGGGGCTGCTGCCAAACGGCGGCAAGCCCGCCTTCATGGATCAAGCGGACTTTGTGCTGGGGCGATTCACCGAAGATGAACAAGGCCCGCTGGAGCAGGCCCTGAAGAAGAGCACGGAAGCAGCAGAACTGTTTGTCACCAAAGGCCCGGCCCACGCGATGAACTTCGCAAACGCAGAGCCTAAGGAACCAAAGAAGGAAAAGAACTCACCACAAAGCCACGAAGAACACAAAGAAGACAAGAAGGAATGAACGCCTCTGTGCTCTTCGTGTCTTTGTGGTGAAATAAGGAATTCACAATGTCCACCAAACGCGAGTACAACTACGAAATCATGTTCCTCATCGGTCAGTCGCAAACCAGCGACATCACCGGCATCATCGACCACATCAAAGACATCGTCGCCACCCGAGGCCATGGCAAAATCCTCGCCATGCGCAAGTTCGACGAACGCCGCCTCGCCTACGAAATCCGCGGCCAGAAGCGCGGCCTCTACATCCTCGTCTACGCCCGCTGCTCGGGCACAGACATGGCCCACATCGAGCGCGACTGCAACCTCTCGGAAAAAATCCTCCGCACGCTCATCGTCCGCAAGGACGAAATGACCGCGGAAGAAATGCAAGCCTTGGACGCCACGAACGACCTCGTCGCCGAAGCCAAACTCCGCGCCGATCGCTCCAAGGAAGCCCCGGCGGAAGAACCCGCAGCGGCTGCCACCGAAGCCAACTAAGTTCAATCATCAGTTCTCGTGCCACCGACTGCCCGCCAGGGCGGTCGGTGCTTTTTTTTGAGTAGGCACGAAAGCACTGAGGCACATAGGCACGCAGTGAAGGAGATTCGAACCACTTCGTACCTATGTGCCTGCGTTCCTCAGCGCCTGGGTGCCTTCCTACACCACGTCAATCTCCACCACCCGCGGACACAACCCCGCCTTCGCCCCTTCATCCAGCAGCCACTCAATCGCCGTCCGCCCCGCCTGCCCCATGTCCACCGTCAGGCTCGTCACGTACATGTCCACATACCGCTCGACCGTTTCTCGCGCGGGCGCGGGCGTGCCGCTTGTCTTGGCGTTTTGTTCCGCGAACGCCATCGTGTAGTCGATGCTTTCGTCGCGATGCATCATCGCGTAATCAAGGCTTCGCTCGAGCAGCGCGGCGATCTCACGAATCGTCCCACGCGTGAATCGCTCGTCAAGATCGCGCTTGATCGCATTGACTCCGAGCGGCAGCGCCAGCCCGCGCGTCTTCTTCCACCACTTCCCAAGGTCAACGATCTTCCGCAAGCCAACTTCTTCAAACGTCACCTGCGCTTCGTGAATCACAAGCCCCGCATCACACTCGCCGCTCACGACCGCCGGCAGAATGCGATCAAACGGCACTTCAACAAACCGTTCATCGCTCGCCCCGCTGGCGTCGATGCCCAGCATCAACGACATCGTCATGAACGCGCTAGTCTTCTTTCCCGGCACCGCAATCCGCACATTCGGTGCTTTCAAGTCGTCACCCGTCGTCAACGCCGACCCCGCCTTGCACACAATCTTGGGTCCATACCCCTCGCCAAACGACGACCCGCAGTTCGTGATGACATATCGATCAGAAACGTCGGCCCACGCCCGCACCGACAACGCCGTGATGTCATACGGCGCGCCCCCCTCGCTCTGCGGCTTCGCCGCAAGCCGATTGAACTCTGCAATGTCCCCCGGCACGGCTCGAAACGTGAACTGCTCATGCTCAAGCCGAGGCCCGCTGCCCCGCTCTTTGCGAGCAGAGCCATCGGGCCACACCTTGCCCGTCAAGGGCCACCACATAAACGCATCGTCGGGATCGCCGGAATGTGCGAGGGTGAGTTCGTGCATGCAGGAAGGTATGGAAGAAGGGACGGAGGCATTGACGCAGGTAGGTACGAAGTGAAACCTGTCTTTGCCCCGCTTCGTGCCTCTGTGCCTTTCCTTACCCCCTGTCTATTGCAATATCCAACTCCACCACCATCGGCGCAAAGCACGCATCCCCACTACACGCTTGATACTGCACCGTGAGCAGTGGATTCCCGTGCCACTCGCCGCTTCGCTCCACAACAACCTGCACTTCAAACCGCCCGGCATACACCCGTGGTGCTGCGGTCTCACCCGTATTCGTTTGTGCTACTCCCGCTGCACCAAGCAAATCCCCCGCCGGGTAATCTGCATATGCCACAACGCCCGCACCGTTGTGAACACCCACACGAAATGGAATCAAGTTCGCTCTGCGATTCGCGTCTGGCGTCGCACCCTCATCCCACGGCTGCGCCGCAATCACATGATGCCCCGGCAGCACTTCGACGATCAACGTGAGCAGCCCGGGTGTCTCCTGCGTCACCGTCAACCGCTCCGTACTCGCGAAAATCTGCACGACATCCGGCACGCCACCGCTTTCGTGTCCCGCACTCTTCGTCGCGCCGTCAACCGTCGCGACACCCCCCGCGCCATCAACTGAGCCAAGCATCGCAACCGCTCGCCGTGCCGCGTCGCGCTGCGCGTCCAAGGGCCGCATCAATCTCAGCATCGCGCGAACACTCTCAACGCACCCCGCCGGACTCGCCGCGATCCGCACACTTTGCCCGGCGAGGGCACCCGCCGCACCGTCAACATCGCCAACATCCAGCAACGCATGCACCATGCTTGCAAAGCCGCTGGGAGTCGCTCCGTCATGCGTCGCGCAGGCCCGTACGAACACATCTCGCTGCTGCTCCCGTGTGTCAAACCAGCGAATCGCACAGCGTGCGTTGTCGTGATGCTTCAACATGCTTCCAGCAGAGGGTGGGGCGGCCCCGGCGTGAGCATGAGAGTCTCTTGTTGCAAATAGCGACAACATCTCATTTGTCAGCCGCCGCGCATCATCCTTCAGCCCCACCGCCTGACACCCCCGCACCGCCCACGCATAATCCTCGAGAAATCCCGGCGTATGGGACTGCCCGCCCCGCGCCGTCCGCAGCAGCCCGTCGTCACCCCTCAACCTCTTCAAAACCGCTTGCATCGCGCTTCGCACCAGCGAACTCGCGTCCGCACTGCCAAGCAAGCGCCCACAGGCTTCCAGCGCACACACCATCATGCAATTCCAAGCAGCCAGGATCTTCGTATCTGTGGCCGCTTGCGTTCGCTTCTGGCGCACCGAGAGCAGCGTCGCTTTGACGCGCGCAAAGCAAGGAGTCCATATAAGCTTTGCGCGCGAGGG
>CAZEZV010000174.1:0-8715 GCA_964516725.1 uncultured Phycisphaeraceae bacterium
CGTGCCAGTTTTGGGGATCGTTGATCGCACCGTGCACCGACATGACTCAACGTCCGTGCCACCTACGCTCTGATATGGCCCAAAAGCCCGCCAAGTCTGAAGCGAAACCCGCCGCCGCATCGAAGAGCGCAACCGCACTTCCCCAAGTCGCCCTCTACATCGGTGAAGACGCATATCTTCGCCAGGACCTCACGGCGCAACTCCGCACCGCTCTGGAAAAAGCACATGGCGAGGTCGAGGTCTTCACGTTCGATGGCGACTCGTGCCAAGCAAGCGAAGTCTTGGACGAATGCCGCAGCTTCGGCCTCATGGCAACGCACAAGCTCGTCATCCTCGACAACGCCGACGACCTCATTAAGGAAGCGACGCGTTCGCTGTTTGAGCGATATGTTGAAAGCCCCAGCGAGCAGGCAACGCTCGTGATTCGCAGCCGCACCTGGCGCGCGGGCAAACTTGACAAGATGATCGAGGCCGTCGGCACCATCCGCAAGTGCGAAGCACTCAACGAAAAGGACGCGGCGGGCTGGGTCATCAAGCGAGCCGCGCAACATCACAAGACGAGCATCAGCCTCGAAGCCGCGCAAGCCCTCGTCGCGCGCGTCGGCCCCGGCCTCATGACCCTGGACAGCGAACTGGGCAAACTCGGTGCGGCTGCCGGCGCAGACAAGTCCGGCAACGCGCTGCCCATCAGCCTCGAACTGATCGCCGAGTTCGTCGGCGTCTCACGCGAGGAAGAAGCCTGGGGCGTGCAACAGACGCTGCTTACCGGCAACACCGACGCCGCGATCTCGCACCTGCGTCACGTCCTTGACGTCTCGCGCCAACCATCGCAGGTCGTGATGTACGCGATGACCGACCTCTGCCGCAAACTCCACGGCACCTGCGCGGGCCTGCGGGCCGGGTCCAACGCGTTCCAACTCACGAAAACGCTGCGTCTTTGGGGCCCGTCGCAGGACGCAATCATCAACACCGCCAAGCGCATGATGCCGCGCGAAACGCTCGGGTTGTTCATCAGTGCCGTCGAAACCGACAAGCGCAGCAAGTCCGGATTCACTGATGGAGATCGGGCGTTGGAGATGCTGGCGGTGAAGATGACGGGGGCTGTACAAAGGTAAGAGCTTGTAGTGTGCAGCTGAAGTGCTTTTGCAGACGGACCGCTTCATACCTGTGTTGACCAACGTTTTCTGCCCATTTCAGTTGTCAGTTGCCAGATACTCCCATGCCCACCTTCAGCGTCGACCCCAACCCCAACGTCACGTACAAACTCTGGCACGAGGACGAGCACCTGCTCATCGTCGGCAAGCCTGCACGCCTCGTCACAACGCCCGGCCTCAAGCATGATCGCTCCAGCCTGCTCAACGGATTGTTCGTGAAGTACGGCACTCGCCTCCAGAAGATCGGGCGAGACCGTGACTTTGGACTCTTGCATCGCCTGGACCGCATGACCAGCGGCCTTGTGATCATTGCTCTGACGCGAGATGCGTATGACGATCTCCGCAAGCAGTTTGAAACGCGCGAAGTTGCGAAGTTCTATTGGGCAATCGTGGGCGAAAAGCCTGAGCCTGCCGAGGGCCTGATCAAAGCCAAGATTGCTGAATATCAGGGCTACCCGGGCGTGCGAACTCGCGCGGAGGGTCGCGAAATCGCCGCGACCAAGAAAGCCCCGCTCAAACTCGCCCGCGTCAGCAGCAAAGGCGAAGAGGCGAAGACGGCGTATCGCGTGTTGGAGACTTCGCCGAAGGCGACGATGGTCGAGTGTCGCGCTTTTACGGGGCGACTGCACCAGGTCCGCGTTCATATGGCCCACATCGGATGTCCGATTCTTGGAGACGGCTACTACGCCCCGGCGTCAGTTGCTGATGCATCACCAAGGCTCGCGCTGCACGCGCATCGTGTTGTGATCAAGCATCCGACGACTGGTGAGACGTTGGATATTCGTAGCACATGGCCGGAAGACTTGAAGGGGTTGCTAAAGACGATGAAGCTGAAAAAGCCGGAAGTTGTGTAGCCGGTCGCGGGCGGCGGCATCGAAAGGCGCTCCGCGTTGCATAGCAATTCACCGTCTCGCCGCGGATTGCACTTGAAGGCTTCGGATCGGCGGGGACCGCCGATCTACCCAAAGGAACATTCATGCCAACAGCTCTCGTCACCGGCGCATCCCGTGGTCTCGGCACTGAATTCGTCAAGCAATTCGGTGCGAAAGGCTACCACGTGTTTGCGACTGTTCGTCGCCAAGCCGATGTGGCCAACGCCAAGGCCCTCGCGCCGAACGTCACTGTGCTTGTCGCCGAACTGGGCGATCAGGCCGGCATTGACTCGCTTGCGAAGCAGCTTGATGGCACGCCCATCGACATCCTTGTCAACAACGCGGGCGTCAACGGCGAGGATCGCGCGATGGGCAAGCTCTCCTGGAGCGAGTTTGAGCGTGTGTACAAAACCAACATCATCGCGCCGATCATGCTGCTGCAGGCGCTGCTCCCGAATCTTCGCAAGGGAAGTCGCAAACTCGTCCTCAACATCAGCAGCGAGTTGGGCAGCATCACCAACGCTTCGGCCGGATTCAGCTACGCGTACAACTCGAGCAAGGCCGCGCTCAACATGCTGAGCGCGAAGGCTGATCGCGATCTTCGCTCCGAGGGATTCATTGTCGTCTCGTTCTGTCCGGGCTGGAACAAGACCGACATGGGGGGGAAGGAAGCACCGCTGCTGCCGGAGAACAGCGTTGCGACGCTCCTTGCCACCGCCGAAAAACTCACCATCAGGGACGGCGGGCGGTACATGCGGATTGATGGGAAGGACATTGCGTTTTGATCGAGTGGTGGCGCAGGCAGGGGGAGTTCTCGCCTGTGACAGATGTGCAAGTTGTTCCGGTTACAGGCGAGGACGCCCCCCACCTGCGCCACCATTTGAGGCCAAAAACACAACGATTGGCACCTTGATGCCTGTTTTTTCCCATTTCATGAAACCGCTGGGGCAGTCCAGCGTTACGCTCTATCAATGGCAGGCCACCACGCGTCCCTCCCAAACCGAGCCTTCACCCTGATTGAGTTGCTGGTTGTCATCGGCATCATCGCGGTGTTGATGTCGCTGCTCTTACCAACGCTCGCCGGCGCGCGCCGGACTGCTCGGGCCGCCGTGGGTGTTGCCAATCTGCGCTCGCTCTCGCAGATCATGTTCCTGTACAGCAACGATCACCAGGGCCGATTTGTTTCGCCCTTCCGCGCTGATTGGGGCGATGGCAGCCCACGCGTCTGGACTGATGTCGTCGATCCCAACGAAGAAGAAAATCTCGTGTGGAGTTTTTATACGCCGCTCGATGCTCGCCTCCACACCGAGAGCTTCGCGTTCTATTGGTACGCCTACCTCAAGCGCAGCTACGGCGAGCAGGCCTACGACAAGGCAATGTTCAGCCCCGCAGACTCCGCGCTCTCCGCGATGGAGGCTTCTCTCAGCGGCACCAATGAAACACGCAACGGGCACGTCCTCTGGCCTAGCTCGTTTGTCTACTCCCCCACCATGTGGTGCAGCAGCGCCCGATATCCCAACACCGCGAACGACCGCGTTCCGATGGCGCGCGAGTATCTGCAAGTGCAGGGCGTTGATACCGTCACGAGCCCATCCGGCAAGGTTTTCCTCTTCGAGCGTGCCGACTTTCGCCAGCCGCGCCGGCCTGATGGCACGCCGCTGCCTCCTGCGTTCAACAACCCGCGCTCACGCATCAACGTCGCCACCGTCGACGGCAGCGTCAGCGAAGTTGCGATCCGCGATCTGCTCGAGCGTGCGAACGACGAGCAGTATGTGCCGGTCGGATTCGCGCAGGCTCCGGACGGCCCGCCACTCGCCAAACCATACATCGTGCCGCCTGGCATCCAGGATCCGGCGAGTTGGCCCGTTGGCGGCGAGGCGAGCGCGGATGGCCAGTTTCCGTTGTTTTTCTGGGCGACACGCAACGGCGCGAGGGGCAGGGACCTCGCGCGATAAGCACAGCGGACGCGATACCTGAGCAGTCTTTGACGATTGATCGAATACACGAATTGCAGGGACTTACTTGCATTTTTGGGGCATTTTGCACCAATGACTCGGGCTGGATGGCCCAACGAGTTTTCTCCGGGTACGCTCATGCCCGATGAACCCGATCAGCGTGCGAAAACTGGACTGCGGGATGCCGCTCATTGTCGAACAAATGAACAATGTGCGCTCGGCGTCGCTCAGTTGGCTCACGCCCGCCGGGTGCATCACTGATCCAGATGCGCTTGAAGGCGTCACGCCGCTGCTTGAAGAGATGCTGCTGCGCGGCTCTGCAAGTCGCTCGTCGCGCGAAGAGGCGGAGTTGTTTGATCGGTTGGGCGCGAGCCGAGATGTTGAAGCGGGCACGTACACAATGCGGTTCGATGCGACGTGCATGGGTGATCGCATGGGCGATGTGTTGGTGCCGATGGTGGACATGGTGGTGAGGCCTCGGCTTGATGAAGAGGGGCTGGAACCCAGCCGCGAGTTGTGCCTGGCCGCGATCGCGTCGCTCAAGGACGATCCGCAACAGCGGGCGAGTTTGCTGGCGCGGGAGCGGCATCATCCAAAGCCGATCAACCGCACGGGGATGGGGACGGAGGCGGGGCTGAACGCGTGCTCGCGGAATGATCTTGTGCTGCACTGGTCGCGGTTTGCGAAGCCAGCGCAGTCGATTTTGGCGATCGCGGGCGATGTGCGAGCGGATGCGATTGAGCAGCAACTCAATGTGTTGCTTGCGGCCTGGAACGGCGCGGCGCCGGATGTGAAGACTGAAGGAATCGCGACGCGAGGCTATGCGCATGAGCCTGATCCGTCGTCGCAGGTGCAGATCATCGTCGCATATGACGCCCCGGCGGAGTCGGACACGAAAAGCACGCTGGAGAAGTATGTTGTGTCGGTTTTGTCGGGCGGGATGTCGGGGCGCTTGTTCAGCGAAGTGCGAGAGAAACGCGGGTTGTGTTACAGCGTGGGTGCGGCGTATCGGGGCGACAAGACTTTCGGCGGCGTGAGCGCGTATGTCGGCACGACGCCCGAGCGTGCGCAGGAATCGCTCGACGTGCTGCTCAGCGAGTTGAATCGCATTACGACGCCGGACGGAAAAGTCACGCCGGAAGAGTTTCATCGCGCCAAGGTTGGGCTCAAGAGTTCACTCGTGTTCAGCGGAGAATCAACCGGGGCGCGTGCGGCGACGCTGGCGGCGGATGTGCGGCGGCTTGGGAAGCCACGCTCGCTTGAAGACGCGGCGGCGGAGGTTGAGAATGTGACGCTGGAGCAGTTGAACGCGTACTTGGCGACGCGCGCGCTTGGGAAGATGACGATTCAGACGTTGGGGGCGGCGGCGTTGATGGTGTGAGACCTTGCGCGCTCGAATTTCAACGCGAAGGGCGCGAAGGGCGCGAAGGGCGCGAAGGGCGCGAAGAGCGCGAAGGGCAGGGAATTGCGTCGATCGCTTTCTTGAGAGTTGAAAGCTCGACTGCTATTTATCCAGCACAGCCCGCACCGCTTTTGCAAAGCGAGCGGCTCGTGCGTTGGTCACGACGTGATATAGATAGCGGGCGTCGCCTCGAGCGTCGTACTCGTCATGCGACGGATTGGACCACGAGGCGAGCTTGTGTATTTTCGCGCCGGTAGTTTTGATGCTGACGGAATCATCTGCTTCGACGACGGACTGCACGTCAGCGAACGCGACCTCCGCGAGCGAGTGCAAGTAGATCCAGTGAATCCGCTCGATGAGCACGGTTCGTTGCTGCTTGTCCACGATCACCTGAAGCGGTATCGGCAGCAGTGTGTAGATGATGCAGCACACGCCGATCACCGGAGACGCCCAGTACACGACGTAGTTCTTCCAATCGCCTGCGGTTAACCCTGCGCGTGCGAGGCTCCATCCCCAATGCCGCGTCGCGGAAACAAACGTGAAGATCATCGCGACGCCGAAGAAGAAGATCACGGATTGCCGGATGCGTGTGGGCCATACGCCGCGCATGCGGGCGATCTGGAGCAGATCGGGCGTGGAGGCAAGCACGATGTACGGGCCGATGCGTTCACCTGCGGTCATTGGCACATCGCGAGGCGGCTCCAGACCAGAGACGAGAAGTTCCGCTCCTTCCGATGCTGCATGAGACGATCGCCGACTGCACACGATGGCTGCAGCGAACGCGCCGATCACAAGCACGCCGATGAAAATCAGCGCGGAGAGGATGAGATTCTGGTTGGGCGAGACATTGAGGCTGGTGTACCGAAAGATGAGTGGCAGCGAGCCGATTGCGAGCAGGAAGCCTGCAAAACCCCAGATGCCCGCCCGGGTGGCATTTCTTGCTCGTGTGTCTTCGAGCGCGTCCAGAATCCGAGGATCTTCGGTAGAAACGGTGCCGATTGTGGAATCTGTCATCGCCCGACCCCGTGACTTGCGAGCCACTCAGGCAGCGCCTGAATCTTGCCCGACTTGTCCACGCACCCCAGCGTCGTCTGCCCGGTCGCGGCGAGAAACTCACCTCCACTCTGCGTCCCGGCGATTGCGCCCATCGCGTGGCCGCCTTGTTCGATAACCCAGAGTTCGTACTCGTGTTCGATTTTGACTTTGCCTCCGCCGGTCCACTTGGTGCGGACTTCGACGACATCGTCGTAGCGGATAGGGCGTTTGTAGGAGACGTTGAGGCGGACGATGACGAGGAAGACACCGTCTTTTTCGAGCTGGGCGTAGCTGACGCCGGTGGCGCGGAGGAGTTCGGTGCGGCCCATTTCCATCCAAGGGACATAGCTGGCATGATGGGCAACGCCCATCGGGTCGCACTCGTGGTAGCGGACACGGAGGCGGAGGGATTGATTGCGAGTTGTGGGTGTGGGCTGGCTCACGCAGAACTCTAGAACGCGATCACGAGCCCCACGCGCCAAAGTGGGACGAACTCGCTGCGAGTCAATGACGCGTGTTGGCATTCGGCCACGCTGGCGCGTGGGGTTCGTTTTTGCTGCGAAGCACTGCTAAACTCTGCACCAAAGCAATGTCCACGCAAGAACACAAGTCGCAGAAGAGCGAGCAGTCGAAGGAGACGGTGCCGATCGCCGCGCCTGCAACTGCGACCAAAGCGGAGCCGAAGTCGGCCACGTCACCGATCATCGTGAAAGTGCCGAGCGCGCCGCGACCCATATTGACATCCCGGCGACTTGCGCCCACAGATTCGATTTCCGAAATCACCAAGCTCTTACATCGCGCGTATGCCAAGCAAGTCGCAATGGGCCTCAAGCCGCTCGCTGGTCGGCAGGATGACGCGACGACCCGCCAGCGCGTGTTTTCCGGCGAGTGCTACGTCACGATTCATCATATTCCGATGCCGGATGTTGATGATCCCGATGGGATTTCGACGCGGACGCAGCACAAGATCGTCGGGTCGATCCTCTATCACGAAGTCGAAGAAGCCGAGGGGCCTCCTTGGTTTCATCGTGCGGACATCGCGTGGTTTAGTCAACTCGCGGTTGACCCGGATTATCAGGGCCAGGGCATCGGGCAGATGCTCTTGGACATCGTTGAGCAGCGAGCCCGCCAGGACGGCGCGGCGGAACTCGCGCTGAGCATGGCGGAGCCTGACACAGACCTGATGAACTTTTACCTCCGCCGGGGCTATCGAATCGTCGATCAATGGCAGTGGCCTTATACCAACTATCGCAGCGCGATCATGAGCAAGCCTGTGTGAGGCGTTGAGCGACGACGACCGGATTATTGGGCCATCGCGCGATTCTCGTCTATTTTGCAGCATTTTTTGTCAGAAGCGTGTACAGAGAAGGTACTTGCCTGTACATTAGTCGCTTGTTGCTGTAGCAAGAGTCGTTGAAGAGGAGGTGCGCGATGTCACTGCGATTTGTTCCGGGTGTGCTTTGTGCGTTCGCGTTGGTCGCTGGGGCTTTCGCGCAGCTTACCAATGGCGGCGGATTTAGCGCGGGCTCCACGGTCGGCATTGCGTTTGATCCTTCAACAAGTTCCGTCTGGACGTACCCGGACTCCGGCAGCCAGATTCGGAGATACGACACGGCGGGTGTGCTCTTGGGCAGCGTCAATCGACCGGGCGAAAGCGCGAACGACGCAGACCTCGAGTTCACGGCCGCACCGATGATGCTCGGCGCGACGAACCTGCCAAAGGACACGATGCTCTTCATCAACGGCGAGTCGGGCGTCGCGGAGGTGTACGCCATCGACAAGACCACGGGCAGCGTGCTCGCAACGCTTGTGACAGGCTTTGGGAGCAGTCACGTCGTGGGCGGCGCGCATCATGCCCAGCGGGGGACGCTGTTCCTCGTGCAGGACAAGGTGCCGGGCGGGACGATCGGGAATCGAATTGCTGAAGTCGATCCAACGAGCGGTGCGGTTCTCGCCACATTCCTCGTGACCGACGCGCTGGCGAGCTTCACTGTCAACTATGGCGATATCGATGTTGCCAAAAACGGTAACCTGCTGGTCGTGAGCAGCGACGAAGTATCCATTCTGGAATTGACACCCACAGGCGCCTTTGTCGCGCTGCACGCACTGCCGCCAGGCGTTACGGGCCTTGCGGGCATCGGTGTGGACGACAATTCATGCAGCATCTGGGTCACGAGCAACGGCGGCGCCGCCCGCAAGCTGGACACGCCATACGACACGCTGCTCTGCCCGCTCGTGTGCGATTCGATTGACTTCAACAACGACACAAGCGTGTTCGATCCTGTTGACATCGACGC
>CAZEZV010000175.1:0-8712 GCA_964516725.1 uncultured Phycisphaeraceae bacterium
GAAGTCAGCACGAGAGAAGAAACCCGGGAAGTACATTTCGAAGTCGGACAGGCAACGGGAAGTGTCAACTCGAACACAAGCAGGAGAGCACGCGGCAGCACAGAAAAATGTTGAACTTGCACCGAAATCTGTGGCTGCAAATCAGGCGAAGAGTGTGCTTGCAGCTCAACAAGACGTCGGTCCTGCACCAACGACGCCCGACGCGTTGCACGCCTGGATAGCCTCGCATCTCAACATCCGCATACCGCGCTCGGCGTTGATCGAAGGCAACAGCGCCCCCTTCGACTATCTCCAGTTCGCGTTCTTCGGCGACTCGTGCCACAAGAAACAAATGAATACCACGCCGGACCTGAGCGAGTCTTTGAGCGAAGGTCCGGGTCTAACCGCGCACGGTGCACAACGCACGCCGCTGACTGACTGCGTCGTCTGGGCGAATCGCGGTGGCGGGAAAACCTTCCTCGGGGCCGTTGCAACACTCCTCGACCTCGTCTTCAAGCCAGGCATCGAAGTCCGCATCCTTGGTGGCAGCATGGAGCAAAGCCGACGCATGCATACGCACCTGCGCAGATTGTTTGATCCAAGCACGAATGAATCGCTCGCCGCGATGGTCGTCGGACGCATCACGGAACGGAAACTGATCCTGAAGAATGGCTCCGAAGTCGAACTGCTCGCACAGAGTGAAACCAGCGTCCGCGGCACACGCGTGCAAAAGCTGCGGTGCGACGAAGTTGATCTGTTTGATCGCGAGGTGTGGGAAGCCGCGCAGCTTACCACCCGCAGCAAGCAGTGCGGCGATGTGTTTGTGCGAGGGAGCGTTGAATGTCTCTCGACGATGCACGTGCCGCACGGAGTGATGCATGAATTGGTGCAGGAGGCGCGGGCGGGAACTCGCACGCTGTTTCGGTGGGGCGTCGTCGATGCGTTGGAGCATTGCCCGTCGACTCGCGAATGTTCCAAGTGCGTGCTGTTGCCCGAGTGCGCGGGCAAGGCCAAGTCGCGAAGCGAAACTGACGCCGGGCACATTGCCATTGATGATGCGATCGGCATGAAGCGGCGAGTCGCGGTGTCAACGTGGGAGGCGGAGATGCTGTGCCTGAGGCCCACGCGGACTTCAAGCGTGCTGCCGGAGTTTGATCCGCGTAAGCATGTTGTGACGAAGTTGCCGGGGTGGATGCAGGCGGAGGTTGATGATGCGAATCAGAGTGGCGTTGATGTTGAAGTTGGTATTGACACGCGTGCTGCGCGCACGCCCCTCGCGGAGCGAGGGGGTACCCAGAGGCGGCATACCTGGATCGCAGGCATGGACTTTGGGTATCGCGCTCCGACAGTGGTGGTGTGGGCGTGCGTTGATGACAGTGGCGTCGTGTGGGTTGTGGATGAGTATGTCGCGACAGGCCGCGTCATTGAGGATCACGTTCGCATCATCGCGAATGGTCTGAAGGACGCGGATGGTCAGCGTGCTCGCAACGCCGCGGCGGAAGCGTCGCCCGTGCGATGGCCGAGTTGCGAGTGGATCGGCGTTGATCCCGCGGGCAACAACACCAACGACCACACGGGCGTGTCGAGCGTCACGAAGATGAGGCAGGCCGGGCTGGTCGTGAAGTCGCGCCGCATGAACGTGCCGGAAGGACTGAACCTCGTGCGAGCCAGACTCGCGCCCGCGGCGGGCAATGAAATCGAGAGCAACGGCCCGCGCCTCTACATCCACGAACGCTGCGGCAAACTGATCGAGAGCCTGGAGCGGTATCACTATCCCGAGGACGACCCCGAGAGCGACGCACCAGTGAAGCGAGACGGCTTCGATCACGCCGTGGACGCGCTGCGGTACATGATCCAGAACTTGGACAAGCCGCACAAGACGGGGGTGAGGGGGTATTAGGAGGAAGTGACGGAGTGACGAAGTAACGAAGTGGTCGGGAAGCGGCGAATAATCTCCAAGTTGATGAAGAACGTCACTGACAACGCCTGTCACTCGTGCGGCTATTCGCGTGAAGGAATCACAGGAGTCTGTCCCGAGTGCGGAGCGAGTCCCACAGCAGAGGATCCAATCGATCATCGGTCGGCTCGTGATCGATGGACCGGCAGATTGATCATCATTCTGTTTTCGCTCATCTTCCTCGGAAGTTGCGTCGGCCTTTTGTTCGCTGTTCGCTCTCGATAATGCGTTGCTTCATGACTCCATTACTCAGTCACTTCTCACGGCGCCACCCTCGGCAGCACATACTCAATCAACACATAGAACCCCGCCCCCAGCGCGATCATGCCGAAGATCACTTGCAGGGTCATCGCCATGACGGCTCGCCAGTAGCGGCGCATGTCGTGGCAGCGGACAGCCTTGTACGCGAGTGAAATCAGGAACGCCATCGGGATGAGCAGCAGGAACCAGGAGTCGCGGATGTCCACGGGGTCGAGGAAGGGGCGGTAAGAGTGGGGGGTCGCGGCGGTGGTGGGGGCGGGTTGTTGGGCGAGGGTGGTGTTGGTGAAGACGAGGAGAGTGAGAGCGATGAAGAATGTACGAAGTGCCTTCGTGCCACCGACTGCTGCTCTGAGTGGTCGGTGCGCAGCATGCAATGACCATCCTCCGATGAAATTCAAGCACCGACTGCTCAGAGCAGCAGTCGGTGGCACGTTGTCGGGTGACTTCTCTTTTGCTGGAGGCTTGGTGCTCATGGCTTGCCTCCAACCGCACTGGCGATGGTTTCTTGAACAACAGTGCCGGCGATCGTGCCGCCCGCCCCGATGCCTAGTTGATCACTCTTGCGACGCGGGCGGATCGTCGGGAAGCCCGCGTCAATGATCACGATGAGATTAATCATGCCGGCGAGCGCCGCCGACAGCGTTCCGAGTTCGTTCATGCGGCCCACGGACTTGGTGTTGGGCGGGACGCCGCCCATCACGGCTTTGCCGTCCTTGTCGCGCCCTTCATATGGATAGGCAGAGCGCCAGCGCGACAGATTGCTGCGGCTGTCTTGATCTTGTCCAAAGACTTTGAGGTGATTCTGGTGGTAGTAGTCAACGCCAAACGCGAGCGGGCCGACGAGGGCTTGGCCTATGAACCAAACTTTATCTTCACGCCGGTCGATGACGTCGACACCGCCGAGAAAGACGCCGCCTACGAACAAGCCAAGAACGCCGGTTGCGATGTATACAGCACGCTGCTTCTCACCTCGAACGAAGTGACCCAAGCCGGGCAGTACGCACGCGGCGAGGAGGGCTTGGGCGTTGAAGTCGGTCTGCTGCGGCTGTGTGATGGGTTGGGGCATGGAGCGGGCGACTGTATTGCGCGAAAAAGGGTGGAACGATTGCGGGAGTGAGGGCGTATGTGGAATTTATCTGCAGCGTCGTGGAACGCGGCGCTGCGGAAAGCCAATGAGCCAAGCGGTTCGGTCGGGTGCTTGATGCAAGGGGTGTGGAGATTGGGGCACAAAAAGTTCCACACGGGCTTGACTGGACAATCGGGCGAGAGTGCCTACATTGGCGAACTTTGGGGACGGGTGCATGCCGCCCAAGGGCAGCGTGAGGGCGAAAGCCTTGGAACGACACGGCGGTCAAATGTTGGTTGAAAGGTACTGAGTGCTTGTTGGAATGGGTTGGATTTTCGGGTCGCACGAACACTTACGAACGGTGGAACATGGCATACACACTTCTCTCGATGGCAGGCGGTACGAGCAGCGGCGAATTCGAGTTCGGGCAAGACCGCAGCGGTGTTGCATTGCTTGATCGCCCGCGTTTCGGCGAAATCTCTCCGCGCGGCTTCGGCACGGACGTCCTCAGTTACAGCGACGAGGACGACGAGGATGACGAGGATGAGGGCTTTGACGAGGATGCCGACGATGGCGACGATGACGAATTTGAAGACGAGGACGAGGACCTCGAGGAAGAAGACGACGACTTCCTTGATGATGAGGACGATGACCTTGATGACGACGACTCAGGGTCCGATGAAGATGATGACGACGATGACGACCTTTGATCCTGTCTTTGCGGGATGCTGATCGGGATTGCGAGCATAATCGTTCCCGCGAACAGTGTGCTCCCGCCGCCAGCGCCCGGGTGCGGAGTTGGCAGAGGAACGCTCATCGTGTCAAGCGAGGTCCCTCATGTCCTGCTCATCGAACTCACAGAACCACCCAGAGCGTTCCAACCAGTCACACACAGCCTGCTGCAAGGCTGGTGGTCATGGCGCTGAGAAACGGGGCGACTGCAGCCGCGGCTCGCTGCCATTTGATGATTGTGCAGGCGTACCGAATCATCCCGCTGGCGCGGCGAGCGTTGCTCCTGGCAACCCAGGCTTTGTCGAACGCCGCGGCGGTGGTGATCGTCGGGATCGGGGGGATCGGGGGAATCGGGGGGATGGGCAGAGCAACACGTTTATCGACGCGCAGGGCTTCGAGCGCCGGCGCGGGCCGGGCCGGCGGCTGTCTGACTTCACGAAAGCGGCGGAAGAAGGGAATCTCACGAAGGAGCAGTTCCTCTTCATCATGGCGATCGAGACGTTCAAGCGCACGAATCAGATTCAGTACCCATCCTGGACCGACGTGCTGGAGGTCATCCGCTTGCTCGGATATCGCAAGGCGATGGCGAGCGAAATCCGAATCAACGCCGCGGAGGATTGGACGGAGCTGCCCAGCACTCCAAGCAACGTGCGCCCGCCGCGTTGGGCCGAGCACACGCAGCGCCGCAAAGCGGAGCGCGGGGTTTCAGCGAACGAGACTGATGCACACTCAAAGCGCGACGCAGCCTGATCACGCCCGTCAAGAAAGCCAAGACGCTTACGCCTGTTTATGGGACTTTTGACAAAGCGACGGCGTTGATGATTGTCAATTGTTGGGTGATCCTGCTCATCCGCTCCCCAAGCGGCTTGTGACACGCGCCGAAACCAGGGTCAGACCCGAGAACGGTTCCCTAATAGGTCGTGAAGTTCCACAATTCTGTTTGCATTCTCTCATTTCCCGGTACAATGTGGACTGACCGAAGGTGGTGCAGGACGGTCAGGTTCTGAAGTGGTTGGGTGGAGGAGAGATTTATGTCAAGTAATAACAGCCGCGCTTTGCGTGGTGTCAGTGGTTTCCTCGCAACGGTTTGTCTTGCGAGTGCTTGCGTTGCGCAAGCCGATTGGAACGTGAACCTCATCAGCAACGCGGGCTTTGAGTCTGGTTCGTCGTCGCCCGACGGGCAGACGGTGGTTCCGCCCACGGGCTGGATTTCCATCGGCAATGGAACGGTGGTGCCGTATGGCGCTGGAGCGGAGTTCCCGACGGCTGCGAGCCCGGGCCCGACTGAACGTGGGAACAACTTTTTGGCGGGTGGGCCCAACAGTTCACTCTCGCAGGTTGTTCAACAGATTGACCTGAGTGCTCTGTCCGAGCAGATCGACGCGGACAACGCGAACTTCAATCTTGGAGCCTGGCTGGGCGGATTTGGGTCGCAGGACGACTTGGCACGCGTGGTGATTGTGTGGGCCGACGGCAACGCGAACAGCCTTCGCACCGACACGCTGGTTGGACCAAATGCCCAGATTCGTGGCGGCGTGACCGGCCTGCAGGCTTTTTGGACCAACTCAAGCGTACCGGTCAATACTCGTCAGGCGCTAGTGACGATCACGCTGTCGCGCGTCATCGGGCCTTACAACAACGGGTACATCGACAACCTGTGGCTTGTGCTGACTCCCGCCGCGCCGTTCTGCGACTCGATCGACTTCAACAACGACACAAGCATTTTCGATCCCGTTGACATCGATGCGTTCCTGAGCAAGTACAGCGAGGGCGACTGCGTGCCAGCGACGGCGACGTGCAACGACATCGATTTCAACAACGACGGCAGCTTGTTTGACCCCGCTGACATCGACGCCTTCTTGCGGGTGTACAGCGAAGGCCCGTGCGTTGTGTAAGTGATCGGGTTGTCACTCTGTGATCGGTGCCGTGCTCGCGTGGCTGCGTTGCCGATTTTTCACGTCCGCGAGCGCAGCATTGGCTCATTTTCGCTTGACGAAAACCGAAAAGTCGAGATCATGAGCATGTGACGTTCTTTGTTCGCGCGTGGGTTCATCCACCCGCGTTTTTGGCCGATAACTCGTCACGCTTGCTTGTTCGTGTCTGAGAACAGCGACAATTTTCAGGCACAGCAAGGAAAGTTTGCGTTTCGGTGGGCGTTTGGCTTGGGGTGAGACATTCTGTGGTGTAGTGTTTTTTGAAGGAAAAGCACAAGAGCATATCGTCCGGATTGCCGCTGCGTGCGTAAGCATTCCGGTCGGTAGCGTGGCAGTTGATTTTTCTTTGGGCAGGCTCTGGGTTCGGGACGCTCGAGGGGTTGGATCGCGGGGTTCGAGTGGAGCGCGGGGGCGGTGTTTTTTCGGAGTCTGTTTTGGTTCGCACAATGCAGGAGTCGTTCATGAAAGAGCAAAGAGCGTTGGTGTTGCTGGCGGGGCTTGCGGCGGGAATGAGTCTGTTCATGTCCGATCAAGCTCCCGCGCAGGAACGTGTGCTGGGCACCAACGGGTACATGCAGGCCTCGGACCTGCGGGCTCCTGCTTGGATTGTCGACGTGATCACTCCGGGCTTTGACGCGTCGTTCCAGGACACCCGTACGCAGCAGTTCATCCATTCGGAAGTCAGCCGGGTGATCGCGGACGGACGGTACATCATGTTTGTGGGCGATCCCGAGGTGGGCAGTGGCCCGTCCTCGGCATGCTTTGCAGAGTGGTCTGATCCGGATCAGGCGATCATCGACGCCGTGAACAATGCCATTCTGGGCGGCCTGGGAGAGTTTGGCGAGCGATACATCCTCAACGGCTCGTGGAGCGGCAGCTCCCCCAACGCGACGCGCACGCTGACGTGGAGCTTTGTGCCGGACGGCTTGTCGATTCCCAGCGGCGTGGGTGAACCAGCGGCAAACAGCACTTTGTTTGCGACCTTTGATGCGCAGTTCGCCAACAACGGCGGGCGTGCGACGTGGATCGCGAAGTTTGAACAGATTTTCGGGCGTTGGTCCGCGCTGTCGGGCCTCACATACGTCCGGCGCACGGCGGCGGGCGTTGATTGGGACGACGGCGCGGGCTGGACGAGCAGCGGTGGCGCGACGCGCGGGGACGTCCGCATCGCCAGCAAGTTCATCGACGGTGGCGGCGGCATCCTCGCGTACAACGCCTTCCCGGGCGGCGGCAACGGCGGCAACATGGTGATCGACAACGCTGACACCTGGGACAACGCCACGAACGACTACCGCTTCCTGCGCAACACGCTGGGCCATGAGCACGGTCACGGCATCGGGCTTTTGCACGTGTGTCCAGACAACAACACCAAGCTCATGGAGCCATTCCTCACCACGGCGTTCGACGGCCCGCAGCAGGACGAAATCCGCGGCGCGCAGTTCAGCTATGGTGACGCGTACGAGCCCAACTCGAGCTCGACGATTTTCTACGACCTTGGTTCGCTGGCTGATGGCTCCGCGACCACGATCGGCGGGGTGCCCGCGCCCACGGTCACGAACGGCGCGACCGCGAGCATCGTGGGCCGTCCGACGGCCAGCCCGACGATCTACCAAGATAATGACTGGTATCGCATGACGCTCGCCGCGCCGCGTTTGATGACATTCAACCTGAATCGCGTGGGTAGTTCGTACGTCAACGCTCCGCAGAGTGGCGCGTGCAACGAGAGTGCGCCGGTCATCAACACGACGGCCATCGCCGACCTCAAGTTCTTCGTGTACCGCTCCGACGGCACCACGGTGCTCGCGAACATCGACGCGACAGCGGCGGGCTCGAACGAGTCGCAGGCAAACATCCTTGTCCCCGCAGGCAACTCGTTCTTTGTCGTGACGTCCGACGGCATCGGCGACGGCGTGCAGTTGTACAATGCCATCGCGACGGTGAACACGACCGCGATAGCTCCGACCGCGTCGGACAACCTCTTCGATGACAGAGTCCGCGTCACGTGGCCCCCAATCGCGAACGCGGCGAACTATCGCGTGCATCGCGCGACCGTGGACAACTTCGCGAGCAGCTCAATCCTTACCACGGTTGCAACGCCCACCGTGCTGTTCAATGACACGACGGCGACGCCCGGCGTGCAATACTACTACTGGCTGAGCGTCAACCAGTCGCTCAACTCCCAGTACATCCAGACGACCGTCGGCGGCGAGCCGGGCATGCGCAGCGTGCCACCGAACAGCCCGCCGGTCGCGGCCGCTGGCGCGGACCAGACTGTGACGGATACCGCCGCGGCGGGCACAGGCATTGAACCTGTGACGCTGAACGGCGCGGGCAGCAGCGACAGTGACGGAACAATTACCAGCTACGTTTGGCGCGAGGGCGCGACGACGATCCTGACAGGCGTCAGCGGTAACGTCAACCTGAGCGTTGGTGTTCACACGATCGTGCTGACCGTGACGGACGACGACCTCGCGACGGCGACTGACACCGTCATTGTGACTGTGAACCCCGCGGCGAACGTGCCGCCCACGGCCAACGCAGGCGCAGACCAGACCGTCACCGACAGCGATAACAGCGGTGGTGAAACGGTGACACTCAACGGCACGGGCAGCAGCGACAGCGACGGCACGATCACCAGTTATGTCTGGAAAGAAGGCGTGACGACGATCCTGACCGGCGCGTCGGGCAACGTCAACCTTGGCGTTGGCGTTCACACGATCGAGTTGACGGTCACGGACGATGATCTGGCGACGGCCACTGACACGATGATCGTGACAGTCAAC
>CAZEZV010000176.1:0-8618 GCA_964516725.1 uncultured Phycisphaeraceae bacterium
AAAGCCCGGTCCGTGGGAAGTGAATTGCTCATACGTCTTTAGTCGCTCCGCTGGCTTGCAAGAAAGCACGTGTATCGACCCGAAATCGCTTCACGCTGCATACTGGAATGGCAAGTTTCGTAACCCCGAACCAGTTCAAAATCCGGTTTCGATTTCGAGTGTGCGATCATAGGCGAGCCGCGTCAAAAACGCTTGGATTCCAAGTTTGAAGTTGAAGGTTTTTCAAGCAGAAATCACCGATATTTTGGTTCGTGCTTCACGCTTTCCACCAAACCGTATCGGACCATGTTTGTAACCACAAACATGCTACAATTTGCTCCATGATCTTCACACCAATCGCCCGCGAGAAACTCGCGCGGACAACGCCGGACCTGAGCGAGTCTTTGAGCCAAGATACAAGTGTGACGGCGCGATTGTCAACACAACTCGGTGTCGCCCATTGTCTCTCGCTGCTTGCGGTTGTGTTTCTGGCGTCACTCAGCGCGTGCAGCAAGAAAGATGCACAGCCGGATCCACGCGACAGCATGGAGGGCGGATCAGGCACGACGCAGGTTGAGCCTGAGATCGTCGGGTCGGCTCCAGACGAAACACCCGCAGACGAGCAGGTACGTGAGTATTCGTCTGTCGTGCGGACTGACATTCCAAAGGACGTGAAGGACGACCCGAATACGCCTGAAGACGAGCGACTGGACTACCTCCCACCCAACGACGAACGAAAAATCGAAGCGGGGTTTGAAGAGTTCAAGGAGTTCCGCAAGGATGCGGAGGTGCCTGATGATCCTGAGACGCTGCCGGTGAGTCTTGGAGGGTTGACGGCCGACGCCGAGTTTTACGGCGGAAACGGCGACGACCCCAACGCACCCGTCATCACCCGCACGGACAAGGGCAGAAAAGTGCGAGTGTGGTATGGCACCAATCGTGCGTTTGTTGATCCCAAGGACCCGGGCAAAGGCTACTCAAACGAACGCGACACCGGCCCAAGTTCGCTGCACGTGGGCAGTGTCATCTGCGATGTGCCGGACAGCCGCCCTGTCGGGAGTACCGGCTCGGGATGGGTGACGAGATTGATCAAGGGTGAGGATGATCGGATCAAGATATCAAGTCTGTTTGTTGATGATGAGGACTTGATGTTCAAGCAGATTGCGCGGCGGCTGGAACTTGCGCCGGACAATCAGCGATCGATTCTCATTTATGTGCATGGGTACAAGAACTCGTTTGAGTCCGCCGCGCTGCGGGCTGCACAGCTTGCGGTTGATCTGAATGTACCGGGCCTCACCGCGTTCTACTCCTGGCCCAGCCGGGACGCGATCAGCG
This sequence comes from uncultured Phycisphaeraceae bacterium, assembly GCA_964516725.1. Lineage (GTDB taxonomy): Bacteria > Planctomycetota > Phycisphaerae > Phycisphaerales > UBA1924 > BJHL01. The sequence continues at coordinate 1,315 of CAZEZV010000176.1, forward strand.
AGTACAACGCGGATGAGGCGGCAGTGGAGACGGCGGAGAAGCATCTGAAGCACTTTCTGGTGCGGATGGCGAAGGACACGAACGCGAGCAGGGTTCACATCATCGCGCACAGCATGGGGAATAGGGTGCTTGCTCGCGTGATGCAGCGCATCATGGGTGATCCAGAAACCAAAGATGTCAAGTTTGGGCAGATCATTCTCGCGGCGCCTGATATCGATACGCAGGTGTTTTATGAGCTTGCGGAGGCGTATCCGAAGTTGTCGGATCGGACGACGTTGTATGTGTCGCAGAAGGACAAGGCGCTGGAGGCGAGCGCGTGGTCGCATAGTTTTCATCGGGCGGGGTATTGTCCGCCGGTGGCGGTGCTGCCGCCGATTGACACGATTGAAGTCACCAACATCGACGTTGGCATTTTGGGGCACGGGTATGTGGCGGAGGCGGAGAATGTGTTGTTTGATATGGCGATGATGATTCGGCAGGACACGGCACCAGAAAAGAGGCCTCGGCTGAATGCGAGCAAGACTGAGGAGGGGAAGAGTTTCTGGATTTTGCAGAAGTAGTGCTTACCTCACTGCCTCAGCCACCACCTCAATCGGCACGATCCGCTCCGCCTGCGCCCCCGTCGTTCGATCTGTCACGATCGCCTTCAAGTTGTACCGTCCGATCGTGATCGATCGCGGCAGCTCAATCTGCTGCACCAGGTAAAAATCATTCCGCTTCGCCCGGCTGGTCTCGATGACGGTCTGCGCGGGCCTCTGCCACACTAACAGCCCGTCCTGATCGTGGTAGAGCGAGAGTGCTTGGGTGAGGTCTACGGAGACTTGCTCGCTGGTGGAGACGTTGCGCTGCACCGGGTCGCTGTCTCTCGCGGGCCTGCTCGAAAAGTTTGCGACTTGCGTGTACACGATCGCGCGGATTGGTTTGCCCGCGACGAACGTCGTGCTCGCGTATGGCTCATAGCGTGCGAAGCCATCGACTCGCGTGCAGAGGGCCATGTCGCTCAGCGCGAGCTGCGGACCGATGTCGGCAAAGTCGCCGGGCGGCGTGCGGAGGGACTTGATGAGTTGTTCGGGGACGCCTTCGGGGTTGTTGAGCAGTCGCTCTCGCGCGTTGGCAAGGGTTTCGCGATCCGGGGCGTTGAGATTGAAGAGCGGGTGCTTCGCGTTGATGCTTGTGTTCGCAAGAGACGCGAGCACGCCGGGCTTCATCGCTTCGATGGGCGTCAACGCGGCGGCATCGGTGAGCAGCGGCTTGCCGGACGCATCGGTTTGGCGGAGCAGCGAGGCCATCTTCGCGGCGAGGTCAACAAGCGGCGAATTGTTTGGCAGCGCCGTTTTCGTTTCCGTTGATTGCACTGCTGGTTGCGAATCAGTTGCTGGCTTTTCGTTTGGCACTGGTGCTGTTGAGCCGGTTCCTGTCCGCGTCACGGAGACTAGCCCGGTGTTGACATCTGTTGTGACTTCTGCAGCCTTGATCGCCTGCTGCTGTTCGTTCGCGGGCGGTGTTTCTAGCGTTGCGGGAGCGTTTGCCTTTGCGGCTTGCGCAGCACGGACTGCTTCGTCAAAGTTGAGTTCCGCTGTTTGCAGCCACGCGGCTTGATTCTCTTTTGTGATGGGCTTGTCCAACTCCGGCGAAGCGATCTTTGCGAAGCCTTTTTGTTTTTGCAACTCTTCCAGGCCTGCATTGACTTCACCAGCACGTGGGCCGCAGCCGGCAAGAGCCAAGAGCAGTGCCACTCCGATGCATTGAGATGTCAGCGAAGTATCTGTGCGATGAACCAGCCTCATGCGGTGTGTATCGGCATGATTCCTTGGACGAGTGCAGTTGGAGTGTCGCCAACCGGCATGCCCCCCTACTGCCTATGAGCGGTCGTTGTTGGAGTGTTGAATACAGTTCAAGGGTTCCGGTATTTGCGACTGCTCGCACCGACTGCTCAATGCAGCACCCCCCGGTCGGTGGCGCAAAGACGCTATGGGCACGCCGCGTAATCCAGGTACCAGCGGACCTCGGCGCTGTCTTCCATCGGAACCGTGCCTGTTTCTCGGAGCGAAAATCGGCCTCGCCAGCGTGCGACGCCCTTGGAGGCGTCTGAACCGATTCCGAGAATCGCCACGAAGCGTGATGCGTGCACGAGGCGAGTGGACATTCCGATCTGGGCCGGGCCTTGCTCGTTGGGCGGCAACTGCACTGTCAGGCGATGCGGGTCTTCGGTCGGCAGTTCGTGTACACCGCCCCAAGAGCCGTCGGCGAGTTGCGGCACGAGGACGAAGTCGAGGCGGTCCTGGCCTTTCTCGCGCCAGCCGAGATGTTCCTTGAGCATGGAGTCAAAGTGAAGAGCGGGGTCGGGTTGCGAGAAGTCGAAGGCGTGGGTTTGTTCGCGGGGGATATCGGCGGCGGACGCGATGAGCCCGGCTAGGGTTTCGCCGCGATGGCGGTCGTCTTCGGGTGGAACGTCGAGTTCGTCAACGGACCAGACGCGTGTGCGCGACCAAGGAAACTCACGAAACTGAAGGTCGCACATGAGGCGACGAATGACGGGAAGCACCTGCGGCCAGAAAGCGATGGCGAGGTGAAAGTCTCCAAAGACCCGGACGCAGTTGCGCGAGTGCACAAAGAGATCGGCGAGGACGGCGTCGATGACTTCGTCGGGCTCTTTGCGCATCACGACATGGCCCGGGAGTGAGGGCGTTGCGGGTTTGTTGTCGGGTGTGAGATCGAAGGGGAGCGGCTCGACGTCGCTGGCGCGTTCGATGCGGAGGGGGGGCGACATCGGGGGTATGTGGGGCTGGCTCGGATTGGATCCCCCACTTCCGGCTCCGGGGTTTCGCCCGTGCGTGCGACCTGGATGGTTGTGCGGATCGCTCACGTCAAAGAGTAGGTGCTGAACGTGCGAGAACTCGTTGCCATGATCCGACTGTGCAGAGGACGAGCAGGACGAAACTGGGAAGAAAGTATCGCCATTCAAATCCCGGCGAAATCAGCAGGAATCCGGCGTAGTACATCGACGCGGCGAGGAAGAGTATTACTGGGTGCAGCAGCGCCGGGCGGTGATTGTTGAATTTGCGGCATGCGCCGACGATAAGAGAAAGCACGCTGATTGCAAACCATGTGTATGGCATCCAAAGCCACATAGTTGCGCGAGCGGTTCTTTCCACGTGCGTGAGGATACTGGACGCGTCGATCAACGGGTGAGTTTGTGAGAGGTTGACGCCGTATTGCTCGGTCCACTTTGGCGGGTTGGCGGTGATTGCGATGAGGGGGCCATCGTGGCGGAGGCCCATGACGGCTGCGCAGATGCGGAGCTTTGCTCGAACGTAGAGGCTCGGTTCTGCTTTGACGAACTTCCAGAAGGCTTTGCGGGTTGCGGTGCCGTCGTCGCGAATTGCTCGGGCTGGAAGCGGCGCGCCGTTGCCGTAGACGATGGAATTGAACGCGACCCAGTTGAAGCGATCCATTGCGAGGCGGGTGGCGTTGGGTGGTTGATTCGTGCAGTCCTGGTCGAGCGAGTGAGCAGCGACCAATTCGTCGGAGCGATCGCCGGCGACTTTGAGCATGGCGACGTGTTCCCACGCCATGATGGTCGCGGGGACGTCGGCGGGGCGCCAGCCCAGCACTTGCTGGGCGAAGCGTGGGAGCAATTGGGCGGAGATGACTCCCAGCATGAGGGCGGCGATGGCTGACGCGACAACGAATCGTCTTCGGGTGAAGCGGAAGTCGCGATCAAAGGGTGAGCGTTGCAACACCCAGAGCACGACTAGAACAAGCACAAGAGGGAGCACGGTGATTGAGTTGTGGCGGAACGTGAAGAACACGAAGCTGGAGGCGATGATGGCGATCCAACTCGCGGCGTTTGCGAAACGGAGCGGGTGGCGCGTGATAACGCATGCCGCGTGCATCTCGCGCGATTGCTTTCCGGGGCTTAGGAACAGTGCCAGCATGGTGCATAACGACGCGGCGACCCATGCGTCGGGGAGCATCGCGAGGGCGTGGTTCCAGACGAGCGGAGTCATGGCGATGACGACCCACGTGACGAGCCCGAGTGTGCGGCTGAGTGTCACGATGCTGAGTACGCCGACGCTTGCGAAGAACCACCACGCACCGAAAAAAGTCATGACGCCCCAGGTGCCGGTGAGCCAGCGCAGCGCAGCGGCGACGAGGGACATGGCGGGTGGGAAGACTTGTTGGAAGACCGATTCGGGCATGGCGACTGGGCCGGAGTCGCGGCCGTGGAGCAGGGACCATGCGAGGCAGAGGCGGTGGCCTGAGTCGTTGGTTGCGAGGCCTGGGTAGAAGATGAGGGTGAGTGCGAGGGCGAAGGCGGCGGAGAGAGCGATGATGAGGCATATGGCGCGGCGAGTTGCGTTTTGCTCGCGTGCGAGATAAGCGAAGTTTGTGGACGGATTGATGATGAGTGATTGTTGACTGTGAGCGGGGAACGTGCGGCACCTTACTTGAGATTCAGTTGTCCTGCACGCGGTCGGAACAAGTCCAACAGATGCGCCAGGCCGCTGCGATACAGGAAAATCTGCTTGCGGCGTTTGGCGGGCCATTCGAGGTGGCGGGTGTCGGTTGGGGTGGGCAGGGCTTCGCACTTGCCAGCGGCGAAGAGGTTTGGGGACCAGGTGCGGAGTCGCGGGTCGTCGTCCGCGACAGCCCACGAGCGATAGTCATTCTGCTGCCAGTGTTCGCCGTGAGGGTCGAGTTTGGATTGCTGCAAGCGCAACTCGCAGCGGCGTTTCATTTGTTCAAGTGATCGCCAGCGATAGTGGCGAATCGGGATACGTGCGACAGCTGTCAAACCTGGGTTGAATGGATTGGGCTGGGACTCGTGCCACTTCATGCCGCGGCGGAAGCGGAAGAGGCGGGCTTCGAACCACATGCGGTCGTCAACGATGTAGCGGGTGCGATCGTTCTGAACATCGCGTGCGATCAGTTGTTGCGGGGTATTCAATGTCGAAGAGCCTTGACGCTCCCATGCTTCAAGCTCGCTTTGCAAGACGACGAATTCGAAGTGCTGGGCGAAGACGCGGCCTTCGTGATTGGCGACGCGTGAAGTGACAAACTCGCGGGGAGGGATGTGGTAGAACTCATCGGCGTCGACGCGCGCGATCCAGTCGCCGGGGCGAAGCGTTGACCTCGCGGCCTCGAACAAGTGCCCCCGCAGACCGATGTTCATGCTGCGATTGACTTTGGCGAGCGGCTTGATGCGATCGTCATGCTTCGCGGCGTCGGCGATGATCTCCCACGTAGCGTCGGCGCTGCCTGTGTCGAGGATGTGGACTGCATCAAAGCACTCGCACAAGTGCCTCAACGTCTGCGCGATGATGTCGCCTTCGTCGCGGACGAGGAGGAGGGCGTGAAGGCGCATGGGGGAGGGTACACGGGTTGGAACGGCTTTGTAATTCGACGAGCGGCTGAAGAAAGAAGCGATGCAGCGATGAGACGATGAAGCGATGAATAGCTGCTGAAACCATTCATCGCTTCATCGATTTATCAACTTATCGTTTCAAGTTCGTTTCGGGTCTGCAATCGGATTGATCGCACAGCCGCAACGCTCGCTGCGAGCACTCACTTCTTCTTCGTATACACAATCTCCATCACCACAAACGGCTCGCCATACATCACCTCGGCCATTGTGAACTTGAAGGAGTTGTCGTCGATCCAGGTCGTTTGCGAGCGGATGACTTTGCCCATTTCGCCGGTCATGGGTTCGTCCATTTCGCCGAACAGCGTCATGACCTTGCCGGTCTGGTCGAGGCTGCCCTTCATGGCCATGATGCCGGTGCTCATCGAGTCCATCCAGTTGCTCACGAACAGCTTGCGGTTGTTGTCGTAGCCCGAGTAGCCCATGCCCTGGAATGGTTCGCCCATCACGCTGCCCTTGTACTCCTGCACGAGGAACCGGCCGTCCATCGCGAGGGTGTACTTGGCAGTGCCGGTTGATTCTATCGGCGGCATGCTGGGGTCCATGAACATTTTGGACGCCGTGGTCCATTCACCGACGTACGGCTCGAAGACCTTGTGCATGGGGCCGAGCTTGATCGACTCCTGCCACTTCTCCATCGCGGCTTGCATCGCGGCGGGGTCGTTCATCATGTCCTTCATGCTTTCATGAGCTGTCTTGGCCGCCTTCTTTTCGGCTTGACCCTTTTCGCCCTGGCCAAGGCTGAGGGCGGTGCCTGCGATGCCGAGGCCAGCGACGAGACCGAGAACAAGACTGGACTTGTGGAACTTCATGCGGAACTCCTTGTGTAAACTGAACTGAACAGCCGCCAATTGCGATTTACGCTTAAACCCTCTGCTACGATTTTCTCGCCACACGCTGCTGCGTGAACACTAACACTCCAAGCGCCACGAAAACAGCCATCAACCCCTGTGCTGGCATGAAACTCAGCACTCCGAACGTCTGAATATCGGATTCAACCCCTTGCTGGAGCAACGAGAGCGCAACGGTGGTTGCAGCAGTCACAACGAACACGCCTTCAAACAACCAAGCCAAGTGCAACATATCTTGCTTGTGATCGCAGAATGCGATGATGGCGAAGAGACTCAGTGGCGTATTGAGAACCAATGCATACAGGACCGCAGCTTGCCATGGAATCAGCAACGTGAGCCACAAGAACACTGCAATGAAGGCAAACATGCACAGCAGCGCGATGCCACCACGAATTCTCCAATTTCGAGGAAACGCTGTTTGACTCTTCTTGCGTCGTGCAGCTCGCAAAACGATCCAGACTACAACCCAAAGCCCCAAAGTCACGGGCAATGAGACCAAGAAAGCAACGGCAAAGAATGCGATCAGCAATCCCAAAACACCAACCACGTTGAATCCGATTCCGCCCATGTGAGAATGGTAGACGCTGCTTCGCACGCTGCAATCTACAGAAGTCTTACCTACCCTTGCCTCATGCGAGCAATCATCACCGGTCAGATCGGCATGGACAAAAAGCCCTATCTCGACGCCGTCGCGCGGCTTGCGGGCGAGCAGGGAGAACCATGCGACGTGTACCACGTTGGCGACATCATGTATAAGGAAGGGCCGGATGTTCGGCCTGGGCGGATTCTTGATCTTCCGATCAGCCGGCTCAATTCGCTTCGGCGAGCCGCGTTCAAGGATGTCATTACCGATTCGCGCGACAAGAAGAACGTGATTGTGAACACGCACGCCACCTTCCGCTGGCGTCACGGCCTTTTCAGCGCGTTTGACTATGACCAGATTGCCGCGCTCAAGCCTGATCTTTTCATCTGCCTTGTGGACAACATTGAAGTCGTGCATGATCGCCTGCACCGCGACCATGAGATTG
>CAZEZV010000177.1:0-8517 GCA_964516725.1 uncultured Phycisphaeraceae bacterium
AACCTGCAACGACATCGACTTCAACAACGACAGCAGCGTGTTTGATCCGTGTGACATCGATTCGTTCCTCCTGCAGTTCGGCGAAGGGCCATGCACGCCGTGCGGGCAGTAGGCTGGAATCGATGCGGGAGCGATGATTGCTCATCGTCAAGTTCATTCACGTGAAAACGCTCCAATCGGAGCGTTTTTTCTTGCTTGCGCATGAGACACACTCAACGTTGCTCACGCGCGCGAACTTGCCTGAGGTATCGAGAAACCTGACTTCGCAGGGGTTTCACTGGCAAGGTGCTTTGCAAAGCAATCGGTTTTGTCTCTGTGACGACCAAGTTTATCGTGAAATGGCGCATGGAGGTGAACCGCAATGAATAGCGGATTGTAGTGTCCTCTATTACTGGAATGCTCGGTTTTTCGTTTGCCAGATTGAACGTGGTCGCGGATGCGATCACTGATCTCGCCCGAAGTGCGACTCAAGGAGAAAAATCAATGAAAACCACTTCTGCACAAAGAACACCTCGCATTAGTCGTTGCATCAAGTTGGACTGTATTGCCGGGTTGACTGTTCTCGCGGCGGCGCCGTTCGTCGCGTTTGGTCAGGTGGTCACGACTCCGACGATGAACTCAACGGCGCTCGAGAACGCCCTCAACCCTGTGGGCCTCTCCATCAACAGTATTTCAATTCATAACGGCGTTGCCGGGCAATTCGGCACCTACACCAACTTCGAGAGATTGCCGGTCACCATTCGACCGGGCATCGTGCTCTCGAGCGGCGATGTTTCCAACCTTGGTCCGATTCCTGGCGCAACTGATCCGGGATATGAACCTGCATCACCACCGGCACAGGTCAACAGCCAGATGACTCCGGAGCCGGACACCGGCGGAACGCCGGAATTCGATGCGTTCGGGTTTGCGTCTGGGAACATCGAGAACTTCAACGGCTGCTATGACGTCGCCGCGCTGCGTGTTGACTTCACGCTCGAAGACGACAGCCCCATCAAGTTTGACTTCCTGTTTGGTTCGGTCGAGTTCCCGTTCTGGACAAGCCAATTCACCGACTCGTTTCTCGTGTTCCTGGATGGTACCGCGCCCGAGAATCAGATCACGCTCGACTTTGCTGGTAACGCGGTGCAGGTCGGCAGTTCGTTCGCCGGGTTGGAGACGAGGACCGATCAGAACTCCGCATTCTCAGACCCCCACGGCCTGATCCATCACCTCACGACGACATCGCCTGTCATCGGTGGAGGTGATCACTTCATCATCTTCGAGGTGGGCGATGTCAACGATCACATTCTCGACAGCGCGGTGTTCATCTCAAATCTGCGCGCCGAGCCGGGGGAGCCGGGCACGCATGAAACAGAAGATCCGCCGTACGCGAACTGCCCGCAGATCAACACGCACCCCGTCGACACCTCGACATGCGCGGCCAGTTGGGCTTCCGTCTCTGTCGCCGCGACAGGTGTCGGCACGCTGAGCTATCAGTGGCAGATTCGCATCGCGTCCGAGACGTGGGTCAACTTTGGAGCAAGCCCGGTTGCATTGCCCTGCGGCGGCTCGGCCTATGCGTACAGCCCCAACACGCCCGCAACACAGATCACGGTCACGCCGTGCGAGGGCGTCGATGAGTACCGCGTGCGCTGCCGCGTGTCGAATGAGTGCGGCGACGTCAACAGCGATCGCGCTGTGATCGGAGTGCTCGCGTCTTGCTGCGATTCCATCGACTTCAACAACGACACGAGCATGTTTGACCCACAGGACATCGACGCCTTCCTGAGTGTGTATGGCGAAGGCCCCTGCATCCCCGAAACCGCGACCTGCAATGACATTGACTTCAACAACGACACGAGCGTCTTTGACCCGTGCGACATCGACAGTTTCCTGACGGTGTATGGAGAAGGACCATGCACTCCGTGCGGCGTCTAAAGTTCTGCGAAGACGTCGATTCCATGCTCGACAGCAACAAACGGAAACGCCGCCGCTGCCTGTGTGTGAAACGAAGGCAACGGCGGTCGTTTTTTTTGTTTCTCATCGCAAAGCCGATGACACACGTCGCACACTAGAACGCGACACCCAGCAGCCAGAAGAACAGCAGCAGCAAAGCGATCGTTCCGATCAGCCCGCCTGCCATTCTCCACGCCTCGATGCCTGCAACCCCCGTACGAAGTCCTTCCTTCATGGCAGATTCCTGTCTCGGTGTTTAGCCTTCAAACCAGTCACACGCCTCATGTGTTTCACGGTGCTCAGCAAAGCACTGTCATCAACTGACCGGCCGAACGCGCACTTCCGTAATCGCGGATTGAACTTCTTGGCCATCAACGCTCAGCGTCGCCTTGACAGAGTACGTGCCGGTTTCCTTGAACTTCACGCGCGCCACGCGCCCGTCCTGCTCCGTGTCCAGTTCCCCGGCGGTCGTGCTCCACTTGATCCGTGCGTCGCGCCCATACGTATCCCGCGAACGCGCAATCAGTGTCACGGTCTCGCCCACCATCACGTCTCTCGCGGACGACTCAACCGTGATCGCGGCGTGCGGCGCGACGCCCTCGTTGCGGTGACTCATGGAATCACAAGCCACTGTTCCAAGGCACGTGACAATCGTTGCCGCTACTACTGCAATGCGCTTCTTCATTTGTTGCTCCACAGAACTGCGAACCGGGTGTGGCACGAACGGCCACTTCACAAAGATTGTGATGTCATTGCTAACTTGTCCCTGAAGTGTGCGTGAAACGTTCCTCATACAATGATCCGGAAAACGACACCGAAACGACCAGCAGCGACGCAATGCACGCGAAATGCCTTTGACCACCCTGTTCCTCGACCTCAACAGCTACTTCGCCTCGGTGGAGCAGCATGTCAATCGCGCTCTGAGGGGAAAGCCCATCGCAGTGGCACCAATCACCGGCGACGGCGGTTGCTGCATCGCCGCGAGCTACGAAGCCAAAGCACACGGTGTCAAAACCGGCACACGAGTCGGCGAAGCCAAGCGCCTCTGCCCGAACATCACCATCGTCGACGCACGCCCACGCCTCTACGTCCTCATGCACCACCGCATCATCGAAGCAGTCGACACCTGCATCCCAATCGACAAAGTCCACTCCATTGACGAGTTCTCCTGCAGGCTCGACCGCACGCAGCGCGACCCCGAAAAAGCCAAACAACTCGCGCTCAACATCAAAAAAGCAATCCGAAAGCACTGCGGCGTCGTTATGCGCTGCTCTATCGGCATCGCACCCAACCGCGTCCTCGCCAAACTCGGCACCGACATGATGAAGCCCGACGGCCTCGTCATCCTGCGCGACGAAGACCTTGTCCCCGATGGCGGCAAGATCGCACACCTCTCCGCACAAGAACTCGCCGGCATCGGCCCCAAAATGATGAAGCGCCTCGAGTACGCCGGCGTCCGCACCATTGGCGACCTCACGCGCAAGACCGAAAAAGAAATGCGCACCCTCTGGGGCGGCCTCGTCGGCGAGCGCTGGTATCACTGGCTCCGCGGCGCAGAAGTCGTCGAACCACCAACACACAAAAGCAGCATCGGCCATCAACACGTCCTCGCTCCCGACCTTCGCAACATCGAAGGCGCACGCAGCGTCGCCTACCGCCTGCTCCTGAAAGCCGCGGCCCGCATGCGACACGACAACTACGCCGCCAGAAAACTTTCGCTGAGCCTCTACTTCGTCGGCGAATTCAGCGGCAATCCCTGGGGCGCTGGCAACACCGAAGGCTGGCACGAAACCTGCTCGCTGGGCGAAGGCTGCACCGATAGCAACTCAATCCTCGATGCGCTGAACGACCTGTGGAGCAAAGCCGTTCCAACCCTGCGCGACAAAGCACCGATCCAAGTCAGCGTCACGTTGCACGATCTCGTCAACGCCGAAAGTCAGACTTTGCCGCTCTTTGTCAAGGAACGAAAAAACACGAACATCAGCAAAGCGATGGACGCCATCAACAAAAAGTTCGGCGCCAACACCCTCTACACCGCCAACATCCAGGACGCTCGCGAACACGGCACAGGCGGCATCGCCTTCAACTACGTCCCCAACCTCGAAATCGCCGACAGCGTCCAAAGCCGCCAACGAGGCACCGAAGAAGACGGCAAAATGATGAGCGACGAAGACATGAAAGCTCTTATCGAGGCGGGAGTCGATTGATTTCTCAAACCTCATCGCCTTCTCATGCGTAACGAGATGGATGTCTTTGATCTCGGTCACAGTCGTGGCACTCGCAACGCTGCTCTGTGGCTGGGGACTTTCACTGGTTGCACGATTAATCATCCTTCGAGTCGCGAACCAGAATACAACGTCCCGTAATTTTTCATCCAACTCAACAAACCTCAGCACACCAACACCACTCAGCCGCTTCCGTCAATCGATTTTTTCGTGCGTAGCCATCGTCTCAATCTGCACGGGCGCTGCACTATTCGTCTATCGAACAACGCTCGATTCCTGGGCACAACCCTTCTTACCAGGCGACATCATGGCCGGTGGTGCAAGCGGGCTCCTCTTGGCTCTTGCACTATGCCTCGGCGCTGTCGGGTTCACATTCGATAAATCACGCGGCAGAAAGCGATGCCCGAAGTGTTGGTACGACATGACCGGCACAACCAATCTCAAATGCAGCGAATGCGGACATCAGTCATCAACTGAAACCAATCTGCATCGCACACGCCGCTCAGTAAACCTCATCACTCTCGCTTTGATCGCTGCATTTCTCGCAATAGTTCCGGTCACCGCGAGAATGTACCATCGTGGCGGCTTTCTCGCTATCACTCCGACATGGGTCTTGGTTCGCTTTGTTGACAAAGTTCCTGCAACATGGATCGACGGGCCTGGTTCCGCCGCATTTCCTGACGAAGGCCCCCTGTCATCTCGCTTTCAATACTTCTCAAATAACCGCCGAATCGCAATCGTGCGGACAATCGGCTCCGATGCGATTCGAACAGTTGATGTGGTGGCATTCGCCCGACGCCTCGAGGTGTACGACTCTCTCGATTCTTTGATTGATATTGATGACGACGACATATTAAACTCGTTCAGGGCCATCAATAAACAGTTAAAAACGAAATCCGACGCTTATGCCGACAACATACTGCATCAGTGGGATACCTCTGGTTCGATCGCATCACAAACATCCAGTATTGATTCCATGCGCTCACTGCTTGGAACCCGGGCCATACGCCACCGTCTCTCTGAACCGAGTCTAGATGCAATCCGCAGAAAAGTCCGTGAAACGATACTGAACGGCAGTGAGAGCCTCATCCTCGCTCTTCAAGAATTGCCGCAGCATCTCATGGAGCGAAATAAGAGTGCGAGAAGCACGCCGGAAGTCACTTCTTTGTTCCGTGTTCTGCAAAATCCAAGTCTCAGCATGCAAGATCGCGAGTTTGCAATGCGCATGTTGTACGAGGGATGGCGCGACAACCCGAACATACCTGAGCCTTCGATAATCGAATCTCTCAGGTCGTTTTCACTTCCTGAACGACGCGAACTTGTGGTTACGTTTAAGTACCAAGGCATTTGGAATGCACATGAACTCATCGCCGCAAAGGACGAACTCGAACTTCACAGCCTCTTTTCTGAAATCGACGCACTACAAAGTTCATTGGGTCCTAGAGACTCAATCGGCGACGAACAGTTGAAGAGCCTCTGCACTCGGTTGGAAACTGGAAAAACATCTGTACAAGACGCTCTCGATATCGCCCGAATTTTTCGCTGGACTACCGCTAGCCTAAACACATCCGCGATCACCGCTGCAACATCTCAAGACATATCTGCTCGCGTAGCCGCAGCACGATACCTGCTGACAACCATGATGGAAGAAAAGGAGCAAGCGGCAATGAAGTTGCTTGTAACCGATCAGGAATTGCCAAAGACTCTTCGTGAGCAGTTGAAGACCGCGCTGCACATCGAGTGAATGACCACGCGCTTACGGCAATAATCCCCCATGCCCCACCCCACCCCAAAAGTCATCGCCCCCAACCTCGGCCCCGTCGCCATCGGCCCGGACATGAGCCGCTCCGTCCTCAAACTCGTCTCGACCGACACCAACGCACTTCTCTCACTCACCGAATATCACGCACCTCCAGCAGGCGGCCCGCCGCTCCACATGCACACGCTCGAAGACGAAACCTTCTACATCCTTGAAGGCGAAGTCACCTTCTACGTTAGCGGCAACATCATCAAAGCCCCCGCCGGCACCACAGTCTTCGCCCCGCGCAACACGCCCCACACTTTCAAGAACTGTACCAACCAGTGGGCCAAGTTCGTCATGGTCGTCACACCCCCAGACAACTTCGAACGCTTCTACGCCCGCATCAGCGAGAAGCACGCCAACGGCTCCGACCCAACCCCCGACGAAATCATCACCCGCATCGGCAAACTCGCCCCCGAACACGGCCTCCAAATCATGGGCCCAAACCCAATCTAACGAACCCCACGCGCGAGCGTCGGCGAACGCCAGCAACGGCTAATCTCATGCGAAACATTTGCAACTGAAGCACATCGTGTTCGCGACACTTCCTATCGCCCAAACAACTTCCCAAACATCCCCTTCGGCTTCACAAACATCGCTTCCCACCCGTCATACTCGCCACCAAACTGCTCTGAAAGTTCAACCATCCGCCGAGTAATCGGCGAGATCGCTTCGAGCGTGACTGAATCGTCGCGATTGGCGCGCACCGCAATCTGGTCCGACCCTTCTGCAGGCTCGACCGACACCTTGAACCCTTCACCCTTGAGCACTTTCGCACACGCCTCGGCTTCCGCCTGCTTGCTCGCCGGAAAGTACAGAAAGTGCCCAACGTCGCGCTTTGGCGTCAGCGGATCACCGTTCTCTTGCAGTTGATTGACAACAAGCGAATCCTGGAAGACCCGCATCTCGGCGGGCGTCGGCAGCATCGCGAGGTACGTCTTCCACTTCGGATCGCTCTGCGAAACGATATCAACGCGAAACGAAGTCAATCCACCTTTCGCAGCGGCTTCAAACGTGGCCAGCTCCGCGCTGGGCATGTAGAAGAAAAAATCCGACCGCCCGCCACCACGAATACGCCCGACGAACAACGCAGAACATTCATCCCGCAGCGACGGCTCAAGCGCGTCCATTGCCTCTTCAATCGCATTTACCTCGTTCTCGTCTCCGACACCCCCCGGCTCCGGATTCTGAAACGTAAATCGAATCGCCGCCACGTGAGGCCGCGTTGCATCGGGCACTATCCCGGCATCTGCAAACCCAGTATTCACCAAATGAAATCGCATTCCAGACTTGGCATCGCGGCCAAACGGAACCCAGCTCTCTCGATACGACATGCAGCCTCCCGATGAATTGTGCGCGACCTAGTCTAGTTCGAAACGCGTCGTTCACCAAATCCTAGCCCCATCGCCTTCTTCGCCATCGCCAACGTTTCTTCCGCCACCACATTCGCCTTCTTAATTCCATCCCGAATCACCTGCAGCACCATCTCCTCCCCGCCCGCCTTCCCTGGCTGCGGCGGCTCCTCAAGTTTCGCCCGCCGCTCGCGCATCGGCGTCAGCAACGCGTTGATCGCCGCGCCGACTTCCGCCTTGATGTGTCCGTCCATCACTTCCTTGCCGCTCGCGTAATCGGCCTTGATCTGCTCCGCCCTCTCACGCGGCAGGAACACATCGATGTACTGCGCAAGCGGATTGTCCTCCGCCAGCGGACTCGTCGCCGTCGCACGGCCCGTCACAATGCGATTGACCTTCTTCTGCACTTCCTTCTCAGTGTCGTATAGAAAAATCGCGTTCCCAAGACTCTTGCTCATCTTGTTCTTGCCATCCAAGCCAACAAGCCGCCCGACTCTCCCGACCTTCGCCTTGGGAATCGGAAACACGCCGCCCTGCTTGTGATGATCCTCAGGCAACACGCGATTACCAACACCGCAGTACAACTGATTGAACTTCAGCGCCACGTCGCGGCACATCTCAATATGTGCTTCCTGATCTTCCCCCACGGGAACAAGATCAGGCCTGAACGTCAAAATATCCGCGCACTGCCCCACCGCGTACATCGGAAACCCAAACGGATACGTGTCGCCCAACCCCTTGCTGTCAATCTCGGTCTTCAGCGTCGGATTGCGCATCACCTTGTTGAACGGAATCAACATTGCAAACAAAAACGTCAACTCCGCAATCGCCGGAATCTCCGACTGCAGCACAAACGTGCTCCGCTCCGGATCAAGCCCGACCGCAAGCCAGTCCTTCACAATCCCAATCGTGTTCGCACGAATATCCGTCGGCTTATCCGCCAGCGTCGTGAACGCGTGCACGTTCGCAATCAGGAAGTAGCAGTCGAACTCATCCTGCAATCGCAGACGATTCTCAAGACTGCCCACATAGTGACCAAGGTGCAAGCCAGTATGCGTCGGGGTATCGCCAGTAAGAATGCGGGGTTTAGACATCTGGCAATTATCGCAGGGATATGCGGTCGTCGTGGCGAGAATTTGGCCTGAAAACCAAGTACTAGAAAAGCAGGGAACCTCTTCTTGAGAAAGCCGTCTCACTTCTTATC
>CAZEZV010000178.1:0-8492 GCA_964516725.1 uncultured Phycisphaeraceae bacterium
CGTGCTTGGCGGCAAGGACTACGGCATGGGCTCCAGCCGCGACTGGGCCGCGAAGGGCACTCTGCTGCTGGGGGTGAAGGCTGTGATCAGCGAGAGCTTTGAACGCATCCATCGCAGCAACCTTGTTGGCATGGGCGTGCTGCCGCTCAACTTCAAGGATGGACAGAACGCCGCGAGCCTGGGGCTGACTGGCGAAGAAACCTTTGATATAAACCTTGCGGTGAGCAAGGATGGACCGGATGCTGGTCTGGTCGCGCCGCGCTGCGATGTGAAGATCGTCGCCACGCACCCCAGCGGCAAGAAGACTGAGTTCACTGCGCTGTGCCGAATTGATACGCCCGTTGAAGCCGAGTACTACAAGAATGGCGGCGTGTTGCACACGGTGTTGCGCCGGTTGCTCAATGAAAGCAAGAAAGGGAGCAGGGTGGCGGTGGGGGTGTAAAAGAGAGCCGGGACGCTTGCTTTGCATCCACTTCGAACGCGCTACGCGGGCATTGAGAGTCTTCAAGGCCCGTACTGTAATGCCGCGCTTGTTTCGTGAGATGAAGCACGTGCCCGATAAAGCAAGCGCACCAGCGACATGTTACTTTGCAACAGGCTCGGTACTTCCGAGAAGCAAAAAGAGCGAGGAAAAGTAGCCATTCCTGCTTGCTGCCAGCATATGTATGTGGTATGCTCAAACTTCCAGTTGGAGGAGAATACATGCGTTTATTGACGGGACTTTCTGCACTCATGGTGGCGACAGTCGGGGCTCAGGCGTCGCTGTATTCTGTTACTTTCAACACCAACCAGATGCCATCGGCACAAGGTTGGTCGTATTACTCGCTGAATAGCAGTCTGACAGAGTCGCAAGTGTTCTCGACTTCGGGCGGCGCACTGACAAGCAACACCATCGGCAATGGGTATCAAGGGCAGGGTGGCAACTTCGTGTATGAAGAGGCGATGCCCAGCGAGTTTGACGCGAATCAGGACTGGATTGTCGAAGCCAGGGTTCGTGTGCTGAGCGGAGAATTGTGGTCTTTTCATTACGGCTTTTGCATCGGGGCCGCGTTTGATGGCTTGATCGCCAGTGTCGGAATCATGCCCGGCACATGGCAGGATTCTTCGCTCAATGGCTGGACCCGCGACAATACTCAGTGGACGACGTGGCGCATCGAAACGGATCGTCTCGCAGGTACATACGATCTGTACGCGGACAACGTTCTGCTCGCGACGCGCGGCTTGGGACTTGGAACATCGGGAGTTGGCTTTCCGGATCACTACACGTTCTTGGGCGACGGCACTGGCGGAGCGAATGCGCACGCGGAAGTGCAGTCGTTCTCTTTCCGTCAGGTCGCAATCCCGACACCAGGCGCAGCAGCGATCATGAGCATCGGCGGGCTACTCGCGACGCGTCGTCGGCGGTGAGCTACATTCTCTTGATGTGCTTATCGCCAAACTGATACTATGAATCGTTCATGCGGTTCTGGAAACGTTGCTACATTGTCGTCGCACGCGTAGTGCTCATGCTCATCGAAGGGCCTTCGAAGCCTTGGTGGGCGCCGCACTTCATGTTCTATTGCGGCATCGCGATGTTCGTCGCGACCGTCGGTTCGCGTGAACTTCGCGCAGTAGCGGGATTCGGAGCATTGTGCGCGTTCTGCGGAGCAGTTTGGTACATCGTGCGCCGCTGGCAGATAAACGCCGTCGTGGCGATTGCGAGGCAGCCGCTGACGCACTGTCCATTTTGCAAGTACTCGCTTGAGGGTGTCACAGAAGACAAGTGCTCGGAGTGCGGCCGCAAGCCCGGCGCAGAGACCGAGCGATTGCGAGAGATCATGGGGATCAACGCGACAGATCGCAAGACGTGAATTCGCAACAAGTTGCGCAGGACCAATTCAATGAAACGGAAACATGGTTTGTGCGTACTAACTCTCGCGGATGAGTTGGTTTTCCGTCAACTTTGTGCGTGGAGCAACACATGAGAAGTGAAATGAAGGTTCGTCGGGGCTTTGGCCCTCTTGTTCGTCGCGTGGTCGTGATCGCATGCGTCGTAGTCACGGCGACGACGCTCACCGGTTGCCTCATCGCTTCGAACAACCGCGTCGATGTCACTGGCCGCGAAGTCTCGGCTGCGGAGTTCAATTCCATCAAGCCGGGCGTGACGAGCGAGCGCGAGGTGCTCGAGTTGTTCGGCCCAGCAACCAGCACAACGCCCATGAGCGACGGTGGCGTGATGCACACGTGGACGGCCGTCAAGCGAGAGGAGCGGGGCGGTGCCGTGTTTCTTATCTTCGCGTCGAGCAGCAAGAAGACGACGCGGCAGAGCATGAACGTCACGTGCAAGGATGCGATCGTCACGGCGGTCTCAATGAAGTGACGCGGACTTTCCACCAAACTCATGCCGACGGCCGCGTGACGACGCGGCTGGCGGAATGACTCACGGCACAAGCATCTGGCGAGCGGGCTGGCGCTGCTGGAATCGCTCTCTGGGCGGCTCAGGGCGCGGCTTGAATTCCTTTGGAATGGACATCTCCGCCACTTTCGGCTCCTCGCCCTGCGAAACGGCCAATGACTTTGCGTTGATATCTTTCTGGCGTGAAATCATCTCCGCGATCATTGGCGGCACGTTGTTCTGATTGCGCATGTCGAGGCGAGAGAACGACAGTTCATCGCGTAGAAGGGCGGAGGCCGTGCGCCAGCAGCGCTGGGCGCGTTCGCGATCATCGCCCTGGTTTCGCCGCCACAGTGCATCGGCGAGGTGGTCCTGCATTTCCCAGTTCGTTTCTCCTTGGGGAATATTCAGCGCCATTTCAAGCAGAGTGACGGCGCCTTCGCGTTTGTTGCCGTTTGCGTCGACGGAGTCTTCAATGAGCCCCTGCTTGTATCGCAGCCAGCCCAGCGAGTCGATGATGCTGGGCGCGTCGGGCTCAGCTTCGTGCGCTTGCTCGATGAGCGCCGCAGCCTCTTCGATTGAGCCGCCCCGCTCAAGGATCATGTACCCAAAGTTGTTGCTCGCCCAGGTGTGCTTGGGATCAAGCTCCAGGACGAGGCGATAGGTCTGTGCGGAGAGCGTGTCGCGGCCGATGGTCGTGAGAACGCCGGCGATGAAGTATGCAAACTCGGTGCGTGATTCTTCGATCGGTTGCCCGGCGAAGTCGGGGGAGAGTTGGAGCTGCGCGAGCGACTGTGCGAGGTGTTCGCCGTCTTTCCAATTCTTGATGAGACGCGTGACGTCCTCGATGTTGCCCAAGCTCACCGTTTGCGCGATCCATTCGCGCCCGAGCATTGCGTTGGGCGGTGTGGTTCGCATGTTGAGTTCCTCGAGCAGCCGCAGGCCCGGTGTGGCGCTCTCGAGCGTGAAGAGGCGCTGGGCGATGCGGTCTTTGAGCGGGGCGCTGATGCGATTGTCGATCGACGCGGCGTATTCAATCGCGTCGAGAATCGCTGACGATTCCAGCGGGCGGACGATGCTGATCAGTTCCGCGCGGTCGCTCGCCTGCTCAAGCGTGGTGACTGCCTTGCGGCTGTGCAAGAGCTCGACGGCTTCGAGAGCCGCTGTTTGGGAGTCTGGGCCGGCTTTGGCTACGGCTGCGGGCGTGAGGAAGTTAAGCAGGGTCGCGGCTGCTTTGACCTGCGCTGGCGTAAGCAATTGGTTCGATGCCAGCAATGTGCGGAGTGATTCTGTTCCACGCTGGAAGCTGCCGCCGGCAAAGAGCGATTGCGTGAGCTCGATGCCAGTAGCGAAGTCGGTCGGGCGCTTTTGCAAGCGAGCGACCAGCAGACGGTCGGCCTCATCGGGCTTGCCCAACTGCGTGCGAAGGAGGTCCTCGCGGAATCGAGCGAATTCATCGAGCGGGAACTTTTCGTACTGAGCGGCGAGCAGGTCGTGTGCCTCTTGAGGTTTGCCAGTCGAAGCGAGGAGGCGCGACAGGGCGACGGTCAGTGACGGGGAATCTGGTCTCGTGCGGAGCTGTGCCGTCAGCCGCTGTATGGCGCTGCTTGTCGCAGCCTTGTCCTTCTGCCAGTAGTCGACTTGCAGTGCGAGGCCTGCAGCTGGTTCCCCTCGATCATCGACGAGCGACTCGAGCTCGCTCTGCGCCGCCTTCGAGAGGCCTCGCTGCGTGAGATCCCGCGCGAGCAACTGCCGAAGCCAGCGAGAGCTTGGGTTCGCGTCGCGAATGTCGCGGATGATGATCGCGGCGGCTTGCTCGTCCAGTGTCTTTTCCTCGGACGCGACAAGTGCGAATCGCCTTGAAGCGATCTCGTCGGAGGCTGGATCAAGCTGAGCAGCGCGGGCTAGGTAGTCGGTTGCGGACTTGGCATCTGAAGCGAGCGCCGCGGCTTGGGATGCAACGACGAGCATATCGATGCGAGCCTTTGTGCTGTGTTGATCGGCGGTCGCAGGATCGAGGCCGCGGGAGAGTGTTTCGAGCGACTTTTGCGGCTGGCGTGTGGCAACGAACGCTCGTGCGGTGTTGATGGGCGATGACGCGGCGTTGGATGCGAGGATGTCGGCGTTGTCGCGCGCCTCATCGGTCTTGCCTTGTTGATTGAGCGCCTTGATACTCGCAAGCTGCAATTCCGGCGTGATCCGAATCCCGGCGCGAGTGCGTTCGAGCGTTGCAAGGGCTGATTCCGGGTCGTTGTAGAACATCGACAGTGACGCGGCCAGCAAGCCGCTGCCGATACTAGTGTCGGCGCGTGCGGCGAGACGTGATTGACAGAGTTGAATCGACCTGCCGTGACGGACAAGTGCTTGAGCGCAGCGCTCGGCGTCGCTCGGGTGTGCATCGCAGATGCGAGCAAGCGTGTCGCAGATGCGGTCGACGGGTATGGGTTTAGACTTGTCGTTGTCTAAGGCGTCGAGCATGCGATCGAGCGCGGCGTCATCTGCGCCAAACTCGATCATGGCTTGCTCGAGGAGGGTTGCAGCAGCTGCGTTGTCAGTGCACGACGCGGCGAGCGTCACGCGGGCCATGCGGATGGTGGGGGGTTGCTCCGCGATGCCGGAGAGCAGTGCGAGCTTGAGGTTGTTGCTCACGCTGGCGTCGGACTTGAGCGCGCTCGCGACGTCCTCATGCCATGGCTGCGGCATCGCGTTGCCGCCGAGCGACTCGTGTACTTGCAGGGCTGCCTGCGCCGTCTGCCCGGTGCGGAGCGCGACGCCCGCCGCTCGCAGGCGTGTCTGCGCGGTGCTCTGGGCGCTCAATCGAAGGCTCGCGCCGTAGCACTGCGTTGCTGCGCTCCACTGCTCATCGAGCACTGCGATGTCGCCAGCGAGAAGCAATAGACCCGGGCGACGGCGGATGAAGTCGGACGCGTCCTGCGAGCGCAGATCAGCGTCGGCGAATGACTCGACGTTGACGCCTGCAAGCTCCGCGAGCACACTGTGAGCCGCGCCAAAGTACTCGGCGTCGGCGAGGCGCTCGCCCAGGTCAGTCCGAATGAGCGCGAACATCAGCGAGTGTTCCGTGATGCCCGGCGACCCTAGCGCCGTCGCAAGGAGCAGGAGGGCTTGATCGGTGTTGCCCGAGCGTGCCTCCTCCTTCGCGAGCGTGCGAAGCGCATTCGCGTCGCGCAGGCCCTGGTCCACCGCTCTGCGGAGCGTTGCGATGCCCGCGGTGCGTCTGCCGGCGCGAACCTGGAGCAGGCCAAGCTCACTTTGGAGCGTGAGGGACTCGGGATCCTCTTGCAGCGCGTTCTCGAGATCGGTAATAGCGCCAGCGGAGTCTCCCGCGAGAACACGCGCCTTCGCCGAGGCGTATGCGCGGACGCTCTCGGGTTTCTCGTCCGGGCGGCGTAGCGGTGCTTCGCCCAGAGGTGCCGCGCTCGACTTGATTGCGGCGACTGCCGAGTCGAGCGAGAGCTTGTGGCGGTCGGAGTGCTGAAAAGCGATGGGCTTGTCGCCGAGCGACCATGCGGCGCGTGCGACCGTCGATGGGTCTTGCGACGCGTCAAGCACGAGCGTGCGCAACTGTTTCCAAGCGTCGCTTTGGCGCAGGTTGCTCTCTCGTTGCGTTGCAGCGAGCGATTCAAGTGTCTTGATGGCGTCGTCGGCAGTCGAGGTTGAATCTATCAATCCTCGCGGCGGCGTCAATGTTGGCTGCACTCGCGGCGAAGCGTCGGTGTGCGTGCCTTGCCGAGACGATCCGCACGCGCACAGTCCGGTGCTCAGCAACAGCGCGGCAACCGTCTGCGTTCTTCGCCGGTACACAGCGATCGAGCGGGCTTGTGTGGATTGTTCTTCGGGAGTTGAGCGGCGAGCGTTCGTGCGAGTCATCAAGAGAGGTTACGGTCGCAGTCGGCGTGTCGTTCGCGGGCGAGCGGCGGGTTTTCGAGCCGGAGCAGTGGATGAGGCCGATGAAGCTGGGGACTCGGCGACGCGATGCGGTTCGCTTTCCGTTGGTGCCTTCTTGGTCTGAGCCGCCTTGGCGTGAGCGTGCGGCGATGGATGATCTGAGAGCTGGATCTGGGGCAAGTCGGCGTCCTCGCCCGGTTGACCTTCGGCATCGGACCAGTGCTGAAGACGTGCGAGCGTGTCGATGAGATGGTCTTCTGACGTGATCGAAGCGACTTGCGAGGCCACAGCGTCGATGGTGTCGTGTGCGCCGACGTGCTTGGTCTTGAGCAGCAAAGCGAGAAGCCTGCGATCAACCGGGATGGCCTTCCGCCCCAGCCCCAGCGAGATCACTCGCGCAACGGCGAAGGGCGTGATGCCGTTAAGAGCTTGCAGCGAGTGGGCCGGGTCCTTTTTGCTGCCCAGCAGCATTGGCGAAAGCTGCACAGTCTGCTGGCGAGTGTAAATGTCGGACAGCATCGCACGAATGCGGAGGGCGCGGTTTGAAGCGAGCGGGAACTTGTCGCCGAGCCACGTTGCGATGTCGTCGACGCGGCTCACGCGAAGCTCGTTGTAATCGACGACGACGCTCATAATCCGCTTGAGCGCGGTGGCCGCTTGCTGCGATGATGATTCCCAAAGCAGCAAGCCAAACACCGCGTGATGCGTCAGAGGATCGCTGCCGGGCGGGGCGGGGGGCGGAGCAAGAAACTCTGAAGGTTCAACAGGCGGCAAGCTGAGCTTGCGGAGCAAAGTCGCCCAGCGCTTGGGGTCGATGGCGTTCACGACTCAGTCTCCTCACTCTGAGAAGTCTCTTTCGGAGACTGAGAGGATGAGGGTGAGGCGGGAGAAAAAAACGACGACGGCGCTGGCCCGTCCTTGGTTTGTTCGGCCTTGACCTTTTCAAGAGCCGCGATCACCTCGGCCTGTTTCTTCAAACTGTCGTCGAGCTGAAAGCTCAGTTGCGGCATGGTGCGGATGCGGATCATGTCGCCCACTTCGCGCCGGATGAACGCGGCGGCGTTCTGCAGCCCGTGAACCGTGAGTTGTGCCTTCTCGGCGGGGTAGACGGAGATTTTGACGAATGCATCGCGCCCGTCCTGCGTCACTTTGACGCCCGTAACGGTGATGAGGCCGGAGATGCGCGGGTCGTGAAAGCCTCGGATGATCACGTCGCGCACGGCGCGATCTATGGCGGAGGCGAGTTGGTCGGAGCGTTGGGTCATGGAAAAGCTGAGAGCGGAGAACTGAAAGCTGACATAATGAAAGGTCGGGAGCGGGTAGTAAGGTTGGGAATCATACCAACCTCGATGAAAAACAACTGTCACACGCCGGACCTGAACGAGTCTTCGAGCGAAGGTCCGGGTCGCTCACTCCGTGTGTTTTCGAGTGTTCGCAACGCGCAACTAGCGATAGTGCGGGTTGTGGCGGCGGCGGGGACCAAGTGCTGTGGACGTTTGAGCGGTGGGGGATGTCGCGGCACTCGCGGATGCCGCTGGAGAGTTCGCGGAGGCGAGCAGGTTCGAAGTCTGAGCGTTCTCAGCTTCCCGCGAAAGTCGTTCCTCCTCAGCAATCAGGCTCTCTGCGCGTGCGATCAACTCTCGCGCAAGCGCGTCGTTGGCTGTGTCCTCGTCCTCAATGTCCTCGCCGCTGTGATCATCTTGATTGCCTTGATCATCGTCCTCACCATCAATCTGCGATGCCTCCAGCACCTGACGAGAAACCTCGCCCAGTTCAGCATCAGTCAGTTGCCGAAGCTTGGCAAGAATGCGATCGAGAGTCTGTCCGACGTGCTTGCCATCACTGCCCACCATCGCCAGGCCTAGACGTGCAAGGTTGAGCATGTCCTGATGAGCAACCTCTGCCACGGCGACCATGTGCTCGCGATGCAGGCGGTCCTTCACCGACAGCACGACCTTGCGTTTGTCCTTGAGAGACTGCGCGTCGTGGATGTGGAGGTCGAATTGGAGAATGCCGAGGATCATGGGATAGGCATTAGGTATTGGGCATCGGGCATCAGGGAAAGGCTAAGAGTTTTGTTCTGACAAATGGCTCGGTATTGGGCTTGTTGGCTTTGCTGATGCCGAATGCCCAATCCCTAATGCCTCCCTTCACAACGTCCTTTTCACCTCAATCTTCTTATAACACTCCAGCACGTCGCCTTCCTTGATGT
>CAZEZV010000179.1:0-8465 GCA_964516725.1 uncultured Phycisphaeraceae bacterium
CTTCCTGACCTGTGTAGAGGTGGCAGAAGCCGCCGATCTTGGCCTGCTGGTACGCCTGACCACAGCGGTTTTCGAACTCGCGGATCAAGAGCATGTCGCGCAACCACTTGATGACCGTCGCGTCGGAGACGAGTTCGCTGGGGCGCTTGGCTTGGCCGCGCTTCCAGGCGGCATTGGTGGGCAGATTCTCGGGGTGCGAGAGGGCACCCGGGACTTGGTTCATGGCCTTAGGAGAGTTGTTCTGCATGGTGGTCATTGAGGGCTCTTTGGGTGTACGGGGGTCGACGTTCTCAACCTTCATCATCTTCGTATGGCAGGACCGCCTGGGCTATGGAAATCGCTTGAAGGCAGGGCAGTAAAGGGCTTAGTAGTGCAGATTGAGTCGTTTTCAGTACCTAACAAAATCCTGTTTCGATCAACAGAGATCATAGGTGCGGATTTGGAGCAGAGTTGGAGTTGGCCGCGTCTCAAAACGTCATTCGTCCGGCGTCGTCTAACTGGATCTCGTTGCGAGCGATGAGTTGGCGCACTCCTTCATAGACCGCTGCGCACACGGCGGTTGCGAGATTGAGAGAACGCTCCCCTTTGGCCATAGGCATGAAGACACAGTGGTCGGCGTGTGCTTCGAGCAACTCGCGCGGCAAGCCCGCGGTCTCGCGGCCGAAGACGAGAGCATCTCCTGGTCGGAAGGCAGCGTTGAAGTAGCAGGTTGGGCCGCCGGATTTTGTCGGGGGCTTGGTTGTGAAGAAGAACATTTGGCGTTGTTGATTTTGGAGCCGATGGCGCGAGCCATCGGGACGAGGCGCGATAGTTGCGTCGCTTGTCCCGGGGGCTTGCGCTGTCGGCTCAACTACTTCCTTTTCCAAGTAGTCAGTCCAACTTGCGTAGTGCTGGACGTTGAGCCGGGGCCAGTAGTCAAGGCCCGCGCGCCGACAGGCTTTTTCGGTGACGTCAAATCCGAGCGGGTGAATGAGATGGAGCGAGCAGCCTGTGGCCACACAGGTCCGGCCAATGTTGCCGGTGTTGTTGGGGATTTCTGGGTTGACGAGGACGACTTGGAACACGCTGTAGCCTATTCACGATCCGGCGTGCCCTGTTGAGGTTAAAACCGCTCGGATGGGCGGTCAATAACGCTGCCGTCAAAAGCCTCAGAATAAAAATCAAATGCAACAGATGACCCGAGTGCGGTTGGCTTTCGCTGGTACGCAGAGATGAAACCGGTGAGTCGATCAACACGGCTCACGTTCTTCATCTCGATGCCCCGCCCGGGGCATTGTGTTGTTGGGCGGTTCGGTTATGTTGTAGAAAGGCAAAGAGAGGCGAGTATGACAAACGTCATGAAGCAATGTGCGATGTGCTTGAGTCTGGTCATTGCGGCGGGTTCCGCGCACGCTCAAATCTCCGGGACTATCAAGTGGACTGACACCGCCGCGGCAACTCACGGCGCGCGGGGCGTGACAGTGTTTGTGGTTGAAGAGAACCCGATACTGGGCTCGATTCTGATGGGTTCGGTGCTCACGAACAGTTCGGGGGCGTATTCGCTCGCGACGCCGCTGCGCCCGGGCGCGACGGGCTACTCGGTCGTCGCTTTCGCCAACAACAGCGCTGCGTACGTGAGCAGCGACGGCACAAGCGCGAACACCTACCTCTCGTCGCGATTTTTCTTTACACCTGTTCCCGTGCCCGGAAGCGACATCACGACGCTCGCCGTCGACCCAGCGAACGACGCGTTCAGCATTGTCGATGCGATGTACACCGGGCACTACTGGGCTTCGGCTGTGCGAGCCCCCGACGCACCGGCATCGCAAATCCCCGTCTTGTATCCAAGAGCGTCCGCGGGTTCAGCGTACTTCCCGCCCGCGCTCGCGGGCCCGACATTTCCGTTGGGACGCATTGAGATCGGTCCCGGTCAGCAGCACGACTGGGACATCATCGACCACGAGTACACGCACTACCTGCAGAATCTGGATAGCATGAACGCTTCGCTGGGCGGGCCGCACAGTTCCGGTGTCTCCAACATTCCTGCGTTGGGAAAAAATCTGGGCTCGCGCTTGGCATTTGCCGAGGGCTTTGCGACGTGGTCGGGCGTGTCGAGTCATGGGTACGACACCGTGGGACAGAACATGCCGGCAGTGCCGAATACGAGCGACGCCGCGTACACGGATACGCCGGGCGGGTTCACTCGCAACATCGAAACCTCGAACACAGCGAATCAGGGCGAGGGCGACGAGGCTCCGGTGTATCGCATCCTGTGGGACCTTGCCGATCCGGCGAACGAGCCGCACGACCGCGTGTCCATCGGGCACGAGGAGTTGTATCACCAGATTCGCGCGATCAGCATCCCTGTCGCTGGCGGCGCGCCTGACCGGCGGGCGCACACCCTCGCGGATGTGTGGAACCACGACATCAATCTGGGCACGGACTTTCCGACCCACGTCAACTTCGGCGCGATCTTCCAGCAATATGGCGTGTCGCCGGCACCAGCTTTTTCAGACATCATGCTGTCGATCACCGACCCGGCACCGACCTTCGAGTGGTTCGGGCAGAACAACGGCGCGAACGATCACTTCAGGGTGATCGTGCTCGACAGCACGCTCGATTCCATCATCTGGAGCGAGTACATCACTGGTGCGGAAACGTACACCATGACACCGGCGGACTGGCTCTTCTTCCAGAGTAACCCCGGCGATTATCGCGTCGTCATTGCCGGCGCAGACCTGTGGGTCGACGGCTCAATGACACCACACCCCGCGGGCGACGAGTCTGGATATTACTGGAGCGATGCGTACGGGTTCCATATCGTGCCCACGCCCGGAGCGCTGGGTTTGGCGATGCTGGGCTGCGCGATTGCGACGCGGCGCAGGCGCGTGAGCGAGGCTGGGCGGACGATTGAATGATTCGATGACATGGCCTTTGAGGCCAGGTGCAAGCTTGAACTTGGGCAATGCAATCGCGCTGGTTCAACAATGCGTGGGCTGACTCGCGTCATTTTCCCGCGTACTGTCCGCCCGTTGCCTCGCAATATTGAACGCCATTCCGTATGCTTGAAGTCGCCGACTGGTGCTTGCTCGGTTGCGGGCTGTTCGCGCCGCGTGGCTCGCTGGCTGTGCGCGCTCGCCGGAGCTGCGGCGAGCGTTACGACTGTGTCTGCGCAGCCGCAAGCAGGCCCAACAGGCGTGTCGACGCAAGTGCAGCAGCCGACCCCCTCGACA
Organism: uncultured Phycisphaeraceae bacterium; assembly: GCA_964516725.1. Lineage (GTDB taxonomy): Bacteria > Planctomycetota > Phycisphaerae > Phycisphaerales > UBA1924 > BJHL01. The sequence continues at coordinate 3,213 of CAZEZV010000179.1, forward strand.
TCGCAATCACAGATTCCCACCGACGCAACCGGCCAACTCGCGGCGTTGCAAGGCCGCCCCATTCGCGCGATCACGTTCCGCCAGCCGGATGGCGTCGGCGGGGGGGCGGCGGGCGCAGGTCAACCAAAGCCGGGCGAGCAGAAGTGGCGCTCGCTTGATGCTGATCTTGAGTTACTTGCTCGCAACCAGCTTCGCCTGCGGGAGAACACGCCCTTTGATGCCGCGCTGGTGACAGAAGACTTGCAGCGATTGAATCGTCTCGGACGCTTCAAGTCTGTCGAGGCCTCGGGGCAGGCGCTCAGCGACGGGTCGATCGAAGTGATCTACACCGTGCGCGTGCAGGCGCTCGTGTCAACCGTGGACGTTGTGGGCAATACGTCGATCACGGATCAGGAGATCACCCCGCTGATTGGGTTGATTGAGGGTGCGCCGGTGGACATCTCCGCGATCGAGCGCGTCTCCCGCCGCATCGAGGCGTTCTATCGCGACAAGGGTTTTTACAACGTGCGCGTGTCGGTGGATCCGAAGCAGGTTGAGGACACAGGCGCGGTGATTTTTCAGGTGCGTGAAGGGCAGAAACTCCGCGTGGGGCGTGTTCGCTTTCTGGGCAACAACAACATCACGGGGCGGGAGCTTGACGGGCAGATCAAGACGTCCGCCGCGTGGCTGATTTCAATTTTGGAGCCGGGCGAGCTTGATGACGACGTGCTGGAGAACGATGTTGCAAGCATCGTGCGGTATTACAAGGACCGCGGCTTCATCGACGTGCGGTGCGCACCGATTCTGACTCCGTCGCCCGACAATCGCGAAGTGCTGGTGGACTTTCAGATCGAGGAAGGTCCCTTGTATCACGTGCGAGAGGTGAAGGTCGCGTACAGCGACAGCCAGATACTGGATCAGGCAGCGACGAAGTCGCCGGGCGTGTTCACGGCGCAGCAGTTGGTTGGGTTGACGGAAATCAAGCCGGGCGACGTGTATCGCGATGGCGAGATTCGGCGCAGCATTGATCAAGTACGCGCGGCGTACGGCAAACTTGGCTACGCAGACGCGCGTATCGGTCGGCGCGAGCTGCGCGTGCCGGGTCAGCCCGAGGTGGACCTGCTGTACGTGATCGAAGAGGGCCAGCAGTTCAAGACGGGCCTGATTGAAGTTGTCGGCAACACGATCACGCGCGACGAGGTTGTGCGCAGGCATATTGAGCTGCAGCCGGACCGGCCTCTGGACGCGACGGCGCTTTCGGAGAGCGAGAAGCGAATACAGAACTTGCGGCTGTTCTCGCCGCAGTCTGGCGTCAAGCTCGCGATTCAGCCCGAGTCGCCCGACGAACCCGGCTATCGAGATGTGATCGCGGAGATCACCGAAACCAACACGGGCGAGTTCAACTTTGGCGTCTCAGCGGGCAGCGACGGCGGCGTGTCAGGCATTATTTCCATCGCCGAACGCAACTTCGATGTGACCGACACGCCCGAAACCGTCGGCGAGTTTTTCAGCGGAGAGTCATTCCGCGGCGGCGGGCAGACGTTCCGGATTTCATTGTCGCCCGGCGATCGCCAGCGCAACTTTTCGATTTCGCTGAGCGATCCGTACTTGGGCGCGAGCGACTTTTCGGGCTCGGCGTCTGTGTATTACAACCAGCGGCTGTACCGCGCGTACGACGAGCAGCGAGTGGGCGCGAAGTTCGGCGTCGGCAAGTCGTTCGGCTCGCGCTGGAAGATTGACGTGCCGCTTCGCATCGAGTCCATCGAGTTGTCGGAGATCGACGCGGACGCGCCGACGGCGTACTTTGACGATGCCGACACCACGATGCTCGCGAGCGTGAGTTTCAACCTGACGCGCAGCACGCTGGATCAACTCCTGTTTCCGACCAAGGGCGAGAAGATCATTCTGGGTGTGGAGCAGTTCGGGCTGGTGGGCGATGAGACGTTTTCCGTGCTGAGCGCGGAGTACGCGCGCTACTTCAAGATTGATGAAGACGTGCTGGGGCGATCGACGACGCTCCTGTTCCGTACGCGCGGCGCGTACATCCCGGGCGAGGAGGACGCCGCCCCGTTCTACGAGCGGCACTACCTGGGCGGCCAAAACTTCCGAGGCTTCGCGCATCGCGGCGCATCGCCCGTTGGACGGAACAACAACGGCGATCTCACCGACGACCCCATCGGCGGCAATTGGCTCTTCTTCGCCGGCGCGGAATACCAGCAGCCGATCTTTGAGGATGTTGTTGCAGGCGTGCTGTTTATTGACTCGGGCACGGTGACGCAGGACGTGGGATTTGACCAGTACCGTGCGTCGATCGGAGCCGGCTTTCGCCTGTCGATCCCGGCGCTCGGTCAGGTGCCGCTGGCGTTTGACTTTGGCATTCCGATCATGAAGGAAGACACGGACCGGGAGCGGTTGTTTACGTTTTCGCTCGATATTCCGTTCTAAATCCTGCGTGCACGCCGCGTTTTTTGTATTTTGTCCGTGACTCCGCATCGACAATGGACCTTGGGCATCCAATACTTGCATGATGACGCAAGTACGCAAACGACGGCCAACCTCCCCCGCCCAGGCTTCCGCCTGCTGCGGCCCGATTGACGATCTGCTTGATCCCGAACTGTTCAAGGCGCTCTGCGACCCCACGCGCGTGCAGTTGGTCGCTTGCCTGTGCAAGTGTGGCAGGCCCTGCGCCGTGAGCGAGATCGCCGAGTGCTGCTCGGTTGATCTTTCGGTCGTGTCGCGACATCTTCAGCTGCTGGAGCGAGCCGGGGTGCTGGTGTCGAGCAAGCAGGGGCGGACCATGTATTACAGCGTGAAGTTTGAGCATCTTTCGAGTGTGCTCCGCGACCTCGCGGACGCGATCGAGTCCTGCTGCCCCGGGTCCAACGCCAAGAACAAAGGAGCCTGCTGTGTCGAACGCTGATTCCAAGCCTCGGGTGATGTTTTTGTGTACGGGAAACTCCTGCCGCAGCCAGATGGCCGAGGGATGGGCTCGCGCGTTGCATACGACGGTGATCGACGCGTTCTCAGCGGGCACGCACCCGACAAGGATCGACCCACGCGCCGTTGCCGCGATGCGCGAGGTTGGTATCGATATCTCGCACCAATTCAGCAAGCGTCCCGACGATATCAACAGCACGTTCGACCTCGTCATCACCGTCTGCGGCGCGGCGGACGAGACCTGCCCGTTCTTTCCGGGTGCGAACGTGATGCATCATGGCTTTGATGACCCGCCGCGATTGGCGAAGAGCGCATCGAGTGACGATGAAGCGATGACGCACTATCGCCGAGTACGAGATGAGATCGGCGCGTTCGTCAAGACGCTGCCAGAACTGCTGATACCTGCTCACAACAAGGAGAAATCGATGAACGCGTCCAAGAGATCGTGCTGTGGTCCGAGTTGCTGCACTAGTGACGAAGGCCAGGCTCAATCGAAAGTACAGCACCAGATGCAGTTGAAAGACAACAACGCCTCAGCCGCAACCTTGTGCTGCGAGCCTGGTTGCTGCGACAGAACAAGCGACTCAGCAAGCAACGACGCACGCACCGAAGCAGGCAGTGACGCACTGCGTGCGCAAGTCCGCGAGGGCTATGCAAAGATCGCGCAGACCGGCTCGTGGTCCGCGTTGCAAGGTGAAAGTTGCTGTGCCGGTGGCGGCTGCTGCGGTCCCGCAACGTTCTCTCCCGACCAACTCGCACAAGCGATCGGCTACTCGCAGCGCGATCTCGCAACCATGCCGCAAGGCGCGAATATGGGCCTTTCCTGCGGCAATCCGACGGCGATCGCTTCGCTCAAGCCCGGCGAAGTCGTCCTCGATCTCGGCGCGGGCGGCGGGTTTGACTGCTTCATTGCAGGGCCGAAGGTTGGCGCGAAGGGGCGAGTAATCGGCGTTGACATGACGCCCGATATGCTGACCAAGGCTCGCAAGAACATCGTGATGTACACGAAGCAGACAGGCCTCAACAACGTTGAGTTTCGACTGGGTGAGATCGAAAACGTGCCGGTCGCCGACGCGAGCGTGGATGTCGTGATTTCCAATTGCGTGCTCAACCTCTCGCCCGACAAGCCTCGCGTGTGGCAAGAGATTGCTCGAGTGCTCAAGCCGGGAGGGCGAGTCGCGGTGTCAGACCTCGCGCTGCTTCGCCCGCTGCCAGCGGCCGTGTTGAAGGATGTCGAAGCACTCGTGGGATGCGTCGCGGGCGCGGTGCTTGTTGAAGACACACGCAAGCAAGCGATCGCGGCGGGGCTTGTGGACATTCAACTGACAAGCAAGCCTGAGTACATTGATGCGATGACCAACTGGGAAGATCCGTTGTATCGCAAGATCATTGAGGCGCTGCCGAAGGGATCAAAGCCCAGCGACTTCATCACGAGCCTTGATGTGATCGCGAGGAAGGCATGAGTGGGCATCATGTGGCTGCGCAGTCCGGGTGTGTGCCGTGCGACAATCGTGCCACGAAGTTGTCGTTTCTTGATCGGTTCCTGACGCTCTGGATTTTTGCCGCGATTGCGCTGGGTGTTGTGATCGGGCGCTTTGTGCCGGGCGTTGGCGGGGTGATTGAATCGGTGACGGTGGGGACGACCAACATTCCCATAGCGATTGGCTTGATTCTGATGATGTACCCGCCGCTCGCGAAAGTGCGGTATGAGAAACTGCCGGAGGTGTTTCGAGACTGGAAGGTGCTTGCACTGTCGCTGGTGCAGAACTGGCTTGTGGGGCCCCTGCTGATGTTTGGGCTTGCCGTGCTCTTGCTGCGTGACAAGCCAGACTTCATGCAGGGATTGATTTTGGTTGGTCTTGCTCGCTGTATTGCGATGGTGCTGGTGTGGAACGATCTTGCCAAGGGAAGCGCTGAGTATGCGGCGGGCCTTGTCGCGTTCAACAGCATTTTTCAGGTGCTGTTCTTCAGCGCGTACGCGTGGCTGTTCATGGGATACCTGCCAGCAAAGCTTGGGTTGCAGGGAGTTGAGGTGAACATCAGCATCGCGAGCATCTTCGTCAGCGTGTTGATTTACTTGGGCATTCCGTTTGTCGCCGGGATCGTGACGCAGCAAGTGCTGACGAGGCTGAAAGGGCGCGAGTGGTACACGACGCGCTTCTTGCCCAAGATCGCGCCCATCACGCTGATTGCGTTGCTCTTCACGATCGTCGTCATGTTCTGCTTGAAGGGCGACAAGCTGATCTCGATGCCGCTGGACATTGTGCGGATCGCCATTCCGCTGACGCTGTACTTTGTGCTGATGTTCTTTGTGTCATTCTTCATGGCGAAACGCGT
>CAZEZV010000180.1:0-8462 GCA_964516725.1 uncultured Phycisphaeraceae bacterium
GAATGAGAAACACGCGATGCTTCGTGTTGTTCGTGTTCGGCACGACCTGCACGATAATCCACGAACCCTCCGCCGCGGCTGAAATCCGCTGCAGACGGATGTATGGCCGCCATCCCCACAGCGATGCGTACCCGCCGGTGAGTTCCGGCGCGAGATCAAACGTCACATCGCCCAACGCTCTTGATTGCTCGGACATCTTGAGCGTCACGTTCGGGCCGGGCCTCACCGGGCCGCACAGCACGCGAAACCCGATCGGCTTGCTCGCTGCATCATTGGAAAAGTCGCTCTTGCCCTGAATATGCAGGTGCTTGTCCAACGAAAGCGTCTTGGACATGCCCGCCTCGAACAACTCGCCGACAACGACCCGCTTGATGTCAGTACCGGGCGTATTTCCGTTGAAACCAACACCGCGGCCTTTGTACAACAGCCACATCAGCAACACGCCAAGCGCGAACGCCGCCAGCACGGTGCATAGCCACATGAGGTTCTTTTTCATACGCATCATTCCTGAGAGTTGAGTGCGTGCTCACCACCCGCAGCAGCGTCCGCCGCGCACCTTCGGTGTTCCTGACATCATCACCGCTACTTCATTTTTCCCGTCGCATGCACCAGCAGCGCCGCGGCTTCTGGATTGCCGCTGATCGGCAAGGGTGTTGTGATGTCCAATGTGCCGTCCGTGCGGGGCGACACATCCACAAACGTCCCGCTGTTCATGGGCACGGTTGTCGGCCCCGCGGCTGGTGTTGTGTTGTCCCACACCAGCATCGGCGCTCCCGGCTCGCTGCGCACGAGCAGGATGCGCTCCACGCTATTGGGTCGCACTTCGACGATGATCCACGAACCCTCCGCCGCCGCCGAAATCCGCTGAAGCCGGATGTAAGGCCTCCATCCCCACAATGTCGCAAACCCGCCGTTGATCTCTGGCGAATGATCGAACGTCGATCCGTTGTGCGTCTTCGGATTGGTCACCACCTTCACCGACGTCGCGTTGACCGCGCCGAACGGACCGCACACCGCGCGGAACCCCTCTGGTTTGCACTTGAGCGGTGTCGCATAGTCACTCGAAGACTGGAAGTGCATGTACTTGTCGCCTGTTGTCGGCAGCGTGCCCCCCGGTTCCACAACCGCTCCCACGGTTACACGCTTCGCAAGCGGCGCGACCGGGTCAGATGGTTCGCTCTCGCCAGGCTGAAACACAGACATGCGAGGCACTTCGCTGTGCTTGCAAGACACCATCGCAAGCCCGCACACAAGCACGAGGAACGACGCGGAACAAGATCGCACATTTGTCATTGAAACACTCCCGGAAGTACCAGCGGCGACGCCGCGATGTCATTCTTGTACGCACCTAGTACGCAAACGTTCTCATTGGTTTCTAAGTGCTCATAAACTCGTACCTTGCGACTAATTGCAGGGAAACTGATCCGCGCTGAAATTGCGCAGGGAGGGCGTCAGCGCGCCTCATCGCGTTGAACGCGTGCCCGGCTCATCTCCGCAACAACCATACGTCGCACCTTTCTGGCTTCGAAAAACGACAGCAAGGGTACTAAGAGAACACCTTCGTAGGGCGGCCAGCAACTGCGCAGGTTGTATGCGTGCAGGAGCTTCACAAGTTCAAGTGCTTCAAGCGCGGGCAGGGTCAGCCGATGCGCGTGCTGATCAGCATAAAGCGGGGTCGTTATGCTCTTGTATGTATGAAACTCTATCGTGACAGATGGATTCGTCAACTCCGGATAAGCCATCGCCATGTCCTGGGCTTTGCATCTGGCTTCGAAGTAGATGCTCTCGAATCCCGCTGGTCGTATCTCAGTGTCTTGGTCCGCGCGACTGAACCGTCTGCACCATCGTACCAACACAACTGCAATCACCGCACAGAACACAACCACCCCGACTATCACCACGATGTCAGTCGCGCTCGAACGCGGCCCTTGTGCAAGCACAAACATCCACATCCCTCCGCTCCGACGCTACTTCATCTTCTCCCGCACCCACTCCACCAATTCCGCCGCCTTCGAGTCAGCCGACACAGGCCTCGCTTCCGTCACGCTGTACGCGCCGTTGGAGTACTTCACGTCGACGAACATCATGTCACCCGCGAGCGTCGCGATCGGCTGAGCGTCGCTCGGCTGATCGTTCCGCCAGATGCTGACCTTCTTCGCCGCCTCGGTGTACGCGAGAATGACGCGATCAGTATCAGGGTCTCCGGGCAACGCCTGCACAATGATCCACGATCCCTCCGCCGCCGCCGAAATCCGCCGCAGCCGCACATAAGGCCGCCATCCCCACACCGCCGCATATCCGCCGTCTGCTTCTGGCGCAAGGTCCGTCTCCTCGCCGCCAACAGTGCGAGGCGACTGCACGAGCGTCACGTTCACCTTCTCGCCCGAGTCTTTGTTCGGCCCGCACACCGCGCGAAATCCAGCCCGCGCACAGTCCGCCGCATTATCAAAGTTCGCGGCTTTCTGAAAGTGCATGTACACGTCCTTGTCGAACTGTGCCCACACCTTGCCCACCGGCACAGGATCGCCCGCGACCACGCGGTTTGTGCCCGCCGCCACATTCCCGGCTTTCGGATCCCGCAACTCGAACGCAAACGCGCTCGAGGTGCTCGGAGCAATTGTCAACATCGTGGTGCAGACACACCCCGCGGCGAAGGCGAAGGCGATGGGAGCAAAACGAGAAATCTTGCAGTTCATATGCGGCTTTCCTTCGCCAACGCGACTCACTCGGACGACATGCAATCGTTGGACAGCATGAGAATAGCACGCCGAGGCGTTCTTTCAGATGCTCCAAGTTGAAGCTTCAGTCAACAGCGTCGTGTTTCTCTGACCCGAAGGGTCTTCGGAATGTTGCGTCGAGGGCGGGCGAACCTTGCTCGCCCGTGGGAAGAGATTCTCACATCAAACTGCCCCGGCAGTGGCACAGGAGTTTCAGATGAGTGACTCAACCCACTCACACAACCGCTCGCCGACGAGACTTCACCCACCACCCCACAAAGTGAATCACAAACGGCATCATCAGCAGCGCCGAAACGAGCATGATCCACGGACTGAGGAAGTACTCGAATGTGTCGACAGGACCGATTACTCTCATCGGACCGGTTGTTCGAGGCGTGAACCAAACAAGCAAGCGATTCTGCACGACGTTTGCTGCAGCCGGGACAAATGCAAAAAGTGCAAACAAGCAAAGGCCAACTTCAACGGACCATCGCATGAATGACAACATCTGCGTGCGATCAGACTGCATCACACCAATATCTCCGCCTCCGTCGCCTTCAAAACCTCATCCCTCGTCACCCCTGGTGCAAGTTCTTTCAGTCTAAACCGCCGCTTCGCGTGATCCATCTCCAGCACGCACAAGTCCGTGATCACCATGTCGATGCACCGTCGCCCCGTCAGCGGCAGGTTGCACTGCTTGAGAATCTTCGGCGCGCCCTTGGCGGTATGCTCCATCGTGACGATGACTTTGCGAACGCCCGCGACCAAGTCCATCGCACCTCCCATGCCCTTGACCATCTTTCCCGGAATCATCCAGTTCGCGATGTCGCCCTCTTGACTGAGTTGCATCGCGCCCAGAATGCAGAGGTCGATGTGGCCGCCGCGGATCATCGCGAACGAGTCGGCCGACGAAAAGAAACTCGCGCCGGTGCGTGCCGTCACCGTCTGCTTGCCCGCGTTGATGAGATCGGGGTCTACTTCATGCTCGCGCGGGAAGGGGCCGATGCCCAGCAACCCGTTCTCCGATTGCAACCACACGTCCATCCCGGCAGGCACAAAGTTCGCCACAAGCGTCGGAATCCCGATGCCGAGATTCACGATGTATCCATCACGAAGTTCCAGTGCGGCACGCTGAGCAAGTTGGTCGCGGGTAAGGGGCATGGGAAACAGTAGTAGGCCCGGCGTTTCGTCGGGCAGCGGGGTCAACCTTGAAAACTCGAAATTGCCAAATGGCTAAATGGCCAAATGGCCAAATCGCGCAGCGTACCCGCTCGCGCGATTGACCATTTGGAAATTTGGCCATTTAGCAATTTGGAAATTTCAAATACACGGCCCCTCCGAATACACGCTCAAAAACGAATCAATATCCACCGGATCAAAAACGCTCGTGTCGTTGTTGAAGTCGATGTCGTTGCACGCCGCCGTTTCGGGGATGCACGGTCCCTCGCTATACACGCTGAGAAACGCATCAATATCAACGGGATCAAACACGGAACTGTCGTTGTTGAAGTCGATCGAGTCGCAGCCGCTCTCGACGGGTGTTGCGATGCGCACCACGGCGCTCCCGACGAATGCGCCCGTGCTGTTGCGCAGCATCACGATCGCGTACGCCTTGCCGTTCGCACCGATCGCGAGTCCTTCGTTCGCGACCGCCGCGACGTAGACATTGTCGTCGGCTTCGCCGTCGCCGTCCAAGTCAACGCCATCACCTTCGCGCAAAATCACGCCCTCGGTTTTGTGAACGATCACTGTGTCGGTTGGGGTCGCGGCGTCGGTCCGACCCGCGATGAGCCATGTTCCAGACGCGTTCATCGCGCCGGCAAGGAACGTGAGCGGCTGGAACGAATCGTCCCAGCGTTCAGAGCTGCCGGGAAAAATCGGGCCGTCGGTGCTCGCAACCACCCCCGACAACGTGCTCGCCCAGTCTGTTGCGTTGGCGTTTGTGCCGAAGAACAGCGCATCGCCGCCGCCCGAAGGCTGGCTCACAAATGGAATGTTGGTGAGGTCGGAAACCGCCGAAAAAAAGCCCGAGCCGGGCAGCACCGCGCCTTTCTGCGCGATCACTTCGCCCTCGTTCACAAGCACCTGATCGCTCGTCGACGGCCCGGCGAGACGCGCGACGTACCACGTTCCAGTTCCGACGTTCGCGATCAACTCACTCGTTGAGTAATGATCATTCCCGAAAAATGCAATGGTCTGCGACGGCGACACCAGCTGCCCGGTTGGAATCGTTGTGACGTTGTTCGCGATGCTCGTGCCGGAGCCCGGCGAGGTCATTCTGTACAGCACTCTCCTCATCGGCGCATTGATCAGCGTGTTCATGAGTACACCGACCTTGCCATCGCTCAACACGTGTACGCTGCGCAGCACCGGACCAGTGAGCACGCCGGCTTCTTGCCCCGGTGCTTGAACACCTTCGCGAGCCATTGTCATAAACGCGGGCGATGCGCCGGGCGTCCATCGAGGCACGATCTCGTCGTCGGAGGTGCTGCCCGACAGATTCGCGGTGAACGCTATCTGTCCCGAGTCGTTGACGCCAATCCTCACCGCAAGCGTGTCCCACGTGCGAGAACTGACATACGACGTTGTCCCTGTGCGAACTACCTGCGTGCCGCCAGCCGTGTTGTCGAGGTGCACCGCGACGACCGCATCTGCGGCGTTGACTCCGGAGTTCACGCGCACTCGCACCGCCCAGTGCTCGCCGCTGGGGCTGACGGCGACGCTGCGAAATGCATCGTCGATTGCGTTGCCGGCGGTGAAGGACCAATTGGTCTGGCCCGGGACGTCGCTGGTGGGTGAGCTTGCGATGTTGGAGAACATGACCAAGGGCGGCGCGCCGATCGCGGTGCCGGTGACTGTGAGCAGCACGAGGATGGAAACCCGCCGGATCACTGCCTGCACGCTACAACGGTCTACGCGTATACTCAACTTGTTGAGCAAGAAATTTGCTTGATTGGCGGGTTGTCCACATGTTTCTAACCGAATCTCGGACCATTGTGGATAAAGAAGTTTCGGGTTTGGGCATTTGGTCGGGGTGTTTGGCGGGGGTGTTTGGCGGGGGTGTTCGGGATGATCTCGGAGCGCGACGGTGTGACGCGAGCGCATGATTTTGGGAATTATGCTGATGGGTTGATCGGGCAATGAATGAAGAAGGAGTTGCGATGTTTCGAACTTCAAATCCGGTGTTGAATGACAAGACTTTTGCGACAGAGAACTGGGGCGGCATCAACGACGATCTCGCGCGGGCGGAGGCGAAGGACGCGGCGCGCCGGGGTGGGAGCGGCAGTGTCGCCGCGCCGACGACGATGACGATCCGCGGCTGCGCGATCAAGACAGGAATTCTGCTCACGCTGTGTTCGGCGAGCGCGGCGGGCACGTGGGGATACTTGGCGTCGGGTGAGGCGGCGATTCCGGCGATCGGGCTGATCGCCGTCGGCGGGATTACGGCGTTGGTGTTGTCGCTGATCATTTGCTTCGCGCAGAAGACGGTTGCGTACCTCGCGCCCGTACACGCGTTGTTTGAGGGGCTGTTTCTGGGAGGCATCTCGTTCCTATTCGCCCAACGATTTGAGGGCATCGTGGGGCAGGCGGTGGGGCTCACGCTCGGCATCGCCGGTGCGCTTGCGATCGCGTTCAGCTTTGGCTTGATCCGCATCGGCTCGACGCTCGCGCGGGTTGTGGTCATCGCGACGGGCGGGCTGTGCTTGTTCTACATCGCGCAGATGGTGCTGGGATTGTGCGGGATTTCGTTCCTGAGGTCTGTGCATGGCAGCGGCCCCATCGGCATCGGATTCAGTTTGTTCGTGATCGCGCTGGCGTCGTTCAACCTTGTGATGACGTTCCAGGAAGCCGAGCGCGGCATAGCGATGAAGGCGCCCAAGTCGATGGAGTGGTACATCGGGTTCGCCGTGCTGGTGGAGTTGGCGTGGTTGTACTTGGAAGTGCTGAAGCTTTTGGCGAAGCTGCGCAGCGATGATGATTGATTCGCGTTGCGCTACTTCAACTGCTGTTCGATGAATGACGAGTAATCGTCGCGTTCTGGTAGTTCTGTGATGCGGCAGAGTTTCTTTCGCTGCGCGACGACCTGTTCGCCGGTCAGCGGATTCTTTGCAGGACTTTGTGTTGCTTGCCAGATGACACCGCTGCCGCGGCTGTGCCACAGAGGTAGAGATTCGAAGGGGCGGTTGTTGTGCTTGAGAAGTGCAAGTTTTTCGTCGGTGGTGAGCGCTTCGAGTTGGGACGTTGCTCCGGTCGCTGACAGATTCTTGTCCCTGAGGATCCAGTAGCAGTGAGCGTTGATCGCGTTTCGTTTCGCGTCTTCGGCGCGCCAGCGGAAGTAGTCAACGACCAGTTGCGGGCGAATCAGTTCGATGATTCGGCAATCAAACGCGGCGGGGCGACCGGCTTGCAGCGAGAACGCACCGCTGGCTTCGCCCGCGAGTACGGAGTTCCACTTGCGGAGTTTTCTCCCGTAGCTCTGTTCATTGGGATCAAACAGCAACGAGATTTCATCGCTCTGGGTGTAGCCAAACTTCACGCGGAAGCCGCACTGCATGAGGTGTTCGACAGTCGTCAGCATCCAGTCGCGCATGTTGATGTCGAAGGGACGATCGAGATCGTGCACTTCCTTCGTCAAGCGTGTGAAGGAGCGGCCGTCGATGCGAGCGACGAGCGTGGCGGCGGTGTCGGCAGAGATGTCGCGAGCGGTTTCGATTGCGCGCATCTGAGCATCTAGATCATCAAACTTCATGCGACACCTTCGGGGTTCCAGGGTTTGATGTCGAAGCCCGCTGGCGTGAGAGAGACGTAGAACAATTCATCGAATCCTTCGGAGAGTTCAGGCAGTTGCAACTGTGCGTGTGTGGCCTTGATCCCGATTTCTGGAATCTTCGATGCACGCTGCTGATTGCGTTTGAGCGCGGATTCGATTGCCGACGCGAAGTAGTAGCCGATCACGCGAAACTTCGCGTCCTTGGCGGGAATGATGTACTTGGCGCGATCGGCGCGAGTGGGATTGGTGTTGTCAATCACAACGCTCTGCTTGGCAGCGAGGCACGCCTTGAAAAGCGTACTTTCGCGGGCACGAGTGCGGAGCATGTCGAGATTGAGGCGAATGTGGGAATGGAAGAACTGCTCCTTGCAGAAGGTGCTCTTGCCCGTTGCTTGAATGCCGCAAAGGATGACGGCTTGCATGATGGAGGGTATTCGTGGCACAGAAACGACAATCGCAGGGGTGTCGGTGGCTGTGTGTCAAAGGCTATTGAATGTGATTGAGAATAGCTGAAGTTCCTGTGCCCCTGCCAGGCACGTTGAAGCACGCACCACGATCCACGGGCGAACAATGCTCGCCCGTGGCTACATTCCGGTGACCCTTCGGGTCACAGAAAGGATGACGCGAACGTCCATCATTTGCGGTTTGATAGCCACTTGTTGTTCGCCCGCCTCAGAGGGGCGGGATACCTGAGAGTGCCCGGCGAGACGCCGGGCCTACTCCACCGTCACGCTCTTGGCGAGGTTGCGGGGTTTGTCGACGTCGTGGCCGCGTAGGACTGCTGCGTGGTAGGCCATCAGTTGCAGCGGCACAACGGCGAGCATCGGGCTGAGGCATTCGGGCACCTGTGGGATATAGAGCACGTCTTCGGCGTAGCGTTTGATGTTGGTGTCGCCTTCTGTCGCAACGGCGATGACGTGGCCGCCTCGGGCGCGGACTTCCTGGATGTTGCTCATGACTTTTTCGTATTGCTT
>CAZEZV010000181.1:0-8330 GCA_964516725.1 uncultured Phycisphaeraceae bacterium
CACTATGCCCGTCCGCCTGGCCGAATTCGGCACCGTGTATCGTTGGGAACAATCAGGCGAATTGAACGGCCTTACCCGCGTGCGAGGCTTCACTCAGGACGACGCGCACCTCTTCTGCACCGAAGAACAAGTCCCGGGCGAAATCCAAGGCTGCCTCAGTCTCGTCAAAATCATCTTCAACGTGCTGGGCATGAAGGACTACCGCGTCCGCGTAGGCCTGCGCGATCCCGACAGCAGCAAGTTCACCGGCTCGCCCGAAAGCTGGGACAAAGCAGAAGCCGCGTGCATCGCCGCCGCGCAATCTCTGGGCGTGTCGTTCAGCAAAGAACCAGGCGAAGCCGCGTTCTACGGCCCAAAGATCGACTTCGTCGTGAAGGACGTCATCGGTCGCGAATGGCAACTCGGCACCGTCCAAGTCGACTACCAAATGGCCAATCGTTTCGACCTCTCATACATCGGTGCCGACAACGCATCACACCGCCCAGTGGTCATCCACCGCGCCCCCTTCGGCAGCATGGAACGCTTCTGCGGCGTGCTGATCGAGCACTTCGCCGGCGCGTTCCCGCTCTGGCTCAGCCCTGAACAAGTCCGCGTCCTCCCTATCAGCGAAAAGAGCGCGGACTACGCCCGCAAAGTCCACGAAGCACTCAAAGCCGCGGGCCTGCGCACCAGTCTCGACGACAGCAACGACCGCATTCAAGGCAAAGTCAAAGTCGCGGCGGACGAGAAGATTCCGTATATGGCGATCGTGGGCCCGCGCGACGCGGAGAGCAACTCCGTCAGCGTGCGAGTGCGCGGCATCGAAAAGGACCTAGGCTCGATGCCGCTGGAGAAGTTTGTTGAAGCGCTGAAGAACGAGTACGAGAGCAAGGGTGCGGTGCTGGGAGTGAAGCCATAACGAGCGCCACGCGCCCCCCGCAGCGTGCTCGACCGCCCAGTGCACCATTCGTGTATCACATGCCGAACCGACGTTCGCGCGAAGGCGTTCGTGTCACTGCCCGCACAACGTGCAAGGCCCCTCCGAATACACCAGCAGCAAACTTGCAATATCACACGGGTCAAACACGCTCGTGTCGTTGTTGAAGTCGATATCGTTGCACGTTGCACCTGCTGGAATGCACGGGCCCTCCGAGTACACGCTCAAGAACGCATCGATGTCAACCGGATCAAACAGGCTCGTGTCGTTGTTGAAGTCAATCCCATCACACGCGATTGCCGGCGGTTGGAATTCATACGCACCCATATCGATGATCGGCGGCGTGCCCACGCCCGTGTCGGGCACGCTCGGCGCATCCACAAATCGCGGCAAGCGATCAAGATCAAGCGTGTTGCCTGCGCCGGCGTTGGCGTTCGCCGCGGCGTCGATGCAAGGCGATGTCGGCAACAAATGCATGTCGCCCGTCGCGTCCGCGACAAACTGTGGCGCGGCGCTGATGTTGCCGGTGCCCGTGAACCCGCCCTGCACGCACGAGTACGTCGCCGTGCTGCCTGAAGTCAGTTGATTCGCCGTCGTGCCGCCCGCACCGGTGTTGAAGTACACAATCGAATTGAACAGCGCCGTGCTCGAGGCGTTGTTGAGCACGCCACTGCCTGTGCCGGTGGTGGTGTTGCGGACCAGCGTGCAGTTGCGAAGTGTCGCGGTGGATGTTGAAGCACAGAACAACGCCCCGCCGCCCTGCGCTCCGCCGACGTTGTTGCGGAAAAGACAGTTTACAAACGTCGGAAAGCAGTTTCCAAACACTTCAACGCCGCCCGCACGCACAGCGGTGTTGCTGATGAACGAGCAGCGAGTAAACGTCGGGCTGCAGCCATTGAACATGTCAATCGCACCGCCAAACGACCCGCCGTTGTTGCTTTGCCACGTGCAGTCGGCGAACGTGGGGCTTGCGGTTCGGATGTATGTGCCGCCGCCGCCAAACGTGACTCGGTTATTCACGATGCGGCAGTTGCGGATGCTTGCTGTGCCGCTCAGGAAAATCAGGCCACCGCCCTTGTCCTGATCGGAAGCCGTCGCCCCGTTGGCGTTGCCGGCAGTGATCGTGAAGCCATCAAGAATGCCCGTCGCCGTCACACCCGTGCCGATGACGACGTGGTACGAGTTGTCCGTGACGACAGGGTCGTTGCCTGCGAGGTCGCCGGACAAAGTGGTGATGTTGCTTGCAAAGTTGCGTTGGTCGCGAGCGGTCTCAGTGCCGGCAAAGCCGCCATAAACACCGATGCCGGTGCGGAGCGTGATGCCGATCGTGCGAGTCGTGAGCGCTGTTGGTTTGTATGTGCCCGAAGCGACCCAGATTTCGTCGCCCGATGTCGCGGCGGTGAGCGCGCGTGACACGCCATCAACGGTGCGGTACGCATCGGACCAGGATGTGCCGTTGTCGGCGCCGGTCGTAAGGCCGATGTTTACGTATCGAGTCGCGGCGTGCGATGAGTGCGCGAAGATTGACGCGGAGAGAACGGCAATGGCAGCTGACTTTGAGAGCAATGGCATGCATACTCCTTGTGCCGCGTCGCGGCTGCGGATGACAAATCGAGAGTGATTGGTGAATCAGCACAGCGGTGCGCCGCAAGGCCGATTCGTGTGCATCGTATGGAGGCGGGATGCGATTGCGAGTTCATCTGCCATTGAGAAAAAGTCACAGCGTGCCCGAGATTCCGATAAGAATCGGGCCTGAGTGCAGCGCGTGCTGCTATACGCGAGTCGTTACGGTCTTCGCAAGACAAAGAGTCTGTCACTTGATTGCAACGACAGCGTTCGTGATGTCTGGTGCAACACCCGATATTGTGTCGTCAGCGAGGCTCGTTGAACTTCCGTGTGCACGGCATCGTCGACAGCATTTGAGGTCAGCACTATTACAAGCTTTTGGTCCGCTCCCTCTCGCTTCCAGGTGCCTTCTTCGTGCCGGATTCGCGAACTGGTTTGTCCGCCCGAAAGCGAGAATTGTTCAACAGTCTCGCTCACGTAGCGACCATTTGGGAGCAGAAGCAGCGTCAATTGGCGAGACGGGTCGGCACTGATCCAGGGTCCGACCAGCGAATCACGAGGTGTCGTGCTGGTCGCTGCCGTCGTTGGCACATCCAACGGTGCCGCATCAGGCGATGCAGCGGCGCCTTGTGAAAGGTCCTTCGTCTGTTCGCCCGTTACAGTGGCAGCCGGAGAAGGTGTTTCCTCAGTGGGCGCATTGCCACCAAGATCCAGGAACGGCACTGTACTGTCAATCTTCGCAATCGTCGTCCGCAGACTCGCCAGATGCTCATTCACATGAATCAGATTCTGTTCGACGACGGCGAGCGACTGATTCGTCTTCGTGAGGCCGGCTTCGATGGACTTCATCTGCTCATTGGTCTGCGACAAGTCTCGCACAGTTGTTGCCAGATTTGTGTCGAGGCCCGCAAGATGGGCATTGGTTGTCGAAAGTTCAGAACTGGTTTTTGCAATTGTCACCTCAACTTCCGGCAGGCTCGTATTCGCCTTCGCGAGATTGTCGCGAATGTCCTGAACGATGCAGCCGGGCATGGTAAGAAGTGCTAGCAGGCCGATGAGTAACGCTGCGTGGTTGGCGTTCATGAACAACGTTATGCGAATGCCGTAAGCGCGAGGGTGAGATTTTTCACTACACTTCTTCATTGCGCACAGGTCTCCGCCGTTCTCGCATCCACCGCACAGCAAACAAGTCACGCAACCCCGGCAGCGCCCGCTGCACAATCCCCATCCCATACTTCGTTTCGCCAGCAATGCGTGCCCGATGCGTCACAGGCATCTCGACGACTTTGAACCCAAGATGCCGCGCCATCACCGGAATGAATCGATGCATCCCCTTGTACTGCAAGGGCAACTGCAAGGCGATCTCGCGCTTCATCACGCGCAGTGAGCAGCCCGTGTCGCGGATGGTGTCGCCCAGCAGCCATAGGCGAAACTTTCGCCCGACGATGCTGCCGACACGTCGAACCATGTTGTCCTTGCGAGCGTGCGAGCGATCACCTTGCACCATGTCGGCATTCTGCTCACGCATGAGTTTGATCATCGCCGGAATTTCACCCGGGTCGTTTTGAAGGTCCGCGTCCAGCACCGCGATCAACTTCCCTTTCGCCGCGCGGAAGCCGGCGTGGAATGCCGCGGATTGGCCATTGCCTTTGCCGGGCGGCGTGTCCTTCATCGCGATGCAGCGAAGCCAGGGGCGAGTCTGCTTGAGCGACATCACCTTCGCACGGGTTTGGTCAGTTGAGCCATCGTCGACGACGATGAACTCGCCCCTTGATGTGGCGAGCAGACCAGACGCCTCCAGTGCCTTGCCGACTTCATCCACGAGGCGATCAATATTGTCCTGCTCGTTGTGAGCGGGAGCGACGACGGAGAGTTCGAGTTCTGCAGTTGGTTCGTCCATGAAAAAGGTCTTTGACTTGATGCCGCGTGCCTGAATGCCTTTGTGCCTTCTTTTTCGTCATATCCGTCGTGAAACGCGCACACTTTAGCGCTTTGGTTTGAAGGAGAAGTCGTCATCAAGGCAAGGGGCATCGAGGCGTCAAGGAACAAACGTGCGGCACAGGAATAATCTGCAAATCGCGTGCGTTTTGTTCGCAGCCCGCGAACAATACCCCGTATGCACATGAAACACTCCGATCGCCCGCACGGCCCCGACACTGTCCCGGTCGAGTTCGTTCTTGAAGACCCCGAAGGACTTACGGGCAAGGCCATCGCGCAGTGGAAGTTCATGGGCGCGACCGGCGAGAGCCTCTTGGAGCTCGCGATGGAGCACGGTATCAACATCGAGCACGCCTGCGGCGGCGTCTGCGCGTGCAGCACGTGCCATGTGTACGTCGAGCAGGGCATGGAAAACCTTGCAGAAGCGAGCGAAGCCGAGGAGGATCGCGTGGAGGAAGCGCCGGGCCTGCAACGCAACTCACGACTGTCCTGCCAGTGCGTGATCTTGAAAGAAGGCCCGATCAAAGTCCGCGTGCCGGCGTGGAACAGAAATGCGGTGAAGGAAGTGCCGCACTGAGAAAATGCGACGGAGTACCGAAGTGACGCAATGACGAAGTGGCGTTACCTTCCTTCCTGTCATCACTTCGTCACTCAGTCACTTCGTTACTTTTATGGAAGACTCCTTCGGCTGGCTTGACATCGAACTCATCGGCGAGCTCCTCGCTGAGCACTATCCGCAGCGCGATCCGATGCGCATCGGGTTTGTCGAGTTGAAGAAGTTGGTGGCCGCTTTGCCCGGATTCACCGAAGACCCCAAGCACCCGTGCAACGAAAAAATCCTGGAGCACATTCAAGCCGCGTGGATCATGGAGATGTCGAACACGCCGCGCAACGAAGATGAGGATTGAAGTCGTGCCACCGACTGCCGCTTTGGGCGGTCGGTGCATCATGCGAGCAAACGAGCAAAGTCCACTGACACTTGAAGTTCGGCACCGACCGCGAAGCGCAGTCGGTGACACGGTGCTTCACGAAACGCAGCCCAGCGCCCTTCGCTTTTCCATCGCAAACTTCTCATGCCCCGTGACGTGGTCCACGTACAACTGCACCATCTCGCCCAGCGTTACTTTGCCGCGTTGGTTGTGGATGCCGAAGCGGGAGAATGACTCGTTCGCCACGGTCCGTAGCCACGCCGCGGTAAAGCGACGGTTCATCTCGAACAGATCGGCGACGAGTGTCAGGTTCGCGTGCGTGTGGTCGATGCGTTGAATGAACCGCGTTTCGTCGTACGCGATGAACAGCGGCGCGTCTTCCGCGACGATACGTCGCATCCGGTGAGTTGCGGCGATGTCGCTGTCGTACATGTGGACGACGAGTTCCTGCATACTCCACTTGCCGGGGACCGGGTGCGACGACAGTTGCTCCGGCGAGAGACCTTGGAACCAGGTGCGGAGCTTTGGACCGAGTGATTCGTATTGGGTGATGGAGTGGGTGTGGTCGGGATCGGGGGGCATGAGCAACGGTATGAGGCAGGTTTGAGCGCACAGATAGACGGACGCAGGATTGCGCACAGCGACTTTGCCGGACCGCAGTTGTGCGCACGGTGTTGGTCGGTTCGGGCGGGCTAAGGGGCGATGGCGGGCAGGGGTGCTGGTGTTTTCTGGGACGTGTAGAACGTGACCGCGGGTGCGCGCACATGCACGGTGCGTGTGATTTTCGGGGTTGACTTTGACGAGCCGCAACGCGCACGCGTGGGCAAAGAGCAGTGATGTCAATGAAGCACGTTTGTGTTCGCCTACGCCTGCGCGGTGGGGGTTCGTTGAGCGAGGCATCGATCTGGTCGCATAGCCAGCCAGATTGATGGCAAGCAAATTACTATCATTCACCATGACCGACGCGCCAACTCCAAGCGATCAACCCAGCGCAACCACACCCAGTCGCATGCGCGTGCTGCAAGTCGTTGTGCTCGCGATGCTCTCGGGCCTGACTGTGTTCACGACCATGGCTGCGATCCTTGGTCCGCAGGTGCGCAAGCCCGCCGCGAACGCGAGTGCTGCGCCCGCGAGTTCCGAGCAGATCCTGATGATGGCGCTGGGAGCGATCGGGTTCTTTGGGTTCTTGCTGCTGGGGCTGGTCATTCGCCCGGCGCTTGCCCGCAAGGCGCGCAGCGCATGGACGACGCGCCCGTCGGATGAAGTGGGGGGGGAGTCGGTGTGGAACATGTTCTTCGTGCGCACGATCGCAACGGCAGCATTTGTTGAAGGCATCGGCCTGTTTGGTAGCATCATCCATATGCTGACGGGCGCGATGCCGCCGCTGGCTGCACCGGTGCTCGCGTTGGTGCTGCTGCTCGCGGTTTTTCCGACGCGAGGGCGGCTCGAGTCGTTTGTGAAGTTCGTCACGCAATGATGGAGGCCTGTAGCCAGCCGAGTTCGCATCAGGAACCTGTTCGCCCGACGATGTACACACGTGCTGCGAAAGTGCGCAGTTTCGAGCGATGCGGACTCTGACATCGACACAATCTCGTCCGAGAAGCTCTCGCTCGTCACCCAATTGACCTAAAAAACCTCATACGGCTTGGCAGGCGCGGCGATTGGCGGTATGCTGTCGTGTGGAGTGTGACGCGTTTCTGGGCCAAGTTTCAGATTGGCCTTGCGTTAGGTTGAGGGGATGGTCGCGTGTTCACGAAGCGCATGCACGAAAAACTTCGACGGGTGCAGTTCGCGACCATCGCGTGCATCGGATTGCTTTCATTTGCGTCGGGCGGCGTGCTGTTCATTGTGATGCGTCAGCCGCCCGCAATGCAGGGGGACGCTGCACGGGTCATTCTGCCGCTCACGGTGCTGGTGTTTCTCGCGTGCACCATCGGGGCCGTCTGCCTGAGCTTGGTGCATCGGGCGCAGTGTCTTGCCCGCGTGTCGGGCATGAGGCGCGACCGCGCTTCGGACCTCTTGCTCCCGATGTACGCCAATCTCAACTACTTCCGCTGCGCGCTGCTGACGGTCCCGAGCTTTGCGGGGATTTTCGCGTTCATGCTGACGGGACGGCCACTCCTGATGTTGATCCCGGCGGTCTGCATCGCGATGCTGCTGTGCTGGCTGCCGGCGAGGGCGAGGTTTGAGAGGTGGGTTGAGGACGCGATTGCGTTTGGTTGAATTCGCCTTGAAATCGCCCACGATCAGCCGACCAAACGAAAACCAATCGAACATCTTTCGAGCCAGCCGTTTGCCCTTGCCTTTGGGCAAGAATCTCCTATCATCTTGGCCCGGCATTTTGGCGTCGGCTTTGGTGGGTTCGTGAGTCGTTACTCGCGGCTGTTTCAAGAACGACGCATGTGTCAGAGTCTGAAGTTTCCAGCCCATCGTCCGGCAGCAGCCGAGCGCGGCTCAGTTTGGAGTGTCCCATGTACGCGATCATCGAAGAGTCCGGCAGCCAGCGCAAGATCACCCAGGGCGAAGAGTTTTTCGTCGATCTCATGAACGAAGGCCAGGCCAAAGCCGGCAGCACCATCAAGTTTGATCGCGTACTCGTCGTCGGCGCCGAAGGCGGCAACGCGAAGATCGGCGCTCCGTACGTGACCGGTGCTGTTGTGACGGCGGAAGTCTTGGAGCCTGCTGTGAAGGGTGAAAAGCTATACATCCAGAAGTTCCAGGCAAAGAAGACGTGGCGAAAGAAGACGGGGCATCGGCAGCAGTACACGAAGGTCCGCGTCACCGCGATCACCGGCTAAAGCAACGAGCTCGCGTTCGGAAGGCTCTGTGTCGACACGTTTGGCGAACAGCAAGGGTTTGTCATGCTTGATCTGAGCGATCTGTGAGCGAACACCCAAGTCGGACAGTCTGTTGCGGTTTGAAAGCCAAACGACCCGCAACTCGATGAAGCAGAACCGTCACACCAAGCATTGAAATCTCAC
>CAZEZV010000182.1:0-8322 GCA_964516725.1 uncultured Phycisphaeraceae bacterium
GAGACCGATCTGCTTCCACCAGTCCATGCGGAAGTCGCGCCAGAACTTGTACCATTCGAAGGACTCGTCGGGGTGACAGAAGAACTCGAGCTCGGCCTGATCAAATTCGCGGCTGCGGAACGTGAAGTTGCGCGGCGTCACTTCGTTGCGGAAACTCGTGCCAGTGTTGCCAATGCCGAAGGGGACTTTGACACGCGAGGAATCGACGACGTTTTTGAATTGAAGGAAGACGCCTTGCGCGGTTTCGGGGCGCAGGTAGGCTTTGTCGTCGGCGGACGCGGTCGCGCCGACGTGTGTGCTGAACATCAAGTTGAACTGACGAGGCTCTGTCAGCGTGCCGGGTTTCTCTGCGTCAGGAGCGATGACGCGTGTCCATGGCTGAGGAATCGAAGACAGCGGTACCGTCTTGATCGCGCCGAACGTCTTCTCGGCTTTCTTCTTCTGCTTCGCTTCGCTGGGCTGGTCGCCGACGTATGCAAACACGGGTTTGTCGCCTGCGTCTCCACTCGCCGGAACAAACACCATCACATGGTCGTAGCGATAGCGACCTTTAGTGTCTTTGCAATCCACCATCGGATCATTGAACCCACCCACGTGCCCGCTCGCTTCCCACACCTTGGGATGCTGGATGATGCGTGTCTCCACCGGCACGCACTCGACCTTGCTGCCGTTGGGCCCTTTGCGCCCCCAGCACGGCTGCAAAATCATGTCCTGCCACCATGCGTCGCGGAGGTTTTTCTTGAGTTGGGCGCCCAGCGGGCCGTAATCCCAGAAACCGTTGATGCCGCCGTAGATGTCGCTGGCCTGGAAGATGAAGCCGCGGCGCTTGCAGAGGGCCATGATGGCGTCCATGGACTTTGGGGCGGCGGGGGCGGGATTGTTGGTGTTTTCGGCTGACATAGGGAGGGATCATAGAGCGAGTATGTCTGCCGCCGCGCGGGTCATGGCTCGGTTCCCGGCAGGTTGTGAAACGCAAAGGGGATCGTCAGTCTCTGAATTGCGGGTATTACAGAGATTCTGACGGAAACCGGCCCGTCTTCAGCTCGGAGGCGATCAGTTGACCCGCGGACCACCAGTTCATCATTTTCGAGTGTTTGTGTGAGTTCGTGGAAACTCTCGGTGAGTTTGATGGTCTCCTTGCCTGACGTTGCGTTGCTCAACTCGAGCGCGTGAATAATCGCGCCAGACCTCTGTCTTTCGGCACTAAAGCGGATCGCGAGATTGACTCTGGAGATCAGCTTGTCAAACTGATTTTTCTCCGCAGTCCGCCAGAGCTTCGCACGAACCCCTTCACACACTTCAAGTTCAACCGGATCGGTTGCAAGCGTTACTTCCTTTGTCACAATGCTGGAAGCGACCTCTACAAGCGCTTCGCCGCGCATCGACTTGATCGCGCGCGGAAGTTGCATCAGAACAGCGTTGATTCTGGCAAGTGCCTGCTCGCCATCTTCGCGGTTGCCAATTCCGTTCATTCGCGGAGTTGAAAAAACCTTGCTTCGGAAGTTATAGTCTTCTTTGCTGCTGACGAACACATCCGTGCCCCGCTCGTCTATGACTTCGGTGATCCTTGGCATTGCGCACTGTCGCCAGGCCAAGTTGCTGGAACTCTCGATCGGGGCGATACTGATCGACGCAGAGACGCGGGTGCCCGATGTTGATTCGCGACTGGGGCTTTGAGACTTGAAGGCCAGCGTGCTCACCAATTCCAGTCCGATGAGCGACACTTTAAATGCGTCGGTCGTTGACGGTGCAACGTCATAGAGGTAGGTCGGAACGAGCGTGCGTGTCGTGCTTGTTCGCGATCCAGCTTCCGGAGCCTTCTCATTCAAACTGGGCTTGTTAGACGCACACCCCACCAACCCAATCATCCCAACCCCGCACAACACACAGCAAGCAAGCTTCATACGTCCCCTTTCAAGTATTCGGTGCATACGACTACATCCCTTCGTTATCATAGTTCAATTCGATGTCAGCACCGCAGCACAAACTCGACGACGCCAGCGGCAAGCAAAGCCGCGGCGTGGTTTGGTTCGCTGCCCCGACCCACGCCCTCAACCTCGCCATCTTTCGCATTGCAACATGCATTACCTGGCTCTTCATGGTCAAGCCGTTTGAAGCGTTGTACTTCATCGGCGTGCCCGGGTCGTTGTCGCAGCCGAGTGGGTTGTGGGGGGCGGCGCGGGAGGTGGGCGTTGAATTGCCGCGCTCGACTGAACTTGTCATCGCTTCGGCGGTGATATTTGTGATCGCGACGCTGCTCGCGATGGTGGGGTGGCGGGCGAGGTGGATGCTTGCGGTTGTACTTGTGACGGGCGGCTTGATTCTCACGATCCCGCAGGTGCTGGGCAGGATCAATCACTGCAATCATCTTGTCTTCGCGACGATGCTGCTCATCGCGAGTCCGTGTGACGATGCGTTGTCTGTACGACAACGCAGGTCAAGGACAGCATCGCATTCGGTGCTTGGAAGTCACGCCGGCGTTGCTTCGCTCAACGCGCGGCCAGACATCGCCTACGCGTTGCCCCTGCGTTTCATGGCCGTGCTGCTGGCGATCGCGTACTTCTTTCCGGGCTACTGGAAGGTTGAACGCGTGGGCTCCTACTGGCTCACGCCCACCAACTTCGTCCACATGCTCGACGGCAAGTGGCACGAACTGGGCGGCTGGATGCCGGCGATCCGCATCGACAAGGTCCGGTGGCTTTGTGCCGTGCTCGCAACGGGCACCGTCGTCTTTGAAGTGGGCTGGTGGGCGTTGCTCCTTGGCGGCCCAAAGTGCCGGGCGATCGCGGCGTGTATCGCGAGCGCGTTCCACATCGGCACGTTCCTCTTCATGCGCATCAACTTTCTGCACATGGTCGCGTGCCAAGTGGTTTTAATCGACTGGCACGCACTGTTCGCCTGGGCTCGTGGCGGAGCAAGACCCCGCCCTGTCGCGAGTGGTCCAACCCGCTTCCGCACGAGCGTCCTTGCGACAATCGCTGTCGGCACGCTGCTGGTCGTCGGCCAAGTCTTCGAGGGCATCACGCGGCGGGACGACTGGCCGCTTGGCTGCTATCCGACGTTCGCACGGCGCGCAACCGGCGAGGCCCCTGTGCTGATCGCGCGAGCGACCATGGCGGACGGGTCCATCAGGCTCGTGCGAGAAACAGTGTTGCACAGCGTGACAACTTCGGCGCGAGCACGGGTCATGTGTACTCGTGCTTGGACACTTCCGCAGCGCGAAGGACGACTGACGGACCTTTGGGAGCAGTTCGTGCGAGTGGATGCTTCGCTGGCGAGCGCGGTGCGGGTTGACTTTTTCAGCAGAGTTGAATCCACAAGAGCGGACACGATGGGCGAGGTGATTCGCGGAGAAGAGTTGTTGTGGACGCTGGTGCCGAAGTAACTATGCGAGTTCTGTTTGTGCTTCTCCCTGAGGTGGGCGGTGACCCGCGGCTATAGACCTTGACGGCTTCGCCGATAGGGCAAACGGGCCACCATTCGGAGAAGGCGCGTCTCTTGAGTGGCGACAAAAAACCCCGGCGTATGCCGGGGTTGGGGAGGTTGGTTACTTTGCGCTGTTCTACGGATTGCCGCAGTAGGTGCAGGGTCCTTCGGAGAAGACGACTAGGAAGCTGTCGATGTCGCACGGGTCAAAGAGCGATCCATCGTTGTTGAAGTCGATGTCGTTGCAGGTCGCCATCGCGGGGATGCAGGGGCCTTCGCCGTAGACGCTGAGGAAGGCGTCAATATCCTCGGGGTCAAAGACGGAGCCGTTGTTGTTGAAGTCGATGTTGTCGCAGTAGGGGACACCGACGAACCAGTAGCCGCCCTGAATCTCGAGCGCGCCGGGGCCGGTCAGCGTGCCCGCGTCGGGCTGGCCGATCGTTGCTGTCATCGTGAGCCCGCCGCCGGTGCTGGTCTGCGTCCCGCCGCCGTCGATGGTGAACCAATCGACGTCGAAGGGTTGGGCGAGGGAGGGGGAGGCAGCGAGGGCTGCGAGGCAGATTCCAAAGAGAATGCGAATGCTCATCGTGTAAGTCCTTTCTTGTAGAAGCGCGTGCCGCGTCTTGGCTTATTGATCTGCCTCGTAGGTGTAGCCGACGCCGACGATGTACATATTGGCTGTGTTGGGGTCGTCGCCCGCGGTGCCGTTTCGGCGCAGGGTCACCAAGATGATGTCGTTGGCGCTCCAGACTGCCGGGGAGGTTCCGCTTGCGTTGTCCCAGATGTCGTTCTCTGCCGGGTTGGGAACTGTTTGAGCAACGACGCGACGCGTCGGCGTTGAAGATGCAAGCGACTCGGTGAAGATGTCGCCGTTGGTGAGCGTGACGCCGCTGCGGAAGTTGTACCGGAAAATATTGCCGACGTTCCCGGTCAGCATGTCGTTCAGGTTGCGCCACGCCACGTCCACGTTGACCTTGTTAGCGTCATCGCTGGCCCAGTAGATGGTGAGGCGCGGAGCGGTCAGCCCGCTTGCCCCGCTCGCCGCGTAGTCGGCGGGCACTTGAATAGTGAACGTCGTGGATTCGTTGGTGTTGTTTCCAAGGCGACGCACCCAGACGCCGGTTGCGTTGGTTCCACTGCCCTGCATGAGCACCGGAGACGCGTTGGACTCGAAGGTCATGGAATTTGAAGGAATGAAGACAGTGCGGGTGCGATTGGGAACCTTCGCGGGCGTCACGGCGTCGTTTGCGATGAAGCCGGTTGTCACGCCCAGTGCATCCAAGCCAACCGTCTGCGTTCCGCCGTTGTAGTTGATCGGAGCGTTGGCGGCGACTACGCCTGCGGGACCTGTCGCGCCTGCAGCACCCTGCGGACCCGTCGCGCCATCAACACCATTGGTCCCACTTGTGCCCGCAATACCCTGAGGCCCTTGCGGACCCGTCGCGCCGGTGGCACCCGTCGCCCCAGTCGCGCCCGCAAAGCCCTGAGGCCCTTGCGGACCCGCAACACCCTGCGGACCGGCGATGCCTTGCGGGCCCTGCTGACCAGTGGTCACCAGATGCATGTCAGCTCGTGCGCTTGAACTGCCAGCGGTGGAACCAGCATCATGGTGCGCGATGACTTCAATGTAATCGCCCGGCTGCATATCCACAAGCGCGGAAACCGTCGGCGTCTTGTTCGTGCCAACCGCCGAGATCCGCGTCTCGGCAATCTGCGTGACGCCATTCTTCCGCAGCGCGATGCGCCGCAAGCTGCCAAGGTTGTCGATATTCTCGAACCGAACCGAGGCATTCACCTGGTAACGACCCGCGCTGGATGCGGTGAGTTGCGTGGGGAATGATCCGTTGAACACGCCGCCATAATTGAAGTCCGCGCCAGAGAATTGAATCACGTTGTTGCCGCTCAACAGCGAGAGGCCAGTTGCACTGACGGCGGCCGCCAAGTCAGGACCCGCCGTGCCTGCCGGACCTTGCGGACCAGTCGAACCGGTTGCACCTCCAGGACCCACAGGACCTTGAATGCCCTGCAAGCCTTGAGCACCCGGCGCACCATCAGCACCCGCCGGCCCGATCGGACCTTGGATGCCCTGAATGCCTTGAGCGCCGTCGGCTCCCGCGATGCCTTGCGGACCCGCAACACCCTGCGGGCCTTGCGGACCAGTCGCGCCATCAGCACCATTCAAACCATTGGCACCAGCCGCGCCCTGTGGTCCCTGCGGGCCCGTTGCACCATCCGCGCCGTTCAAGCCATTCGCGCCTGCGATGCCTTGCGGTCCTTGAGGACCTGTTGCACCATCAGCACCATTTGCACCCGCAACACCCTGCGGCCCTTGCGGACCGGCTGGCCCTGCCTGGCCAATGTTGATGACTTCGGGGCCCGTCGGGATCGACAGTGTGTTGCCCGGGACGAACGCGACATCCGTGTACCAGATGTTGCCTCCACCGTTGCTGGTGAATGCGAAGCCTGAGTACGAACCGTTGGGGCTGCCGAACAAGCTGTTCGCAACCAGGATGCGTGCGCCGGTGTTATCGACGACGCTCGGGTTGTTGCCCGCGCGGAACTGACTGTGACGCGCTTCAAAGACGGTGCTGGTTGCACTGTGCACCGAGTTGGACACATCGACTCGGCCATTGAAGTCCGTGTCACGCAGCCAGCCTCGGCCGCCCGTACCAAGGAACAACGACACGTTCGCATCGTTGACGGCGTTGATCGTCAGACCTCGTCCTTGCAACGTGCCGTTCACCATATTGACCGCGACACCACCCGTGCCGCCGCGGAAGATCGTGTTATCCGCGATGATGCCGGGCGTCGCGCCGCCGGATGCAGCGTTGACTTCCGCCGCGTCGCCTGCGGTCGCTTGCAGGCCGCAGTCCACCATGTAAATCTGGCATCCGCTGACTGCGCTGGTGAAGGTGAGTGCGTCACCACTGGAAGCGAAGATTTCGAGGCCAACGAGCGTGACCTGACCCGTTGCGAGCGGGTTGTAGGTCATGTTGCCGTTGATGTAGGTGCCAAAGTGCTTGCCCGAATTCGTCGAGACAAGATTGATACCCGCTTCGAGCGCGACGGATTCGTTATATGTGCCCGGACGGATCAAGATCGTCGTCGGGTTGCTCTGGCCCTGGCCATCTGCAAGCGCCGCGGCGATCGCTGCGTTGATCGTCAAGTGCGTGCCCGGATCGCTCGGATCGTTGCTCACGATGTACTTCGCGGCGGGGAGACCGTTCGTCCCGTCGGTACCGTTCGTTCCATTTGTACCCGCAGCGCCTTGTGGGCCCATAGGACCAATAGGACCTATCGCACCAGTATCACCTTGCGGCCCCGTCGCGCCAGCAGCACCCTGCGGCCCTTGTGGCCCTGTCGCGCCGTCAGCACCGTTGGTGCCGTTGGTTCCATTTGTGCCCGCAGTACCCTGCGGGCCCTGAGCGCCGGTCGCGCCGGTGTCACCCTGCGGACCCTGTGCGCCTGTCGCGCCGGTGTCGCCTTGTGGGCCTTGAGCACCGGTTGCGCCGGTGTCGCCCTGCGGACCAGCAGGGCCAGTTGCGCCCGTGACACCAATATCACCTTGTGGGCCCTGCGCTCCCGTTGCACCCTGCGGACCTGCTGCGCCTTGCGGGCCTGCCGGGCCTGCAAGGCCGATGTTGGTCACGCCCGCGCCCGCCGGGATAGTCAGCGTGTTGCCGGGAGCGATTTCAAGATCGCCGTACCAGATGTTGCCTGAGCCGTTGTTGGTGAACGCGTCGCCCGTGTAGCCGTTCGCCGGGTTGATCGCGCCGAGGATGCTGTTGGTGATGAGGATGCGGCCCGAGGTCGCGTCTTCGACGTTTGTGGTGTTGTTGGTGCGGAACTGGCTGTGACGCGCTTCAAAGACAGCAGCAACTGTCGTGGGCGAAGCCGCCGTGTTGCCGACGTAGACGCGACCATTGAAGTCGGTGTCACGCAGCCATGCACGGCCACCCGCACCGAGGTTGAGCGAGATGTTCGCGTCGCTCGATGCGTTGATTGTGAGGCCACGGCCTTGCAGTGTGCCGTTCTGCATGTTGACTGCGTAGTTGCCCGCGCCGCCGCGGAAGATGGTGTTGTCGGCGATGATGCCGGGGGTTGCGCCGCCGGAAGCAGCGTTGACTTCAGCCGCGTCGCCCGCGGTCGCTTGCAGACCGCAGTCCACCATGTAGATTTGGCAGCCGCTCGCGGTGCTGGTGAAGGTGAGGGCGTCGCCACCGGAGAGTGCGCGAATTTCGAGGCCCACGAGGGTGACCTGGCCGGTCGTGGTCGGGGCGTAGCTCATATTGCCGTCGATGTAGGTGCCGAAGTGCTTGCCGGCGTTGGTCGAGACGAGGTTGATCCCGGGCTGGAGCGTCACGTTTTCGGTGTACGTGCCGGGACGGATCAGAATCGTCGTCGGGTTTGCCTGGCCCTGGCCGTCAAGCAGCGCGTCGGCGATCGCCGCGCTGATCGTGGTGTGCGTGCCTGGGTCGGTGATGTCGTTGCTGACGATGTACTTCGCGGCGGGGAGGCCGTCGACACCATTGGTGCCGTTGGTGCCCGCAGCGCCTTGTGGACCCATAGGACCAATGGGGCCCATCGCGCCAGTGTCACCCTGCGGACCTTGTGCGCCGGTGGCACCTGTGTCGCCTTGCGGACCCTGCGCGCCTGTTGCACCGGTATCGCCCTGCGGTCCTTGCGCGCCTGTCGCGCCTGTGTCACCCTGCGGGCCAGCAGCGCCGGTCGCGCCAGAGTCACCCTGCGGGCCTTGTGCGCCGGTGGCGCCTGTGTCGCCTTGCGGACCCTGAGCGCCTGTCGCACCAGTGTCACCCTGTGGGCCTTGTGCGCCGGTGGCACCTGTGTCGCCTTGCGGACCCTGAGCGCCTGTCGCACCAGTGTCACCCTGTGGGC
>CAZEZV010000183.1:0-8289 GCA_964516725.1 uncultured Phycisphaeraceae bacterium
AGAACGACCCGCCCGCGCGATCCGCGTTCAAGTTATGTACCGCGTACTCATAGTGCCACGTGCCATCGCCGTTGTCTGTCGCGCGAGCGCCAACCCAGAAGCGAGCGACGATGCCCGCGCCGCCAAGCGATGAATCAATGTAATCCGCGCTTACGAGCGTCACGCCCGGGTCCGCGGCTTTCCACGCGCGAATCGCCGGCTGCATTTGGAACATCGGTCCGGTCATTTGAGGAGTCGCCGTCTCAGACGGAATCGACAACGCGCGATACGACACGTTGTTCAACCCGTTCGTCGCGGGCGAAACAAGACTCGACCAGCGTGCATCGTCCGCCGTGACATAGTGGCACTCGCCAAAGTACTGCGCATTAGGATTGAGGGCCGGCGTCACGTCAACCGTCTTGACCTGCAGCCGCACACTAATCGCACTGTTGATGATGCCCGTGTAGTAGGGCCACACATACGCGCCCGTCGTCGGGTTCACTTCCGAACGCGGCCCCAGCCCGCCCTGGCTGCCGTTGAGCCCCGCTCCATACGCGTCCGAGCAATTCACGCCCAACTGTTGCCCGCCATCGGGCGGTTGCTGGCAAGTCCCGCAAGAGCCGCTGTTGGTTGATGAGAACCCATGCTTGAGCCATGACTGTCCGATCTGCTCGAAGCGCCCGTTCATCAATCGATACATGTTCTGCGCGATCACCGGGTGCTGCGTCCCGCCGCCGTACCAAGCGACCGGCAAGTCACCACGGTTGCATGCGTCGGTCCCGATCGCATACGCGCTGATCTCGCCGACTGCGCCGTAGTAATCCACATCGGTAAAACTCGAAACCCACACATCAGGCCCCGCCGACGGGCACGGATTCACAAGGAGCCCAATCACGCCCTGCGTTGAACGCCCCTGCGCGTCGGCAACCGTGAACGGAACACTCGTCGTGCCGGGTGACGCCGAAGGCGGGACCAAGTACTGGAATGAATACCGATTGTCGCCTGCAACCGCATCGCCGTTCGTGCCGTTGTCATAGAGCGGCTGCATCGTCGGGCCATTCAGATTCGATAAGTTCGCCGTCACGTTGATGCCGGTGCTGGGCGGACTCGTGCCCGGGAATACCAGCACGTCAAGCAGCACCACGCCCTGCGTCCCGCACGCGTACACGTTGGGCGGCGTCGCAGTGCCCCCGCCCGTCGGTCCGTTGTAGCAGGTGAACGTCAGCTTTGTGCCCGCTGGAAGCAAACCCGGAGTATTGCACGAGTATTGCGTCGCGGGCAGTGATGTGTGCTGCACGCCCACCGTCGCGCTGCCGCCGGTTTCCGCAAGGCCGCCATAGATCAGCTCAAAGTGCGTGTTGGCCTCAAACAGCCGCAACTGAAAGTCCGCATCCCCCGCGCCAGAGTAATACGTCGTGCGCCATTCGATGTTGAACACCCGATTGGGCGCAACACCCGACACCGATGTGAAAATGCCCTTGTTCGGCGCGTCGGTCCGCATGTCGTCCCAGTGCGGACTGATCGACACTCCCAGCCCGCTGGGCAAGCAACTGTTGTTGTACTCACCATTGTTCCCTGTGAACTGAATGTTGCCGTTACTGCTCACAAACGCAGCGTTGTACGTCGCGCCGTAAATCGTCACGCCAAATGGCAGCACAACCGGCGTCGTGCAATCATCGCAGTGATTCCCGATGTCCGTCGTGCCGGGCACAATCGATGCACCGCCCGAAGTCGTCATGCTGAAAGCGCCGCATTGGGCGTGCGCCACTGAAGCGCACAGCCCCGCGGCTGCCAGAGCCGCAAACGAAGAAAGGCGACGCAAGTGAAAGATGTTCGACATCGGAAACTCCCAGTGATGCAAAAGTGATACAAAGTGATTCAAGTTGGCAGCGGGCGCGGACGACGTCGATCGTGCGATGACGCCGCAACCATGACCGGCACAGAACAGAGACCTGAAACGGCTGGTTCATCGCATGATACTGGAAGTTGCCGAATTCAGCAAGCACTAGATCAGCACTATGCACGTCAATTTGCAAGATTATTGAGAAATATCTTCAACATTGGACAGCACGCCCGCGATCAATCGACCGGTGGCGTCTGCACGATCATGTACGAATCCAAGTCACTGCCCGCACAGCGTGCAAGGCCCCTCCGCAAACACCAGCAGGAACGCATCAATATCGCACGGATCAAACAGCCCGCCGTCGTTATTGAAGTCGATGTCGTCGCACGTCGCGGTGTCAGGCACGCAAGGTCCCTCGCTGTACACGGACAGGAACGCGTCGATGTCCTGCGGATCAAACAGCGACGTGTCGTTGTTGATGTCGATATCGTTGCACGTCGGCCCACAAGACGTCGCGCATGTTGTTCCAGCACCTTCGAACGTGCCGCCCGCGCCGCCGCAGTCGTCGCTCGACAACACCAGGCACGAACCATTGGGCAAGCAGCACTTCCCGTTCGGGCACTGATTCGTGTTGACGCAGGACGTGTTTGATCCAAGGAACGTGCCGCCCGCGTTGTTGCAGTTGGTGGGCGAGAGCACAAGGCAGAAACCGGTGCTGAAGCAGCACGCGCCGTTGGGTTGCGGGCAGTTCGCCGTCGCACACGATGTGTTGTTGCCGCGATACGTTCCCTGCTGCGTCGTGCAGTTCGCAGGCGATGCGATGACGCACGACCCACTGGGTAAGCAGCACGCACCCTGCGGGCACGTCGAACCGCTGCCGCACAACGTGTTCGCTCCCTGGAACACGCCGCCGGCTCCCTGGCAGTTGGTCTGCGAAAGAGTCAAGCAGAACGCGCCGTTATTGAGGCAGCACGCACCCGTCGGCTGCGGGCAGTTCGCTGTTTCACACGTGGAAGCAAGCCCCTGGAACGTCCCACTCTGCGCGGAGCAGTCGTTCGGGCTGGTGATAATGCAGTTGCCGTTCTGCAGGCAGCACGCACCGCCGCAATTCGCCGTCGCGCATGTTGTTCCGTCGCCGTTGTACGTTCCGCCCGCCGTCGCGCAGTCCGTTTGGGTCAAGACGTTGCAGTTGCCATCAGGCAGGCAGCACGATCCAACGCCCGGCGTGCACGAAAGGCTCGAATACGTTGCTCGCATCACAAGATCGCCGCGAGGCCGGCAGCCCGTCACGCAGATCGGCCCGATGAACTGATCCGAAATCAACGATCCAAATGGCGTCCACCCCGCCGCACACCCGCCCGCGCAGTTGTTGGCGAAAATCCAGTTCTGGGTCGGAAACGCGAGCTGACCGTAACCGCTGCCGCATCCAATGACCGTGTTGTCAGTTGCCGGAAAAGCATTGCGATCTGCTTGCGGCGCGCTGCAGCCCGGATTCGCACCGGGCTGATTGTGCTGATCGATGCGGAACGCGATCGTGAACTTGTTCGGATTGCCCGCGAAGCTGTTGATGACGATCTGGTCGGGATCCTGCGGATCAACGCTGAACTGCAGGTTGACGCCGTTCGTTCCCGGCGGAATCGCAATGTGCGGCAGGATCACGCCGTCCGAAGTCTCAGTCCGAACCAGACCGCCGTTTGTGGGCGTGCCTGTATACACCAGTATGCTCCAGTGTGTTGTTGTCGCCACGATCGTGTTCTGCGTCCCCCAAATGATCTCCGCAAGATCGAGCTTGATGGGCCAATCCCCCGCCGGCACGTCATACGTCACGGCAACCATCTCGCCCTGCGCGAGCCCGCCCTGCAGCGTGTAGGTCCCGCCCGAAAAACTCGCGGTTGTGCGAGACACGATGGCATTGCACGCGCGCTCGCCCCATGTTGGCATCTCAATTGGCCCATGCCGCGTCACACGCATCGGCTGAATGTTCATCGGCGCGATCTCGGTCACCAATTCGTGCGCCGGCTTGCGATCAGACTCCTCGCTCCCAGGCACAGCCTCACTCTGCGCACACACAGCGCCCGCACACCACACCAACGCAAGCAAGCCGAAACGGAACGAATTCATGGGCATCGTCAAACAACCTCCGATCAAGCCGGACACACAAGTGAGCGCATCGAAGCGAACGCCTCAGTCCGCGCACTCTGACCACCAAAAGATACCACACCTGTCAAGCCTCATTCACGGTGTCGATCCGCCCTGAAATGCACACGTCCCAAAAGCCAGACCTCGGCGAGTCATCGAGCGCAGGTCCGGGTGTGCCGCTCAATGCACACTCTTAGTCGTTCGCACTCGCGCCCCACCCGATTGCCCATTCCACCCTACCTGCTTCCAATTTCTCATCAAAACTCCCGACAATCACGCGATTCTGTGGCCGAAAGTCGCCAGAGCAGCATTCGCTACATGACGATGTCCGTTTTCGCGGGAACCTGCGTCACCCCAGTCCGCCGTGACGTTTTCCGGCCGCCAGCGTCTAAGAAAAGGGCAGAAGTTTCACAGGCAAAAGGAAGCCTGACAGACCCAAGCCTACCTTCCCGGCGAATCAAGGCCGCGAAGCCGAAATCTGAGACCGGTCAGACGATTCGCGGCTTTTCCAACGTGACACCGGGCGCAAGGATGGGCCGGACGAGCGGCAAGATGTTCCACTCGCCAGGCAAACAAGGACGTGTACAAGGATCAACCAATGGCAAACCCCCAAGTCAAAGAATTCACCGACGCCAACTTCGACAGCGAAGTCCTCTCTAGCTCCCAGCCCGTCCTCGTTGACTTCTGGGCCGAATGGTGCATGCCCTGCCGCAGCCTTGGCCCGATCATCGACGCCATCGCGACTGAACACGCCGGCAAGGTCAAAGTCGGCAAGGTTGACATCGATTCCAACCGCGAAGTCTCCATGAAGTACGGCATCACGGCGATTCCGACAATCATGATCTTCAAAGACGGCAAGCCCGTCCGAACCTTCGTGGGTCTCCACAAAAAGGAAGGTCTGGTCGCCGCGCTCGAACAAGCGGTGTAATGCCGTGCCATCGAAGTTGACTGCATTGAGCCGACTTCGGTTATCCCTGTACACATTGCATTGAATCTCCCAAAGCCGCGACTTCGATGGCAGGTGCTATCTGTTGCGCTGCTACATCACATGCCTCCTCCACGAGTTCGTTAGGAATCTGCGACGAGCAAACAACACAGCAACCCTTCGCTCGAAGGGTTGCTGAAAGAACACAAGTCAGATTCGTGTCTCACTCTCGAACACTCAACGACGCCGACGGCTCGCGGCCAACCCGCCCAAGCCCAGCAGTGCAATCACGCCCGGAGCTGGCACAAGCTGGCCAGAAACGCCCACCGCGCGGCCGCTGTAGTTCGAGTTGAAGAAGTTGTTGCCGCCGCCGATCATCAGGTTCACGATCGCGCCTTCAAGTTCATCCGCAGGCAGGGGCAGCACCCAGCCACCCGTGTAGCCGTTGAACTGGCCGTCGTTCGTGGTGAACACAACATTGCTCAGTGCGCCGGAGAATGCCGCGAAGCCCGGAGCGATCTGAATCCAGCCTTCGGATTGGGGCGTGCCGAGGTCGTTCACGCCGTTGATCGTCGCGACGAACGTGTCGCCATCGATGTCCGTGATGGTGATCGTTCCAAAGCCGTCCGCAGTCGTCGCGCTGGTCTTGTTGATCGCCATCGTGAGGACGATGTCGGCTGGGTTCGCGTCAGTCACGAAACCCTCGGGATAATCAGCGGTGCCGATCGGCCCCACCGTGCGCTGAAAGAAACCGCCAGTGGTGAGTGCGCCGTTGACTGCTGCAGCGGTGAAGTTGCCTGTCGTCGGGCTGCTCGCAACATACGAGCCGCTGAGGCTGTCGTACGAGAACGAAGCAAGCACCGTCTGAGCATTCGCGGCACCTGCAGCGCCAGCGACAGCAATCAAAGCAACAGCAATCTTCGAAAAAATTCGGGACATGAAGTCTCTCCTCCTACACACGCCATGCACTCTCTATGCATTGCGCAATGATCTTGTCTCTCCTCGCAAAGCGCGAGGTCTCTCATGTCATTGTAATTGAAATCAAACCCCCGTTCAAGTGAAAAGTATTCTTTTTTGAGCCGGCTGCCACATTTTTCGCAAAGTCCGTAAATCCCGGCTTTTTGCGGTGCATCACGATTTTTGCGCAATCGAATGCTCAGACATCGGGAGGTTCCCTTCCATCCCCAATCCGGACCCAACCGAACCCCGCAATTGGACTTTGTGAGCGTGACAAAAAACCCGCTCCACGAGGAGCGGGCGTTCGAAGTTGATCGTCTAAGAATATCCCGAATGACCAGGATTGATGCTGATTGGCTTACGACTCGCGGCGGCGGCGGAGCACAACCACTGTGCCTGCCACACCAAGTGCCAACGCACCCGGAGTTGGCAAAATCTGACCTGAAACCCCGACCGGGCGATCTACAAAGTTGGTGTTGAAGAATCCGGAAGAGCTGATAACCAAGGCGACAGTACCGCCGGAGAGGCTCGTCGTGCCGAAGTCCATATTCCAACCACCGGTGTACCCGTTGAAGAAACCGTCCTGGGTACCGTTGTCAACGAACGCAGGGTTGATGAATGCTGCGTTGAAGTTGACACCAAGAATCGTGCGGGTCCAGATGCCAGACAAGCCGGTCGTGAACTGATCACCATCGATGTCGGTGATTGTCAATGAGCCGGTTCCCAGCGCCTGATTCAGGCCGATGACCGTGACGTTGACAGTCAACGAGATGCTGGCAGGATTCGCGTCAGCCACAAAACCCGCAGGAAAGTCTGCATTTTGTGAAGAAGGCAGGATTCGATTGAAGTCGCCCACCGTGTTGAGCAACGCACCTGACGTTGCGTTCGCGTTGAACACGCCAGTCACTGGTGAACCCATGACGTACGAGCCGCTCAGGCTGTCGTACGTGTAGGAAGCAACAATGCTGTTGCCCGCGAATGCGGCGGAACTGAGCACAACGGAGCCAACAATGGGCAGCGCTGTGTTGAAAATCTTACTCATCTCTCTGCTCCTCTCGCCGCCTCCAGCAGCGTCGGACAATTCCTCAACCTCTTTCACAGCTCTGCGCCAAAGGCGGCAAAGCTGACTTGATTTTTAACGCACACAGTTCACATACTCGCTCGCACGAATTGCTCTCATCAACGCGCCCAACCGGTTTGTGACATCTACTTATCATTACGAACGACGGCGCCGGGCCGCGACAAGGCCGCCCAATCCCATCAAACCCAATACGCCCGGAGTCGGAACGATCTGACCAGACACACCAACTGCGAAGTCGGTGAATGCTGTGCTGAACCAGCCCGGCGCACCGAACACAAGGTTCACGATCGCACCTTCAAGCGGGTTGCCAGGCAGCGTCATGTTCCACGCGCCGTTGTACCCGTTGAACTGACCATCCGCGACGCCGTTGTCGTCGAGCGTAATGTTTGTCAGGTTGCCGTTGAAGAAGTAAAAGCCCGGGGCGAGCAGGTACCAGTCGCCGTCGACCTGCGAGGTAAAGCAGTCGCCATCAATATCAGTGATGGTGATCGTGCCCACTGCGCTCGACGCGGTGGTCGCGCCTGACACACTGACCGGCAGCGTGATGCTGATGTCGGCCATGTTGATGTCGGTCACGAAGCCCGCAGGGAAGTCTGCGTTGCCGCTTGATGCGACGGTGCGGTTGAAGTCACCCACGGTGCGAAGGCCGGAAATATCTACGGCATTCGCAGTGAACGTGCCCGTCGTCGGCCCGCTCGGCACATATGTGCCAGCAAGGCTGTCATACGAGAACGAAGCAAGTGTGGATTGTGCCTGAGCAACGCCCGCTGTTACAGCAAGCAGAGTGGCCACAGAAATAGCGCGGAATGAACGCGTCATCAGTCTCCTCCTCGTTCAGGTACACTGAACGTAGTCACCGCATCTGCGGTGTTGTCTCTCAGGAAGCATTGTCTCCGATTTCGGAGAGAAGATCAAGAGCAAAGCGCGCAAAATGTAAGAAAATATCACGGATTATTTGGGCCTTAGCAGTCATTGTGGTCCGTTGAAGCGCATGCGACGTGCGCGAAAAAAGACCCCCGGGCGGTGGGACCCGGGGGTACTAGGTGCGGGCTGCGGCTCCTATAAGGAGCGGCCTGGGGTGGGAGAGGCCTAACGCAAGCCCGCAATGGGTGGGCATTTATGAATTACTGGACCAATCTGTGAACAACTTCTGAAAACCTGTGGACATCATCTCGTTTTTCGGACGCTCAGGGGCACGCCTGCTGCGCGCTTGCTCAAAGCCGTGTATCCTGAAGCTCATCCTCCTTGGCTTTGGACATGAAGGGATTGCGCCCCTTCGTGTCCGCCGATCCTTCTTGGCGAGACCCTTTCGAGTCTCGGTGCCGTGCTGGCTGGGCCTCAAGATCAAGCGCTAGGCAGGAGCAA
>CAZEZV010000184.1:0-8288 GCA_964516725.1 uncultured Phycisphaeraceae bacterium
GGGCCGTGCTGCTGGTCGCCCTCGTCGACCTGGCCCTCGCGCCCTCGCCCCGCCACAAGCAAGCCCGCGATTCCGGCGCCGACAACGCACACATCACACGATGCGTCGGCAGCAAGCGGCGCGGAAACCGGCATAGAGGTATCGAGCCAGACGGGTACGATTGAAGATTGCGTCTGCGTCGTCGTCATGGTTGTGCTTGCCGATCAGCTGTCGGATGATGACTCGGGCACGTTGGAATTGTTTTGCACGGTGCGACTGTCCTTAGTGGCGTTCGTGTTGCCTTTCTCGCGATGATCCTGCAATTCACGCGCCGCGAGCAAGAGCCACACCATGACCAAGTTGTCCGACGCATGTTCCTCGTGACGACGCGTCGTGGCGTTGCCTAGCGACTCACATTCGCACGGACAGGGCGCCTCGTTCTGTCCATGTGCGAGCAATGAGTTCACTTTCTGTCCGTGTACTGTGGGCATGCGTGCCTTCAACGGGCCGATCGCGGGGTCCTTCGTGCAGTGGGCGCTGGCGCCTCCTCAGTCTCGGTCTCAGTTTGACTCGACGCGGGAAGCACTTCGCCTGTTGAAATGTCCGACAGCTTGTCAGTTGCTCCGAGCTCTTCGTCGAGTGTCTCTTGGAGCAGTTTGACCACTTTCGTTTCGCCCAGTTCCTCAGCCATAGACATGGCGCTTGCATACGCGGCGATCTCGTAGTGTTCGACGCGCTGCGCCGCGGCGATCAGCGCAGCGTCGATGACTGCGGGCTTTCCGTGCTCTTCGAGCACTTCCTTGCCCTCTTCGATGAGACCCTGCATCGCCTTGCAGACTTTGCCGCTGGGCTTGGTCTCAAGCAACTGCGCTGCTTCCGCGAGTCGATCAACGTGACCGTGAGTTTCGGCAAGGTGCCCCTCAAAGGCCGCCCGCAGCGACTCGCTGGACGCCTTCTTTGCGAGCTTTGGGAGCGCCTTGAGAAGCTGATTCTCGGCGTTGTACAGGTCTTTGATCTGCTCGTGGAGCAGCGACTTCAGTGAATCAAGCATGTTCAACTCTCCTTCAGTGTGTCACACGTGTGCGGCATTTAGATACGCGTTGCGCCGGTTGGCTGACCTGTTGACCGGGTCACGACTGTCGGCGTGGGAACAGACTTTTCTGAAGTGGAACTGATGTCGCTGGCGCCGGCGGCTTCAAAGATCTTCTTGGCGCGATCGGTTTCCGTCGACGAGTCTGAGTGTGCCGAGATCAGAATATTGCCGTCC
The DNA here is from genome assembly GCA_964516725.1 of uncultured Phycisphaeraceae bacterium. Lineage (GTDB taxonomy): Bacteria > Planctomycetota > Phycisphaerae > Phycisphaerales > UBA1924 > BJHL01. The sequence goes on from CAZEZV010000184.1 coordinate 1,247, forward strand.
TTCACCTTGCTCTCGTAGCGCTTGGCTTCGATCTCCGGGATGCCCATCCCAACGAGTGCGCCCGCAACGCCGCCCAACGCGGCACCAACAGCGATGCCGCTTAGCGAGGCCATGATTGGACCCGCAGCGATGAACGGTCCGACGCCGGGAATCGCCAACAGGCCGATGCCAGCGAGCAAACCGAGTGCTCCGCCTACAACACCGCCCGCACTTGCGCCGACGGTTGCTCCTTCAGGCGCCTTGGTGTTCTTTTCGTGCGCGAAGTCGCGCGTGCTGGACTTGTCCGGCAACAGAACGGAAATGTCGTTGTCGCTGAAGCCGGAGGACTTGAGATCCGTGACGATGGTGTTGGCCATCGCGGTCGACGATGCGATGCAGAAAACGGAAGTTGCCATGAGATGCTCCTAAAGAATGTGTGTCAGAGTGTCACAATGTGTCATTGGTGCTTGACGAGGAAAGACATGTCGCAGCGCACCATGTATGCGACATCAGAAGGCTTTGGGCCGTTCAGTTCTTGCGCCCGCCCTGCGTCTGGGTGGATGGTTTCTTCAGGTCACGGCCAGAGTCGGTGCGACCAGTGCTGGTGCCCGGCTTGTTCGCCTGCGAAGAGCCCAGCTCAGACTGCTTGGCTGCGTTGGCGTTCTTGGGACTACTGCCATCAGCTTCGTCCATATTCGCGTCCGCTGCCTCGGCTTGTTCGTCGTTGTCTGGAGCTTCGATGTTGCTCGCGTCCTGGGACGCCGTGCCAGCAGCTTGACTTCGATTGTCCGGCCGCGCACCGTCGGCGGATCGCCCGGGCTTGCGGTCTTCGGCGAAACGCTGGTTGGTTGACTCGTGTGCACTTGGTGACTTGGCAGCGTTGTCGCTTCCAGGCCGTCCGCCAGACTGCCCGGATTGCGATTCGCCCTGTGCGCTCTTGGCGGAGCCGGGCTTCTGCATGTCTTCCTGCAACTGACCCGGTTTGCTAACGGGTGTGTGGCGCTGAGCCTTCGTGTCTGCGGGCTGGTTTGTGGCGGTGTTTTTGTTGTTCATGACTTCTGTTCCTTTGCAGTGATGCTGTAATGACGAGAGTGGAAAGAGCAACACGACCAAGGTCGCGTCACTCGTGAATTGGCTTGACTTACTTGACTTCGAGTTCGTTGACGACTCTCTTGACGCCGGTCACGCCCTTTGCAATCGCACCGATCGCGTCTTTCTCAGCGCGGTTTGCGACCGGTCCCCGGAGCGTCACAACACCCGAAGAATCGGTGATGATCTTGCAATTGCGGGCATCCATCGAGAGCGCATTGTCCGACGTCACCGCACGCCGGATGTCGGCAGTGATCCTGGTTGCTTCGCTGGAGTTGTCCTGGTCCAGCGGTGTCTTCGTTGCCGAGTCGCGATCAACCTTGTTCCGATCGGTGTTGTCGGCTTTGGGAGCTGGCGTCGTTGTTGTCGGGGTTGTCGTCGTGGTGTCGGTACGCGGCATGGTTTCCTGATTCGCCGAGCGGTCGCACGCGCCGACGAGGCAGGCGATAGACAGAAGCGATATTCCGAGCATTGGTTGCGTGTACATGGGTTATTCCTTTTCTGCTGCGATGTGCAGCGAGCTACTGAGAATGACAACAGGTTCAGAAAGTGCTGGTGTTGTAAAAAAACTTGGCTTCAGCGATCTTGCCGTCAACCACCGAGTACAGACTCGTCTCTGTCATCCGCGTTCGCTTGCCAGCCGTGGGCCCTTCTTTGCAAGTGCAGTCCATGCTCATCTCGCACGCGAACTGATCACCATTGACGAGCGGGTCCCCGCAGCTTGCGCTGTGAATCGTCGTGGTCTTCTCAAACTGTTCGCTCTTCTCGAGCAGCGCGGCCTTGCCTTCAGTGACTCGCGGACAATCGGGCTTCGCCACTGGTTCGATGTGTCGGGCGTTGTCGGCATACAGGGTGCGCATGGCCTCCGTTCCCTTGCCGTTCTTGCACAGGTGCACAAGTTGTTCGGCGACTTGTTGTGTCTGATTCTCCGGTTCGGCTGAGGTGCGATTCTGAGAGTTTGACGGCAGGGTTGTGCTGTTGTTGTTCATCACAAAGAGTTGTGCAGTGAGCGTGCTCAGCGACGCTGAAGCCTGTATGAATGTTTGTTCACAGTTTGAATGCATGATCAACTAGAACCAAAGCAAGCTCTCGCACACGCTGGCTACATCCCCCTGGGTTCGATCATGCTTACGCGCCGTCTCGCGTATTTCGCAAGCACTCCTCACAAATGGCCATGGCACGCTTCCTTTGCAGGATTCGTGCCACGGCTGCGCATGGGTTCGCATCATGCGGCTTGCATCTGGTGTAGGAATGGCCTCGTTTTCGCTTCGTCGCTTGTGCCAGCGCGATCGTACACACTGCTGTGTTGACTCTGCCGGCAATCAGGGCTTGGTCCCCTCTAGAACATGCCCAGCAAGAAGTAGATCAGTACGAAGAGAAGCACTGTTCCGATGATCCCGCCGCCCAGCTTCCATGCCGCAACACCAGCAATTCCTGTTTTCAGTATCTTGTTCATTTTTGACTCCGTTGGAACAACTACTCTGCCCAATGCGCTGCACTCGCCGTTCCTTGCTTGTGCAAGCAGGTTCATTCAACACCGCGCCGACATCACTGCACCTTTGAGCGATCCGGATTGACAGGCTGCGTCTCCGGATATCCCGAAGCCACCTGGGGCTTGGGCGCAGGCGTGTGAATCACAGGCGCTCCATCATCGTCTAGCCTCTGGCCTGCTGCTTTGATGGACTCGGAAGGAGTTTGTGACTTGAACCCTGCGTCATTGATTGCGGCGCACGCGGCGGCACAGCCCTTGTCGTCGGCGACGATTTCCGCCGACCCAACCCGCACCGACTTTGTGACGACATCGGCAACCGCCCTGAGCGCGTCCGTGACCTTGCGAACACACACATCGCCCATCATACCTTCAATCTGAATTGTTCTAGCTGTGCCCGACATTGTCTGATTCATGGTGCGCCTTTCATTTCATACGTCATGTGCCCGCGTTCATACATCAACGCGGCTTGTTGCTCGGTGCTGGTTGCGTCGTGCCCGGATTGGTGGGAGAGCTTGGAGAGCCCGGCTGATTCGCAGGTCTTTCCGATGGTTGATTCGTACGCTGTCCTGGCAGGCTGCGCCGCGGTGTTGTTGGTGAAGTAGCGTCGTTCTGGTCCGCTTGCATGTCAGGCTCTTGTTGAGCATCCACTTCTCCAGACCACATCATGCGTGAATTGCGGAGGTACCCTGCAAGTGATTGCTGATCCGCAAGCACGTTCTGAAACAAGTCGATGAGGGCCTGCGACTGGCGTTCGCCGGACATTGATCGCACTTCGCCAAGCTGCTGCAATCGCTGCTTGCTCACTGCGGTCAAACGTTCTTCTTCTTCAACAAGCTGCTGCGCTCGCTCGGAGAACGCCGCGGTGTCTTGAGTCGGTTGCAGCGCAAAGGGGCTGCGAAACTCTCGCGAGCCAGCCGCCGTCTGACCAGAGTTGTTGTCGCGCAACACTTGGCCGAGGCGATTATCTCGGTTGTCAGCCGCGTTCAGGTCTGTCGTAGCCTGCGGCGTTGACATATCGCCCGTCCAGACGCCGCGTGCGTCCACCAGATACTCGCCGATGTCCTGCTGGTCCTTCAGCAACTGCTGGAGCGTGTTGAGCAGCCCACCCGTGAGCTCATCACCCCGCATGTTCCGCAGGTTTGCAAGCTGCGCCATGGTTGCTTCGTTAGACTGAATCATCCGCTGCTCGCGGCGTTCCAATCGCTCAACCGCCTGATCAATCCGCGCAGTGTCCTGCGGGTTGGCGAGCGCGAACGGGCGGATGAACCTGGGCGTGTTTTCTCCCTGCTGCAGAGGATTGCTTGCCTTGCTGTTCTCGCCACGATTGATGTTGTCTCGATCGCGGGCGTTTTCGCCCGGTGCGGGTTGAGTGCCTTGACCGGGCGCTGGCGAAGGTGTCTGCTGTGCGGGTGTTGTCCCGGGCTGAACCGGACGCGTCGTGCCGGGCGTGCTTTGCTGTGCGACACAGGTGCCTGCAAGGACGGCAGTCCATGCGACCAATGTGATGTTCTGATGCTTCATGATAAGTCTCCGTAATGGCGTGCGATCGTGCGATGCTTTTACGCCCGCCAATGCAGCCGAGTGTGTGAATGGATCCGACAAACTAATAGCGCGAGTCTTTACGGTTGCAATCGGGACTGCTCGCCGTCCCGATGCGTTTGCTTCTTTGTCACGGACATGCCCGCGAGATGCTCAGCGAGAAACCACGCTTGCATTTCGTTTGTCCGCATGACGTTCGAGACGATGAAGCCGCTGGTTTCATCGTCGCCCATCGCCTTGGCTCCATCAGCGGACTCGTGCGCGTCCACAAGAATCAGTTCGAGTGCTTCAAGCGATCGGGACAGCATCGCAGGCACGTCTTCGCATCCATCCGGCGGCCTTGGAATGCAAGTGATCTCAGCAATGTGCCGCGGGTCACTGATTGGCACGCCTCCCAAGCAGTGAATCCGCTTCGCGATGCTGTCCGTGCTCGCCAATGGTTCGCCGGCATACTTCGCGAATACCAGGTCCAACTGGTGCTTCGTTGCTTCTCCCGTGAGCCATTGATGCTTCTTGTAGAGCGAATATAACACCTGTGTGTCGGCGAGCAACTGGTTCAGGCGTCGACACGAGTGCATGCGTGAATCCTCTGAGATTGCGGACGCAACCTCTCGCACGCTCTCGTACGCCTGCACCTCTAGTTGTTCCTGATGCAGCCATGGATGGCCCTGCATCGCCTGCTTCAGTTCGAGCGTCGTATGTGCGTGCGCTCGTGTCGCGTGTTGATCTTGTTGCCGAGCGTTCATGCTTGAAGCCTTTCCGAGTGATGCGCTCCGATGATGTGCATTCGCGTTCAAGTTCGCCCCATCCGCCGAACTGCATAGCGAAGTGCCAATCGCCCAAGGCTCGCAGCCAGCGCCCAATTCATAATCTTCTTGCCGACACGCCCGCCTTTGTCAGAGGAAGACGTCTTGGTTCTTGCACCGAACAACTTGCTCAACACAAGCCCAGCAGCCAGCACCGCTGCACCGCCGCCCAGCACGGTTGACATACTTTTCCGGGATTCCGCCGCGAGTGCATCATGCTGATCCGCCCAGTCCAGCAGCTGTCGTTTCGCGGCCGCCGCAGCGGTACGCGCCTCAATCACCGCGCTCTCCCGACCCTGCGTTGTGGATGCGGCGTTCATGCTCGCTGCCTCCTTGCAATCTTGCGGGCGATCATCACGAACGCTGCACTCGCAATCAGCAGCGCAACTCCAGTGAGTAGCGCCGCCAGCGGCCTGCTGACCTGCGTCTCAAGCCACCACATGAACCCTGCGCCAACAAGCAACACGCCCGCGATGCACAGTGGAATCGCCACAATGAGGAACGCTCCGCTGTACACAAGGTCTGTCGCCGCGACGCAAGCTCGATGCACTTCATTGCGCACATTCGCGCGAAGTGAACTTCCGCCCGCTTCGGCGAGTTCGAACACGTGGACGACAAGTTGGGATATGCCCTTCACGTATTAGCTCCGGGGACGGAAGACCACAAGGCTCACGAGCAACCCAACGCCCACCGCGATACCGATGCTGGTGAGCGGATGACGCTGCACGACACCGGCAAGTGAGTCCCTTGCTTCACAAGCCGTTGCTTTCGCGGAGTTGAGCTGTTCCTTCGCCTTGTCCATCGCCTGATGCGCGCTTGCGTTCAGTTCATGCGCACCCGAGCGCGCGGCCGACATCGCGTCGCTCGCCGCTGCCCCAAGGTCAGACTTGAGCGTGTGCATATCTTGCCCGAGCCGGCTGACATCCTGCTTGAAGTCGGTTGCGTTTGCTGTTTGTGCCATAGTGAATCTCCTTCATGTGCTCTCGCTGCGAGCGATGAGCCTTCCTGTTCGTGCGCTTGCCACCTTCAGATAGCAGCGGTTGACTTGTTCCTGTCTTCGATGAGTACGTCTGGTTGCTGCGGCGGCTGAACCACGACGATCTTCTCGTCTTCTTGTATGTGTTCGGTGCGAATGACTTCTTCGACAGCTTCAGCACGAGCGACGTCGTATTCCTTCTTGCGCAGAAAGACGGCTGTCCACACCGGCCATCCGCCCGCGAGCAGCACTACGAGCATGATGCCGCCCCCGATGAATGCTGCCTGGCTTGGTTGTCGCACGATTGCGACAATCACGACGCCGACAACAATCAAAAGGAGCACCGCGATTACCACTCGCGAGTTGATCGCGCTTTGCCTGTGCGTCGGAGGAGTGCCATCCGCAGACTCCACACTCATGAGTTCTTCTTGTCTCACATCCACTTCGCGGACCTGTTTGTCAGTGAGAACGTCTTCCTTCGATGGTTTCTCAGTACTGTTCATGTCTAAAGACTCTTCGTGCAATGTCCACTCCCATCGTGCGCGCGTTGTTAGCGACGCAGATGAAGTTGAGCTAAGAGTTTCTTTATTCGCGTTGCCGCCACCCTCGAACGATCAGTGTGCCGAGCCTTGGTCGGGTCATCGCACATCAGGAAGCATCAAGGATCTTGAATGGACGGGCCTTGAGTCTCTCCTGCCGCTCGGCGACGCCAGTGACCGCAAACTGCGAGTCATAGATTCGGCCTGCGTTGCTTGTCTGCGGCGCCTCGTCTGCTGGACTGGATGCACCTGACGCAATTGCCTTCTGAAACGCCCTCGCATTGCGAGCCGCAGTGATTCTGGAAAACGCAAGGCGTCCATCCGCCAGGCTGGTCATTACAGTATTTCTTCTCATGAGAAGTGTCTCCTTTGGTCTGTGTTCGCGCATCGGCGTTCTCTGCGAGCCGTGCGAGCAGCTGAAACCAGCAAACGCTGTTTCGCGCTGCGACTGTGCGGGTTGGATCGCGAGACGCCTTGAACAATTCAAAATCAGCGTCACGCGGGCGCGAATTGTGAGGGGTCTGCATGCAGCATCGAGTCGCGCACGGCGCTTTGAGAATTGTCCACCCACAGCCGCACGTTGTGCTCGCGGAACAGGTAGTGCAGCGACGTGCCGTCCAGG
>CAZEZV010000185.1:0-8285 GCA_964516725.1 uncultured Phycisphaeraceae bacterium
CCATTCGATCACATCCGCGAACGCGAATGTTGCGCAGCACGCGTTCACTTCCTCGCTGGCTGCGATGGCGAACTCGCTCCAGCCGCAGGACGGATCGCCGAGCAACGCTGTGTTCGTCGATAGCGTTGGCAAGGTCGGCATGGGCACGACCACGCCCGGTGCCGCGCTCGACGTGCGAGGTGATGTCAAACTCGGCAACGCCGGTCAGTTTTTCGCGGTCAAGAGTCCGCAGAATGATCGCATACTTCGCGGCTACGTGAACGCGAACGGGACGATCAACACGGCCCAGAGCAGCACGGGGTTCACAGTCTCGCTCAATTCCACTGGGGTCTATGTCATCATGTTCAATGAGCCCTTCGTGTCGCCACCCACGATGGTGGTTGGAGCCGCGGCACAGTGCTGCAAGCCACGCCACAACGCCTCATCGACAACGCAAGCCGTCGTCCACTCGAACGACACTGTCTCACCATACGCGAACACGAACGCGCCGTTCAGTTTCATCATCGTCGGACGCTGATCCAGAAATCGTTTGTTGACTCATCCCGCAGTTTCAGTCGCGATTGCCGCGTTAGCTAAGGAGAAAATCATGACTCGTCGAATCCGTTCGTGCTTACTCGCATCATCCCTTCTTCTCGGCACACTCGTTGCCGCCGTCGGCATGGCTCCAAAGCTCGCCGCCAACACGATTGATCCGGTTGCAACGCTGACGCATCACGGTAATCGCGTTGTGCTGACCGGCCCAATCCGCTGCACACAAACAGAACGGGTTGATCTCCGCGTGATCATCACACAGCGAACGACTGGCGCGATCGCGGAGGGTCAGCTTCGCTTCACTGGCTCCATCATCGAGCAGCAGTGGGAAGTTGTTGCTCATGTTCGAGGCGAGGCGGACTTTGAAAGCGGTCCAGCGACCGCGACCGCAATCGCCGTGACAACTCGGCACGGCGAAGCCACCGATGCCCATCAGTGGCTTGTGAGTGTCGACGTTCAAGACGAGTAGTGGCGCTCGCGTGCAAAAATGCCCCGTTTCGTCGTTCTGAATCAACCTTGTATCAATAGGAGTCTTCTCATGAAGTTCAACTTTCGTTGCCATCACCAAGTCGTTATTCTCGCAGCCCTCTTTGCTTTTCCAGCGCTCGCTCAATCCACCGCCTTCACCTACCAGGGTGAACTCAAGCAGAGTGGAGTTCCCGTGACCGGTGCTCACGATCTGCAATTCAGGCTTTTCGACGCACTTTCAGGCGGAGTGCAGATCGGAGCGACGCAGTGTTCCAACAACGTGGTGGTCGCGGACGGCAAGTTCACAGTGACACTCGACTTTGGACAGCAGTTCGCAGTCCCCGCGGCGAGGTTCATGCAGATTGATGTTCGCCCTGACAGTGCACTGCCCTGCACAACCGTTACGGGCTACACATCGCTCACGCCGCGCCAGTTACTGACCGCGACGCCTCTTGCAAACCACGCGAAGTCTTCGTTTGCGCTTGACGCGGCGGATGGCACTCCGCCAAACGCCGTGTTCGCAGATAACAACGGCAACGTCGGCATCGGGACGACGACGCCCGGCAGCCTGTTGCACGCGTTCGGCAACCGCCCGGAGCTGCGTCTACAGGACGACGATCTTGCCGGGAGTTTCGCGCAAATCGATGATCAGAGCGCCGGACAGATGCGAATCAACAAGGTCTCCACCGCGACGATCTCGTTTATCGACATCAACCCACAAATCGCGAACGGCACGAGCAACGCACACGTTCGTTTCTTCCGCGAAACAAATACGACCGGGCTTCGCAGCGCCATCTTCCACAGCGGCAACAACAGCGCAAGTCAATCCGCCGCCATCGGAGTGGGTGGGCAGAACTCCTTCTTCCAACTCGACGGCGGCAACGTGGGCATTGGCACGCTGTCACCATCCAACAAGTTGCATATCACCAAGACCGGCGGCGTGGGAACAGCGGGTGGACCTGGGATCATTCTCCAGGACACCGGCACCAACAGCGCCCAGTCTGGCTACATCGCCTTTTGGAACAGCACTCCTACCGAAACGGGCTGGATCGGCTACGGCACGCCCGGCAGCCCGCACATGACCATGATCAACGCACGTGCCGGAGGCGACATCTTCATCACGCCTGCGCCGGGGCGCGCTGTGAAAGTTCCGGTGCTTGAAATCACCGGTGCCGACCTCGCCGAGAAATTCCCGGCGAGCGAAAAACTCGAACCTGGCACGGTCGTGGCGATTGATCGCGATAACGCCGGACAACTCTGCATGTCGCGCGGCGCGTACAACCGATGTGTCGCCGGCGTCGTGAGCGGCGCGAACAACTTCTCCGTCGGCGCAGTGCTGGGCAACCTGCCTGGACACGAAGACGCGCCTGCGATCGCGCTCTCAGGCCGCGTGTATGTGCGCTGCGATGCGTCGGGGGCGAACGGCGCAATTGAGCCAGGCGACTTGCTGACGACATCGGACACGCCGGGTCACGCGATGAAGGCAAGCGACAACGATCGCTCACACGGCGCAGTCATCGGCAAAGCGATGCAGCCGCTGCGCGCGGGCGAGAAGGGGCTTGTGCTTGTGCTGGTGAACTTGCAGTAACCACGCTCGGAGAACCACAATGGCACGGCAAGCAATCACTTTTCTCTGTGCGGCAGGGCTCGCGGCAAGCACAGCGTTCAGTCAACTCTACGAGTTCCACTATCTCTTCCGCGACAACTATCCAACAGAGTTGACGACTACCGCGTGGAGCCAGGGCGTGGAGGGCGTGGCGCACGATGATGATCACTTGTATCTCACGCAGGCGATTCCGAATATGCTCTGGAAAATACCCGTCGGGCTCGATCTGCGCACGGTTGGCGGTACCTCACCCGGCGTAAGCCGATTCTTCTTTACGGCAGGTCATGAATTGTGGAATCATGGCTACCGGGACTTCGGTGACCCAGACGTCCATCGCTTCAATGGAGTCGACTACCTCGTTGTTCCCGTGACCGGCATCATCGTAAGTCCAGATGATTGCGATCCCTCGGCCGCTGTTGCGTTCTTTCGCTGCTCTGACCTCTCCTACATCGACTTTGCGGTACTACCCGGGCAGTGCGGCGAGGCCCAATGGGTTGCAGTAAGCGAGAGCGGGGAGATTTATTCATCGCGGACGCACATCGGGCTGAGCGATCCGTCGCAGAACGGCGTGCGGATTTATGCGGTTGATTGGAACACGCTCGCAAATACGGGTCAGGCGATCATCAACTTCAGTCGTAGTGCACCTCTGTTCGACGAAGCCGGAGCACCGCTCGAATTGGTCACTGTGCAAGGGGGCGACCTTACCACCGGCGACGGGCTTCTCTATCTCAGCAGTGGAAACAACGATGACGACATTCCTACGGCCAATCGCGAAGGCATCCACGTCGTCGAGACCGTTACGTTCCAGCGAATCCGGCACTCCTCGCGCAGTGAAGAAGAAACACCGGACTTGTTCGACTTCTACTACAACCCCAACGAAGTGACCGATCCGGGACCGCAGGGGCTCACGCTGTGGGACCTCGACGATGGCCGCGCGCCGTCGATCCGCGGACAACTCCACGTGTTGCTCCGTCAGAACTGGTGGACGCCGGATCGCATCCAATTCAAGCATTACACGCGAGCCGTCAGCGTCAATCCCAACGGGCCAAGCTGCCAAACCGGTACACCGCAGTGCCCGTGGCACTCGATCAGTGCTGGCCTTTCGCACGCGTGGCCTGGTGCTGAAGTTCGCCTTCGTGCTGGCGTGTACCCGACCCCAATGACCATTAGTCAGAGAGTCCGTTTGAGTTCGGAGAATGGAACGGCACGCATCGGAGGCTGATCCGTGCCCGAATTCGTGGTCGCAAACACAGACTTCAGCAACTTCTCAGTCAATGAAAAAGGAAAACGCTCATGAACCGTTTCAACTTCGCATATTTCTTCGCCATCATGTTCACAAGTACCGCGATTGCTGCCTCTGCGCTCGCACAGGAACCTGACACGTTCGAAGCGGCAACGCTCATGACTACCTTTGACGGCGCAACACCGCAAGGAACGCTCGCTGTGCAAGTCGCCGAGGACGCGTATGACACCTTATCGACTGTCCAAACCGTTGACATCACGAAGTTCCCACTCACGCCCACGCTGAGCGTCGATCTGGAACTCGAGCGGTTCTGGGCCTGGGGTCCCGGAACGCAATTTGTCGTCGGTACAAATCAGGGCGATGTTCCGATCCCGGCTCCATCGGTGGTTTTCTTCCGCGGCGTGGTGAGTGGCGCTCCGGGGTCGAGAGTCTTCTTGAGTGTCTCGCCGGCAGGCCTCAAGGGTGTCATCCGCGTCGGTCAGGCGCAGTTCATCGTGTCCCCTGCGGGACCGCAAGACAATCTCCCTTTTCCTCGCGCACACTGGATCTTTGACAACCTCTCTCCAAACGCCGCGACGCCGCCTGTTCCATTCGAGTGCGATTCCGCAGTCGTTCCGGGAGATATCCCTCCTCACGCTTCCGGTCTCCCGAGTTGGCAAGAGCGGGGCGCGTCGCGTGTTGCGTTGGTTGCGGTCGATGCGGACTTTGAGTTCCGACAACTCTTCGCGTCTGCGGATGATGCCGCGAGTTACGTGTGTGAGTTGATCGCATTCGCAAGTTTCATCTATGAAACCGATATCAACCTGAAGCTGGCTCCATCCTTCGTCCGTGTCTGGGACACAGCCTCTGATCCCTACACCGCCCCCGACACGCAGACTCAGCTCGATCAGTTCAAGAGTGTCTGGGAAGGGAGCATGGGTTTCGTCCCTCGCAACGTCGCACACTTGGTGTCGGGACGAAATCTGGGCGGAGGCCGAGCTTCCCGAAACCAAATGTGTGGCGGCGCAGACTCGTATGGCGTCAGTGGCAACATGAGCGGCTTCTTCCCAAGACCCCTCCAAGACGGCAACTCAGCAAACTGGGACTTGGTGGTTGTCGCCCACGAACTTGGTCACAACTTTAGCAGCCCCCATACGCATTGCTACGACCCGCCGGTTGATCGCTGCTATACCGAGGAGGGCGGATGCGCGGGAGGCGCTCGTGTGTGTCAGCAGGGCACGATCATGAGCTATTGCCACACCTGCGATGGCGGCATGAACAACATCGATCTGACGTTTGGCCCGGCGGTGAGCAATCACATTCAGTCAAATCTGTTAGCGTGCATCGGGCCATCACGAAACCCTTGCTTTGTCAATGCGAGTTTCGGCGGCACACAGCAGGGAACAGCTTCTAACCCCATGAGAACCATTTCACGTGGCACTTGGTACGTGGCCCCGCACGGAACTGTGAGCATTGCAGCTGGAAGCTACGCAGAGACATTCAGAATCTGCCAGCCCATGCGTCTGACGGCAACGGGTGGAATCGCTTCCATCGGACAGTGAGCTCTCGTAAGTATGTGAAGTTGTTCTGCACAATCGCATATTCAGCAGGAAAGGTACTTCAGCAACCCGGTTGTTCAAACTCAAAGCGAATCGATGTACCTTCAGCGCGAACCAGCGCTGCATTGGTGAGCACCGCGAAGTACATTCAGTCGCGGTGATGAGTCAAGAGTTGGAGTGGGATGTCAATCGCAGCGACAGTCAGGATCAACACATCAAGGAAACCCTATGTCTCGCAGATCTCTTGCCAATCTCTCGCGTGTCGCAAGCGTGACACTCGCAGGTGCTACAACGCTATGTGCATATGCGCAGCTCAGTGAGTCCTACTACCTCCACGTCGCGAACTACCCTCTTGGCGAAACTCTTTGGAGTAACGACGCTCAAGGCGTCGCTCATGACGAGAACAACTGGTTCATCACCGATACCGAGTTGATCTTCAAGATCCCAGTGCAACACGATCTTCGCACGGTGTCGCTTGCGAGTTCAGGCGTACTGCTGCGAGACTTAGCCGAGTATTCCGAACTGTCTGGCTTCCACCACATCGGCGATCCGGTGGTATATCGCTTCGGCACTTCGGACTATCTGCTTGTACCGATCGAAGGACCGGGCATGCCCGGTAGTATCGCAGTGTTTCACTGCGCCAATCTAGCATACATCGATCACGCGAGCCTGAACCAAGTTGGCGATGCGGGCTGGTGCGCTGTTGACAATGATGGAACGCTGTATTCATCCAGGCAACATACACACGGCATCTTTCGCTATTCCATCAACTGGCAGCTTCTGCAAACTCAGGACACCCTGTCCATTCAGTATCTCGGGTCAAGTGCCCTGTACGACGAACAGAATCAGTTCCTCGACCTCACGACGATGCAGGGCGGCGAGTTCGCGCCGAACGGTGGGCCGCTGTATCTTGTCAGCGGATTTTATGATGATGACAATGGCCTTGAAGATCGCGAAGGCATCCATGTCATGGAGAAGTTTATCGAGTCCAACGGCAATCCAGGCTGGCGACGCATCCAGCATTCCACTCGCGGCTTCGGTCACTTCAATTACTATTACGACCCTGGTTTCCCGACCTACGAAGAACCCGAAGGTCTCACAATCTGGGATCTCGATGATGGTCGAGCGCCAAGCATCAAAGGGCAACTGCACGTCTTCGTCAGCGACAACGACCACAACGCGGGTGATATTGACTTCAAACACTACACCGACATAATCCAAGTGAACCCCGTCGCCCCTTGTCTTCCCGGCTTTCCACAAGGCAGCCCAACCTGCCCGTTTCACACGATCAATGCTGCAGTCAACTTCGCTTGGCAAGGCGCGGAAGTCCGCCTGCGAGCCGGAACGTATGGAGAGACTGTCACGATCAACAAACGAGTGCGACTGTCATCAGAGAATGGCAGTGCGAGGATCGGCGGGTAGGAAGCGGCTCAACGCCAGAGTGCCAAAAAGAAGTGAGTGAACCCCGCGCGATTCGAGCTCGGTCGAATTGTCAACGGCTCTCGTGCCGACGTTTCGGCAAAGGCGATACTCTTTTCCAATAGTGCGCATCAACATTTTGTTGTAGTTGAAAGCGAGGCGATCCGTGAACTTGGTCGTATTATGAACACGGACGACTGCTTTGACTTGCTGCATCTTGCCATGGCTTGGCGTGATGATGGGGTCGCACCAGCAGAAGTTCGCAAAGTTGTGTCGTTTCGGGTTCGTCAGGACCGCACACTGTTCAATCATCATTTCCGCACGGACCCGTAGTCAATCGCGACATGTCAACTCAAGTAACCGACACACAGGCCTTTCGAGCAGCACGAGACCGTGTGGCGACGACGCCGGTACTACTGGTCGCCTGCGATTATGACGGAACTTTGTCGCACATCGTGGCTCAACCCAACGACGCAGTGACTCTTCCAGAGTCATTGGCGACCTTGTCGAGGCTCGTGAAGTTGCCTCACACTCATGTAGCAGTCATTTCGGGCCGTCCTCGCTCGCAACTTCTGGAGCGATTCAGTTCGATGCCGGACGTAGAACTTGTCGGAAGCCACGGCGTGGAGTTTGGAGATCGAGTACTACCGCCCATTCAGCCGACTTTGCTTGAAGAGCGAAACCGCATACTCGGGTCTTTGAAGAGCATCGCAAAGACCGTGCCCGGCGTCCGGATTGAGCTGAAGCCCAGGGGCGTTGCGCTCCATTATCGCGGTGCGCCAGAAGCCGCGATTGGTCACGTCATGGACCTGATGGGGTCGGTCCTGCGCGGAGTTCAGCACATGACTGTGCGGCTTGGGTCGATGGTGGTGGAGTTTGCGTCCGATCAAACGGACAAGGGAATGGCGCTGGCCGCACTGCGAGACAAAGTCGGGGCCACAGCGGTGCTGTTCGTGGGAGATGACCTCACAGATGAGCATGCATTTCAAGTGCTGTCCGACCGTGACGCGACTGTGAAGGTTGGACCGGGCGACACCCAGGCCCAATATCGCGTGTCGAGCGTGGAAGCGGTGTCGCGACTTCTGAGCGAACTGACCGATGAGCGCGAAACGTGGCTGCAAAGTCGTTCGTTGGTGTGTCTGCACGAACTGTCGGCCATCGGAGACTTGCGAACGCTCGGACTGATAGACACAAGAGGTCGGATAGTCTGGCTCTGTTTGCCAAGGCTTGATGCGCCTGCGCTCTTCGCTAATCTGCTGGGAAGCGGCGCGCACGGGCACTTTACAATTGAACCGGTTAGCTCAACTTCATCCGCGCCCAAGCAGCACTATCGCGACGGGACGCTTGTGTTGCAGACACAGTGGTCTGACTTGCTTGTGACAGATTACTTCGATTGTGCTGGGGGACGTGCATACCAGCGGGCAGGAAGAAGCGACCTGATACGAGTTTTAGAGGGCAGTGGACAGGCAAAGATCACCTT
>CAZEZV010000186.1:0-8265 GCA_964516725.1 uncultured Phycisphaeraceae bacterium
GTAACAGGCTGTTACCAATCAGCCCACAATCGCAGCGCGCTACCCAATCAGCGCGTTATGAAGTGCGCATAACCACCATTATGTTAAATAGGCCGCTACCACTAGGCTGTCGGCCTGCCAAGCTACAGATCGTGGCTGGCGGCATGTAGCTTTCGGCGACAGCTTGGCAGCCGACCACCCCCGGCACCGATTTGAAACGGGCGCGGGTGTGGGTACGAACTCGCATCCGTAAATTTTTTGCCTAAAAGCCCGTTCCCTGATAACCTCCCGGCATAAGCCACAACACAAAACGTGCAGCCGCTCCCATGCCCGAACTGCCCGACACCCCCCGTAACAGCCTCCAGGAGCGGCAACTGGCGTTGCGCCAGAAAATGGCCGGCCAGCACCCGTTCCACGAGTCCCTGGCCAACGTCTACGAGCAGATGGGCGGGGACGACGCGCTGCTGGAGTGGGCCGAGGAAAACCCCGGCCAGTTTTTCAACCTGATGATGAAGGCCAGCCCCCCACCCCAGTCCAATGCCAAGGGCGGCGGGCTGTCCCTGACGCTGGCGCTGCATCCCGCACTGGCCCCGGGCCCGCTCGATATCACACCAAACACCAGCACGCCGCTGACGATCGACCATGACGGTTGAGTTCCAATACAACCCGCGCGAGCAATTTGTCGATTTTCACCGGCGGCACCAGCGCAATGCCTTGATGGTCTGCCATCGGCGCATGGGAAAGACCGTCGGCTGCATCGGCGACCTGACGGTTCGCGCCCTACACACGCTAAAGCCCGACGCCCGGTACGGGTACGTCGCGCCGTTCCGGCAGCAGGCGAAGGAAATCGCGTGGGTTTACCTGAAAAACATGACCGAGGGCATTCGCGTCGAGGCGCCGCGCGAAAGCGAGCTGCGGGTGAAGCTGCCGAACGGCGCCTGGATCACGCTCTACGGCGCCGATAACCCGGACGCGCTGCGCGGGCTGTATTTCGACGGGCTGATCCTGGACGAATTTGGCGATATGAAGCCCTCCCTGATGGGTGAGGTCATTCTCCCCTGCCTCGCCGACCGGAACGGCTTTCTGGTGCTGATCGGCACGGCCAAGGGGCGCAACCAGTTCCACAAGTACAAGATCATGGCCGAGAACAACCAGCAGGAGTGGTATTACAAGCTCGCGCGTGCGAGCGAAACGGGCATCATCCCCGAAAACGAGCTGGCCCGGCTGAAAGCCACGATGACCGAGGCGCAGTACGAGCAGGAAATGGAGTGTTCTTTCGACGCCGCGCTGGCCGGCACGTACTACGCCGACATGATCAACAAGTTGGACGCCGACGGGCACTTCATCCACGACGAACCGCTGTACAACCCCGACCAGAAGGTCTATGTCGCGGCCGACGTCGGCCTGCGCGACTCAACGGCGTGGTGGTTCTGGCAGCCACGCCCCGACGGTATCGCCGTGATCGACCACTACGAGGCCAGCGGGCGGCACGTTGACCACTACTTAGGAATGCTCCATGAAAAACAGTACGATTACGCCGAAATCCACCTACCGCACGATGCGAAAGCCAAGACACTTGCGACTCGTCGTTCCACGGTGGAGCAATTTGCCGCCCCAGGCATTGTGCGGCCTGACATTTACAAGCCGGCCGATCGTCTGCCCATCCGAATCGTTCCGAAACTCGCTATCCAGCACGGCATCGACGCCACCCGGCTGATCCTGCCGAATTGCTGGTTCGATTACCGCAACTGCGCCCAGGGCCTCGACGCCCTCCGCAGCTACCGGCGCCAGTACCACGAACACGTCCAGCAATTCAGTGACAACCCGCTGCACGATTGGGCCAGCAACTCAGCCGACGCCTTCCGGTACCTGGCGATTGTTGCCAACAAGTCCGTCGCCCAGCAGTCCGACGCGCCCCCGATGACAAACCTGCCGGATGGCGCTAGACTCGGACAGCGACATGCCGCGCAAGGATACACGCTGGACCAACTGTGGGCCGACCGGGACCGGTCGAAAGCGAAGGTAATACGACTGTGAAGTGTTTCACGTGAAACCATTGAAGGACGCATAACATGGGACAACTCCAGGTCGTTGATACCGGCAACCAGCCGCCCAAGGGCCAGCGCACGCCCACCGGCTGGGCGAAGTTCTGGCAGACGGAAATTGACGCGGCGCAGAAGCGCCTGCGCATTTTCACGAAACAGGGCAACGGCGTCGTCGCCCGGTTCAGGAATGAGACGGACGGCGGGATGATCGGGGGCATCGACCCCGGTTCGGTCTACTCCACGTCGGGGCCCGCGTCGCTGAACCTGTTCTGGTCCAATATCGTCACGCTGCAGTCGATGCTGTACGGCTCGACGCCGCAGATCGACGTGGCGCGCGAACACCACGACCCCAACGACGACGACGCCCGGGTGGCGTGCCTGATGTACCAGCGGATCCTGCAGGCTGATGTGGAGGCCAGCGGCGAGGACTTCCCGACGGCGCTGAAAGCCGCGCTGCAAGACCGCCTGTTGCCTGGGCTGGGTCAGTGCCGGGTGTCCTACGACCTGAAAACCACCCCGGAAGCCGACGGGCAGCCCAGCCAGATCAAGTATGAGTATGCCTGTACCGATTACGTCCACTGGCAGGATTTCCTGTGGGGGTGGGGGCGCACATGGTCCGAGATTCCGTGGCTGGGCTACCGGTCCTGGCTGACGAAGGACGAGGTGAAGGAACGCTTCCCCGAGGTGAAAGCCGACGAACTGATGTATATCAACCAGTTACCTGGCGGCGACAACCAGAACGACAACGGCGGTACCAGCACTGACTCCGACCAGCGCAACAACGTCCAGAAGGCCGAGATTTGGGAGTTGTGGAACAAGGCCGACAAGACGGTGTACTACTATTCGCCGGGGGTCGATATCATCCTCGACGCGACGCCCGACCCCCTGCAACTGCAGGGTTTCTGGCCAAGCCCGCGCCCGATGGCCGCCAACCTGACGACCACGCTGTTCGTGCCGAAGGCCGACTACTGCATGGCGCAGGACTTGTACAACGAAATTGACGTGCTGCAGGCGCGCATTGCCAATATCACCCGAGCGGTCAAGGTGGTGGGCGTGTACAACGCCAGTGCCAACGACAGCGTGGGCCGGATGCTGCAGGAAGGCGCCGAGAACCAGATGATCCCGGTTGAGAACTGGGCGATGTTCGGTGAGGGCGGCGCACTGAAAGGGAATATCGACTGGTTCCCGGTCGAAACCATCGTGGACACGCTCAACACCCTGATTCAAGTGCGCGACCAGACGATTGCCCTGCTGCATGAAGTGACGGGCATGTCTGACCTGATCCGGGGCGGCTCAACCGACCAGTACACGTCCGACGGCACCAACCAGCTCAAAGCCAAATTCGGCAGTATCCGGGTGCAGGCCGTGCAGGACGAGTTCGCGCGGTTCGCCAGCGACCTGGAAGCCCTCAAGGCCGAAGTCATTTCCAAGCACTACAGCCCACAGGCCATCCTGACCCAGGCCAGCGCGCAGTACCTGCCCGAGCCCGACCGGCCGCGCATCCCGGCGGCCATCGCGCTGATGAAGTCGCCGGATGTGAAATGGCGTGTCGATATTCGCCCCGAATCCATTGCGATGATCGACTACGCGCAGCTCAAGAGCGAGCGCACCGAGTACCTGACCGCGATGGCGACGTTCATACAATCGGCCAACAGCATGGTGCAGGCGGTCCCCGGCAGCCTGCCGGTATTGCTGGAGTTCATGAAGTTCGGCATGGCGGGATTCAAGGGATCGAACTACCTGGAGGGCATCCTCGACCAGGCGATTGACGAGGCCAAGAAAGCCCCGCCGAAACAGGAGGACGACGGCACCGCGGCCGAGCAGGTGCGTATGCAGGGCGAAATGCAGAAGCTGCAGATGAAGCTGCAGGGCGATATGCAGATCATCCAGGCCAAGCAGCAGGCCGAAATGCAGAAGCTGCAACTGGACGGCCAGAACAACGTGCGGGAGATCATGGCCAAGGCGCAGGCCGACAACCAGAAGATTATGACCGACCTGCAGGCCGACCTGAAGGTGATCGCCGCGAAACTGGCGGCCGACCTGCAGGTCGAGCAGGCACAATCCACCTACGCTATCGCCGAGCAGCAGACCGAACACGCCAACGCCATGCAACTACAGAACACCGAACACGCGGACACGATGCAGCAGATCAAGGCCGCACCCAAACCAGCAGCCAAGGGCACTGACGAGTGAGGTGGATACAGGATCCAATCACCTTTGAGCTGGTGCCGGCGAGCCAATACCGGCCGCCGGCCACCAAAACGCACGAAATCCAGGCGGATATCGAGCCGTTCGTGTCCCCTATCGACAAGTCCGTGATTTCCAGCCGGGCGCAACTGCGCGAGCATAACCGCCGGCACAATGTCACGCACGCCAGCGATTTCTCGCCCGAATTTATCGCCCAGCGACAGCGACAGCGCGAGGCGTTTTTCCAGGCAGGCAGCCGCGAACGAAAACAGGCGATCTACGATGTATGGGTCGCTAAAGAACGACAATAAACCTTAGAGGAACAGGGCTATGAATACCGACGACCAGCAGGATACCCAGTACGACGAGGGCTCGCTATCCAGCGACCTGGCGGCCGCGTTTGACGCGGCAGAAACCGAGACAACCGAACAGGAGGCGCCCAATGCCAACACCGCCGAAACGCTACCGGCCGCAGGCGAGCAACCCGACGGTGGAGATACCGGTGGGGAACGACAGCCCCCCGCAGACGATCAGCCAGTTGCAGGCGCTGAAAGCCTTGAAACAGCGCAAGCAACGGACGACACCCCTCCGGTAAGCCTGCCGCCGGCCGCCCGGGAGGTGTGGAAGGACACGCCGCCCGCCATGCGCGAGGCCATTGCCCTGCGCGAAAAGCAGTACAACGACGGCATCGTGAAGTACGCCGCGGACGCCAAGCGTGCGCAGCAGATGGACGGCGTGTTGAGCCAGTACCAGCACTATTTCGCCATGACCGGCGAGCCTGTGGGCAAGACGGTCAACGACTTGCTCCGGGTGGCGTCCAACCTGCACATGGCGCCGGGCAACCAGAAGGCGCAGATTGTGGCCACGCTGATCAACCAGTACGGCGTGCCGATCGACGTGCTGGACAGTATCCTGGCCGGTGAAAGCCCGCGCGCGCCGCAGCAGGCGGACATGATCGACCAGCGGATCCAGCAGGCGGTGCAGCCGTTCCAGCAAATTATCCAGAGCTTCCAGCAACGCGAGCAGCAGGAGCGGCAGCGGACCCAGCAGCAGGTTGCGACCGAACTGCAGCAGTTCGCGGCGAAAAACGAGTTCTACGCCGACGTATCGGCCGACATGGCCGACTTCCTCGACATTGCCGCCAAGAACGGGCGCAACATGACGCTGGACGAGGCATACCAGCGTGCCTGCGCGCTGAACCCGCAGATTAGCCAGGTGCTGGCCGCGCGGCAAAAAGCCCCGACCTCGACCCAGCAGCGGGCGGCCAGTACGCTGCGCCCACGCGGGCTGGGCGGCCCCGGCGCGACGGCGGAACCCAACAGCTTGCATGACGCCATATCCCAGGCATGGGATACTGTCGGTCGGGTATAAAAAATACTTTACTTATGTCCTGACCCGCAGTAGGGTTAGGGCTCTGACGGGCCATTCACGCGGCCCAAGTGACGAAAGCGTAGCCCTCAAAGCGGCCTTTCGACGGTAGTGCGCCTCAAACCGCACAGGCCCTAGAAACCAAACGACTTATCACTTGGGAGGTGCCACATGGCATTCGCAAATACCTCGGTCAGCGATATTATCGCCACGACCATCCAGTCGCGTACCCGCAAGATTGCGGATAACGTCACTGACAACAACGCTATCCTCAAGCGGCTGAAAATGAAGGGCAAGCAAAAGCCTTTCAGCGGCGGCTACCAGATCATGCAGGAACTGTCATTCGCCGAGAACTCCAACGCGGGTTGGTATTCTGGCTACGATATCCTGCCGACGGGTATCTCGGACGTAATCTCCGCGGCGACCTACAACATCAAGCAGTGCGCGGTGCCGGTGGTCATTTCCGGCCTCGAAATGCTGCAGAACGCCGGCAAGGAGCGCATGATCGACCTGATGGAATCCCGGCTGTCCGTCGCGGAATCCACGATGGCCAACTTGATCAGCCAGGGTTTGTACTCGTCTGGCACCGCCAACGGCGGCAAGCAGATCGACGGCCTTGGGGCGGCACTGCCGATAGACCCGACCGCCGCGCCCTACGGCGGCATCGACGGTAACACCTGGGCCTTCTGGCGTAACCAGGTCAGCAACCAGACCGCGGCCAACGGCCTGAACCCCACCCTGATCGGCGGCTACTGGAACGCCCTGTGGGCATCCTGCCTGCGCGGCAGTGACTCCGTGGACCTGATCATGTGCGACAACACGGTGTGGGCGGCCTACGTGGCGTCCCTGCAGGCGAACCAGCGGTATACCACGCCTGAAGTCGGTGAGCTTGGGTTTGCCAGCCTGAAATTCATGGGCGCGGACGTGGTGGTGGACGGCGGTATCGGCGGGCAGTGCCCGGCCGGCACGGCATTCTTCCTCAACACCGACTACATCCACTACCGCCCGCACAGCGCGCGGAATATGGTTCCATTGTCGCCCAACCGTCGCTACGCCACCAACCAGGACGCCGAAGTGCAAATCCTGGCCTGGGCGGGCAACCTCACTACATCAGGCCGCCAGTTCCAGGGCCGCTACGATGCTAACGGCTAACAGGAGGCCCCATGTCAAATTTCCAAGTTATTGATGGAACCATCGGCGGAGGCCAGGCGATTGACGCGAACAGCACCACGCTGAACGCGCGCCTCGGCCAGCGGATTCAGGCGAAGGACATGGCCAGTACCGACTACGGTATTGGCGAGTTCATATACCTGCAAGGGCTCGACGCCACGGCGGTCGGCAGTGTGGTGACGTTCGATTCCGAGACGTTCCAGACGGCGCTGGCGGTAGGCGGTGCCAAGGGCCAGGTGGCCTTTGCAATGTCCGCGTGCGTGACCGGCGAGTACGGTTGGTACCAGATTTACGGTAAGTGCGTCGGCAAGGTGCTGGCGCTGTTTGCCGATAATGCGGTGCCGTACCTGACTGCGACCCCGGGCAGCCTGGACGACGCGGTAGTGGCCGGCGATGAAGTGTACGCCGCGCGCGCAGTCAGCGCGATCGGCACGCCAGCGGCGGGCCTTGCACTGATATCCGTCAGCTATCCGTTCGTGACCGACGCATCGAACTAAGGCGAATCACTCACACCGGTTACGGGCGGTGTGGGTGCTTGGGCGGGCGGCCCTAGCCCTCCGCCCGTTCCTTTTTATGGAGGCTTGCGGGTGAGCGCGCTGCTGAATGCCACACTGAAATCAAGTGACGGTATCCTCATCGCGGATGCCACCACAGCCCCGGTTTCCTTTACCAACGGCCTGCCGTTTGACGATTTGGGCGCGTTGGCTGTCGATACCGTGACAGCGATCAACCACCACTACATGGGCCTGCCGTTCACAGCGAACGGGCGCCTGGCGATTGTCTTTGCAACGCCTACCCGCTACGGCATGGGTGCGGCACCGTTTAACGCCGATGGCCGGTTGTGCTTTGACGACGACACCCCGAACCACTACATCCACGCGGTACCGTACACGGCGACCTCCGCAATACAGGCTGTCGAGGGCGCGGCGCCCGAAGAACTGGTGAGGGATCCAACATTCGGCGATCAGGCGAATTGGGCCTACGACGCGACCTGGTGGGCGGTTGACGAAGATTTTGCGAACCAGGCCAACGTGTTCCTGGACCCCGGCGAAGGCAACAAGCTGCTGAACCAGGTAGGGCCAGACACCATCACGCTGGGCGATACGCTGGAAGTGACTTTTACGGTTAGCGACTACGTAGTGGGCCAGGTGTATTTCTCAGGCGGCGGTGTCACAGGCACCCCGCGCACGGCGAACGGCACATACACGGAAACGCTGGTGGCGCTGGCTAACGGCCGCCCCGGTCTGCTCGCGGTCGACGGGGGCACAGGCACCGCGTTGACGGTGACTAACTTCTCCGTGCTGAAAACAGGCTGATAATTGCATGGCGACTAAAAAGTTTTCCGAATTTGATTCCGTCCCGACACCGGTACTGGCCGACATTGAACTGGTCGGCCTGGACGATGCAGGCCAGAACGCCCGGTTCCCAGGTTCCGCGTTCGACGGCGCGGCGTGGGGCAACATCACAGGCACACTGGCCGACCAGACCGACCTGAACTCCGCGCTGAACGGCAAGG
>CAZEZV010000187.1:0-8187 GCA_964516725.1 uncultured Phycisphaeraceae bacterium
GTCTCTGTGATCTTTGTGATGGACAAGGTCACATCATCCGCCGCCGACAACATCGCCAAGCCCGCCGCCACCGCAAACAACGTGTGCATAGTGAATCTCCTTCCCCGGTTTCTCGGCCTGCGTCCGGAGTCCACTTGACAATTGCTCGATCCCCAAACAGCGATAAACTCAAAAACGAAGCATTTTCGCTTTTCGCTTTATTGATGTATCGCTTCTATCCTCTGACGTGTCCCGCAAACGCCGCACCCTGGTTTTCGTCGGCTCTGAATCAGCTCCCGGCGAAACCGCGCCCTTAGGCCGCCTCAAGGACATCCGCGACCTCCTCGCCAGCTACAACACCGCATCCGACGGCTCCATCGCCGAAGGCCAAGCTACCCAGCGCCTCCACGGCCCGGGCATCATCATCGAACTCAGCCTCAGCGTTGATCCCGTAACCCAGGCCCTCTGCCACATCAACGACGACACTATCGCCTGGGGCGTCCTCGAACGCATCTGCCGAGCGACCAAGTGGCGCATGATGGATCCGGAAACGGGTCGCGTGATGGGTTTCTAAGTCAAGTTGCTGAAATAGGAACGACAAAGCCCTACCGCGACTCCAAAAACGCCTTGCCCGCCTGCCATACAGGCCCCGCGCCCATGACGACAACCAAGTCCCCCGGCACGCACATCTCATCCAACTGCTGCACAATCGCATCAAAAGTCGGCAGGTGCATCGCTTTGATGTTCTTCGCTTGCAGTCGTTCCACAAGATCACCGGACGTCACCTTGTGCTTCTCTTCCTCGCTGTCACGCACAAAGTAAATCGGCGGCACCAACACCACATCCGCATGACTGAACGCACTCGCAAACTCCTCGAGCAAGTGCCTCGTCCGCGAATGCTGGTGCGGCTGGAACACACAAATCAATCGCCCTCCACTTTCCTGCGGCTGATGCGCCTCTCGCAGCGCCCGCAGCGTGCAATCAACTTCCGTCGGATGATGCCCATAGTCATCAAACACCCGCACGCTTCCTGCTATGCCGTTGGAAACAACACGCTTCTCACCCATCAACTGCATCCGCCGATCAATTCCGGCGAACGCCGCGAGACTCGCCGCAACCCGCGCCGGATCAGCCCCCGACCAGATCGCCAGCGTGAGCGCGACGCCCGCGTTGAACGCCATGTGACTCCCCGGAATGCTCATCGTCCATCGCGCAAAGGTCTTGCGATCGTGCGACAAGCTCACCTGCCGAGTCGCAGGATCAAACGTGAGCACGTAATCCGCTTCAGGCGAAAACCCAATCGTCTGGACGTCGCACGTCAGCCCCGCCGTGACCTCGCGCCGATGCGCGTTCTCATGCGCAATCAGCAACTTGCCCCCGTCGCTCGCCGAAGGCAGCAGCGCTGCAAACTCATGAAACGCCTCAATCACCGCTTCCAGCGTCCCGTACACATCAAGGTGATCCGCCTCTACGCTCGAAATGCTCGCAAACCTCGGCCGGTAGTTGTGGAATGATCGATTGAACTCGCACGCCTCGGCAACTAAAAACCCAGGCTGCGCCGCCAGCGCACCGCAGGGCACCGTCGCCATCCCGAGCCGAAAACCCGTCGCTTCGCTCGGACGATTCACCGCCATCGCGCCATTCGTCAATTGCGAAGAAGTCGCCCCGATGATCACTGTCGGGTCCAACCCCGCATCCGTCATCGCACACCCGAGCATCGCCGTCGTCGTGCTCTTCCCATGGGTCCCCGCGACTGCAATCCCCGTCCGCCCCATCATGCACGCGCCCAGAGCCTCCGCATACAACATCACCGGAATCCCGCGCCGCTCCGCCTCAAGCCACTGCGGATGGTCCGGCCGAATCGCCGCCGACGCGACAACAAGATCGCATGCATCAGGCAACCATCCCTTGCTCTGATCAAACATCACTCCGACGCCCATTTTCTCAAGCGCCGCCGTTGCTGACGAAGGTTCGCGATCCGATCCGCTCACAATGCTCCCGCGCGACGCAAGCATCTGCGCAAGCCCCGACATGCCGGAGCCGCCGATACCGATCAAAAACACATTCGCACCGGCAAGCCGCAGCGACTCTGCACGCTGCGATCTCTGCGGCGAGAGCGGTTTGACTTCGATTGGTTGAGTACCTGAAGGGGTGGTGTGCAGCATGTGTCGCGTCCGTGCGAAGAGGTTGGATTGTATCGGAAACTATCGCAATCGCGAGTGAAAAAGTCGAACGTGTTCAGTGCGACTTCTTCTTCACACTACCTCGGCGGCGGTTTCGCCGGTGCCGTGAGTCCGCCGCCTGTGTTCTGCTTTGGTGCCTCATTGGCGGCACCCGACGGCGGTGGTGGAGGGGTTGTGACAAACATATTCGTGCCGCCGGTCTTTTTCATTTTTTCGAGTGCGCTCGCTTCTTCGGCGGACAACCCGCTTCCTCCCCAGAATCTCGGAGCAAACCACACCCCAAGCCCGATTCCCGAAATCAACACCAGCACAAGTCCGACAACCAGCAACTTCCGCTGCGTCTTTGGATCGTCCCGGTCAATATGCACTTCCTTGGCGCGTTCGAGCTTTTCCGCCGCGCCTTCCTTCATCGATCGCATCGATTCGCCCAGCGACTCCTTCACGGAGCGCACCTTCTCCCCCGCGCTCGTGCGATTGCGAAACGCTTCTTTTCGATCGTCGATCCACCTGCCGAGATTGCCAAGGGTTTCTTCGAAGCCCACGGAGAAGGATAGGGCTGAAACTCGTTTAGTGAACACCCGCCGCCGCGAGCCAGCGTTCCGCATCCAACGCCGACATGCACCCCATGCCGGCTGCCGTCACTGCCTGGCGATACTGACTATCAGCAACGTCGCCCGCCGCGAAGACGCCCGGGAGGTTGGTGTACGAATTGCGCTGCTTCAGAGCGATGTACCCAGAATCATCGAGTTCGATCGGCGTGTTCTTGAGGAACTTGGTCGTGGGGGTGTGGCCGATTGCGATGAACAGGCCTTTGAGGTCGAGTGTTGACTGTTGTTTCGTGACAGTGTCTTCCAGCAGCACGCCCGTGATCTTTTCGTTCCCCCGCTCGTCCTTCGCAGACAGCACATCGAGCACGGCTTTGTTCCACAGCACCTTCGCGTTGGGACGCGAAAGAAACCGCTGCTGCATGATCTTGCTGGCGCGAAACGAGTCTCGCCTGTGGATGATGTACACAACGCTCGCGAACTTCGTGAGATATGTCGCCTCTTCCATCGCCGTGTCGCCGCCGCCGACAACGGCGAGAGGCTGATTGCGAAACACGGGCAACGCACCGTCGCACACTGCGCACGCCGAGACTCCGCCCCCCGCCCGGGCGAGCTTCATTTCGTTCGGAAGGCCCAGCCAGTTCGCGGTCGCGCCGGTGGCGATAATGACGCTGTGGGCGTGGATGGTTTTTCCTTCACCCGTCACCAAAGTGTGAGGCTTGTGGACAGGATCACTCGAGAACTCGCACCGGTCAATGTCGTCCTCGACAACCAGCGTTCCAAACCGCTCCGCCTGCTTGCGGAACTTGTCCATCATCTCCGGGCCCATGATGCCGTGCTCAAAGCCCGGGTAGTTTTCAACCTCCGTCGTCAGCATCAACTGCCCGCCCGGCAACACGGGCCCCGGATCCTGCTTTGGCACACCAACATACACCACAGGGTTGAGCTGCGCACGCGCGGCGTAAATCGCGGCGGTCCAGCCTGCGGGGCCAGAACCGATGATGACAAGTTTGTGAGCGTTCGTAGACATTGGGGGGTAGTGTGATGATGAGATGACGGGATATGAGAAAACGTGACAATCCGCGACCCTGACGTTGAAGCAAGAGAACTATCGACTCAGGAAAAACGAGCGATGAGAAACCTATTTTCTCATCATCTCATGATCCCATCATCGCATCATCTCTTTACTTACTCCAGTTCCCCTGTATCAATCCGGTGCTGGCGGAACAGACTGAGAACCGGCGGGAACACCAGGTAATCCGCCCCTTGCACAATCTGCGACGTGTTCTCAATGCGCTTTGCCATGTTGTCCGCGTTGTCCGATCCGATCGAATACAGCAGAAACACACCCGGCTTCAGCGGAATCGAAAAGTTCTCCGGCCCCGAAGGCGTTGATGTCGCAATCAGCACTTCCTGCGGCGTCTTGATCTCCAGATACCGCATGGGCGGCTTCGATCTCTTGGGTTCGAATGGATCGGCGTCGAGTTCCTTCACAAATCGAGGACGAATCGCGGTAATCTGATTCGGGAACAAGTTGTTGACCTGATACACCCCCAGAATTGACAACGCCGTGCGGGCTCCGACGAGCTCCGTCTCCGCCACCTGCCGCCCGGCGCGCAGAGGTTTCATGTTCGTGATCGACTTGGTCAGCAGAATGCTCTTCTCCGGATCAAGGTCTTCGTAGGGCGTCCGGTTGCCGAGCCTTGGATCAAACGGATCCAGTCCCCAATGCACCTTCCAGTCGGCAAAGATGTTCAGAATCTTGGCCTGTGTCTCCTTGGGCGAAAGATGCTTGGAGGACGCGTCCTTCCAAGTCGCACTTTCGCTGAACAACCGCAGCGGCTTGCCCGCCGTGCTCATCTTTGCCATCAGCGTCCCAAACTGCTGCCCGTTGAACCCGTCGCCTTCCGCGACACGAGCGAGCGCCTGCACCGCCGCGACGGAGTCCCCTTCGGGCATGTCCATGCGACCAAAGTCGAAGTAGCTGTCGATCTTGGCCTTGGGGTCGGCATTGGACTTGGGAACGAGAAGGTCAATCTGTTTCCGCAGCGCCTCCACATCAAACGGCTTTTTGTCAACAAGCGACCGATACGCAATGTCCCGAATGCGCTCCATCGTGCGACAAAACGCGTCAAGCCCCCATGTTGCCTCACGAGTCATTTTCCGGTTGCACATCTGCCGCGACAGGTGCGCAAACGACAGCAGCAGATCCACCGACTCATTTGGCTTGCCCTCTGCATAGAGGCGAGACACCTCGACATTCACGAGCATCTCAAGCCTGTCCATCGCGGGCAGGTAGTTGAATTCCGCCGCCGCGAGAGTGGGGGGGTCGCTCAGGTTGATGTACAGCCCGGCTCGCACAAGCTCCGCTGAAACTCCCTCGTACCCGTACGGCAGCCCGAACTGATGCGACGTGCGCCAATTCCAATCACTCGTTACAGTTCGCAAAGCCTTGAGCGCTTCCACCTGCGGAGCAGCTGTTGCCCACGCCGCCGCCTGGTCCCACCCCTTCATGCCCTTGAGGAGCATGCGCGACTCAAACACGCCGGGCACCGACGATGGCAAAGCCTGCATCTTTGCAAGCGCAGGCAGAAGCACAAGGTCGGACCGCTTGGCCAGCTGAATATCACCGTACGACTTTTGATTGAACGCCGCGATCGCATCCTGTGCGACTGCGCGCGGGGCGGCAGCCCACAACGCCGAAGCAACAACCAGACCGCCGACAAAGCGAGGAGAAAACGTCTTGATTCGCATCACCGATGGTAGAACGCTGCCCATCGGTTGGCTCGCCCGTGGCATCGCCTTCTAGGCGATGCGCCACTTCATCCCGCGCACGTTTCGCCCGATTCCCTGCGATTTACCCCTTCCAACCGCTTCCGAGCAATCTTGATTGCATCCGGGTTTGAATCAAAGCCAATCCACCCCCGCCCAAGCCTTTCCGCTGCGACCAGGGTCGTCCCGCTCCCGCAGCACGGGTCAAGCACAACGCCCCCCGCAGGGCAGCATGCCCGAACCAGCAACTCAAGCAGCGCAAGCGGCTTTTGCGTCGGATATCCGGTGCGCTCACTCGCCATGTTGTTGATCGACGCAATATCCAGCACATCCGTCGCCTTCTTGCTCAACCCTCGCAACTTCTGGCTCGTCGCAGGAACTCTGGGCGGCTCGAAGTAGTACTTCTTCGGATTCAGACAATAGAACAGGATGTCATCGTGCTTGCGCGCAAACGTCCGAGGTGACGACCCGCCCAAGCCGTAATGCCAAATGAGGTGGTTGACGAAACGATCCGCGCCGAGCAGTTCATCCAGCAGCACCCGAACATGATGACACACCCGCCAGTCGCAATGCAGCAACATCGTCGCCGAAGGCTTGAGCGCAGGCAGCGTCGCCTCAAGCCGCTCCCGCAACCACTCGACATACGCCCGCGGCGTGGGCCACGAATCAGCGTACGAAGTCGATTCTGTCGCTTTCACCCGCTTCTTCGCGTTCGGCGGCGTCTGCTGCCGCACGCCCGTGTTAAACGGCAAGTCCGCGTACACCATGTGTACGCTCTCGCCCGCAAGCAACGCCGCGGCGTTGAGCCAATCGTCTTGAATCAGTTTTTTGATCTCACTCTCAAACACCGCCCAGCATATGGCGTTGCAAGCATGCGGCTCGGTCGCAAGTGGGGGCTTGGCCCCAACGTCTGTTGCTCAAGCGCCGACGAATCTGTGTGAAATGTCCATATAATCCGACGCATTTTTCACTTTCGCGCGTCAGTCCGAAACCCGCGCTCAGATTCTTCGTATGATGCATCATGCGCCGATTCATCTCGTACGGCCCTGCATTTGTTGTCCTTCTCACAGCGGGCACGGTGCTCTTCGCACTGCCCCGAGCCATCAAGTCGCTCTCCGCAATCAAAACCCACCAGCGCGTCGAACTCGCTCGCCAATCGCTCGCGGACGATGACATTCTGGAACGGCTTAACACCGCCGTTCGTAACGTCGCCACGAGTGTCGAGCCCAGCGTCGTCCACATTGAAGTGGGTCGATGGGTCGGGGCGACCGGCTCAGGCTGGACCTATGACGATCAAGGGCACATCGTCACCAACGCACACGTCGTGGGCCCGGCCCGTGAAGTCAACATTCAATTTCATGACGGTCGCCTCGCCAAGGGCGTCGTCCTCGGCGCCGATTCGCTCAGCGACATCGCCGTCATCAAAGTCGAGGCGGGGGAGTACTTGGTTCCCGCCAATCGCGCCAACGGCTCCCGCGTTCAGCAAGGCGACCGCGTCTTCGCCTTCGGCTCCCCCTTCGGCTTCAAGTTCTCCATGAGCGAGGGCATCGTCAGCGGCGTGGGCCGCAACGCCCGGGCAGTCGCGGGCGTTTCAATCCAGAACTTCATCCAGACCGACGCCGCCGTCAACCCGGGAAACTCAGGAGGCCCGCTCACAGACATTCAAGGCAGAGTCGTCGGCATGAACGTGGCAATCGCCAACGCGGGCGAGTCCGAAGGCGGCACCAGCGGCCAGTCCGCCGGCATCAGCTTTGCAATCCCCCTCGCAACCATCGAATCGCGAGTCTCGCAAATCATCGAAACCGGTACCGTTCGCCAAGGCTATCTGGGCGTGCAGTTTTCTCCTGAGCCCGTAGAAATCGACAGCGCATACGTGGGCGGCAAGGGCGTCCGTATCGTGAGAGTCGTCCCAGGCGCGGCAGCGGAACAGGCGGGCCTCAAGCCCGACGACATCGTCATGACCATCGACGGATATCCCGTCCAAGGCATGGAAAGCCTCTCGTCCTTCATCCGCGCCAAGCGCCCGGGCGCCACAGTCGACGTCGAAGTCCTCCGCGACGAGAAAACCGTCAAACTCTCCGTCACCCTCGGCGAAATGCCCGACGACGTCCTCGCCAGCCAGTTCGAAGACACGCTCCTCATGCTTGCTGGGCTGCAACTCCGCGATACAAAGGACGGCCCAGCGATCGCCCGAATCGCCCGCGAAGTCGCGGAGGGAACAGAAAGTCCGGCGGCCCTCGCCGGACTCGAAGTCGGTCAGTTGATCGTCAAGGTCAACGGCCAAGAAGTCACCAACACAACCAGCGCCCTCATGGCCATGCACCAATCAGGCCTCGCCCTCCGCAAGACAATCACCTTGAGAGTCAGGTCAACAAACGCAAGCGGCGAGGAAACCGAGAAGGACATCAAACTCAGAGTCGACCGCCGGCAGCGATGACCGCAAAGTCGGCGCGAAGACTTGGATTTCAAGCAAATCGAACAATACCTGCAACGTCCTATAAGATATGTTATGATAGGCCGGTTCCGGCCGATGTGCCACAAGCGGACGATGTGTACACCCCGCCCGAAAATGGACTATCGGCCACTCTTGGCCGCGTTCCAATTCCCGAGCGGTCACGCATGGCCGATCACGCGGCCACAAAT
Source organism: uncultured Phycisphaeraceae bacterium (assembly GCA_964516725.1). Lineage (GTDB taxonomy): Bacteria > Planctomycetota > Phycisphaerae > Phycisphaerales > UBA1924 > BJHL01. Next base: position 8,123 of record CAZEZV010000187.1, read on the forward strand.
GGACAAGTCATCGGCCACTATCGACCTCCACCCCGTCCGTTTGTGGACGACGTACCGGACAAAAG
>CAZEZV010000188.1:0-8124 GCA_964516725.1 uncultured Phycisphaeraceae bacterium
CGGCGAAGCCGTCAAGGTCAGTAGCCGTGGGTCGCCGCGAACGCGGCACCCACGGAGCAAAGTTCCTTGAACAACTCACCACGAAGTGGTGAAGGCGCTTTCACACGTCACTTGCACTACTGCGTGGTGCCCATGACTTTGCCGATCCGTCCGTGGGTGTCGCGTTCGCGACAACCCACGGCTATTCACCGCGACGGCTTCGCCGTCAGGAAACAGAACGCGCAGTCTTCAATCAGAATCCGCTGTCTCTCGAACCCAACCCGCAGACCGCCTTCTCCCGCCCATACGCTCTTCCAATGAAGCGCTTCAAGTGGGAACCGCCCGCACTCATGGCTCTCGTTCTCCTGCTGGGTGTCTGGCTCGTTTGGAACCAGAAGAACAACCTCACCGGCATCAAGCCCGCCCAAGGCGCACGCACCGTCGACTTCAGGCTGGGCAACAACCGAGGCGTCATCGAGGTCACGACGCACTCAACCAAGCCCATCGCCGATTCATCCGACGACGATGCCAGTTTTCGTATCCTCCTCCGCAACGGCTTCACTTCGCAGCCCATGACAAGCGCACAGTTCGCAGGCCAGTTCGGCGACGCCGCACTCCAAGACGTCATCCGCCAGGGCGACAACGTAGCGTTCCGCCTCTTCAACATCACCAGTTGGCCCAATCTCGCATGGGTGCTTCTTGGCCTCGCTGGCCAACTCGCATTCTCAGGCCGGATGATCATCCAATGGATCGTCAGCGAAAAAGAACGCAAGAGCGTGATCCCCGTGGCGTTCTGGTGGCTCAGCCTCGCGGGCGGCGTTGCCCTTTTCGTCTACTTCGTCTGGCGTCAGGACTTCGTGGGTGTCCTTGGCCAATCCTCGGGCCTAGTCATCTACGCCCGCAACATCCGCCTGATCTACAAGCAACGACTCCGCACCGCAAGCGAGTAGCGCCATGGCACGGGCATCCTGCCCGTGAGTAGCCGGGGGGTAGACTTCTAGGCCATCGGCATGCATCATGTCAACTGAGCGCAAACTCCACCAGCCAACCGCCCATTTCGCCCCCAAATTCGCGCAACCCCGGCCCACACAACGCTCAGGTGGACATAACTCCTCGAAAAACTCGTTCTTACACCAAGTTATTGCCCCGTTTTCATTGCCATTCCGTCGTTTATGGCGCATCTTCTATCTATGCGTGTGACTCTCGATGGGGCACCTTTGGTGCTCGAACGCCCAACCCTCGCCCAGGCCTTGACCTTGGCCTCAGCCGCCGCACGCGCCCGCGGGCGGGTCATCATCGAGGCTAAGGCCGACGGCCTGACTCTGTCCGATGACCAGTTGGGAAACCCCTCCGATGAACCGGGCCCGATGCGGGAAGTGACGCTCACCAGCGCCGAGCCGCGCGCACTCGTGAAGGTCACGCTCGACGACGCCGCGCGAGCAGTGGGGGACTTGGCCAACGATCAGCGCAGCTCCGCCGCGAAGATTCACGCTGGGCAGGAGAACGAGGCGCTCCAGCAACTGCAAGGCATCTTCAACACTTGGCAGACCGTGAAAGACATTGTCGATCGCGCGCAAGCACTGCTCGAGCACAATCTCGACGAAGTCCCGCTCGCATCCGGCAAAGGTGAAACCGTCGCCGTCGCCTCCAAGCGTCTGCTCTCTCATCTCAAAAGCGTTCGTTCGTCACTCACTTCGCAGGATTGGTCCGCACTCGCCGACACGCTCGAGTACGACCTCTGCGAGGAAGCCGACGCATGGGTGAAGTTGCTCAGCGCGCTCGCGGATCACGTCGGCCAGTTGCCCGCAATGACGCAAGCCAACATGCAATCCAACACGGAGACCAAGCCTCAGTGAGCATCGCTGGCGTTCCCAACCCCGCGCCCGGCCCCTTCGGCTCTGGTCCGCTCAGCGCACTCGCCGGCGCAGCGTCCAAGTTTGGCTCGCCCGCGAATTCCCCCGCGCGCCCCGTCGAAGTCCTGCCCGACGGTGTCACACCCCTCGACACGCTGATGGACCGCGCCTCCGAGGCGCTTGTGAAGACTCAGTACTTCGAGGCCATCGACCTCAGCCTGCGGGCCTTGCACCGCGCAGTTCAAAAGCGAGACTGGGAGCGTGTCGCTCGCATCACAATGCCCCTGCAGGAAGCACGCCGCCAACTCCGCCAGATCGCGTGCGACGCTGGCAAGTCCTTCGTGCTGCGCTCGCTCCCTGCACGCGGCACCACCATCGAGCCGGGCTGCTACCTCCTTGAGCCTCCGATGATCGGCCTCGACGGCAAGACCTTCCGCGACATGGCCCGCGCCCGCAAAGTGCCCGTCCTCGCGCTCGTGAAGGAACCAACCACCAGCGCCGGCAGGTGGCCCATCGTGGGCGTCGGCACAGGCCAGTTCGAGAACGTCGTCGCCCGTGTGCAGGTTGATCCGCCCGCATCGCTCGTCGGATGCACCGGCCCGATCGCGCAGACCGACGCAAAGCTGCTCCCCGACGCCTCATGGTTCCAGAGCACGCTCGAAGCACTGGGCGACGCCGCGATCCGCAAAGTGCGCCCCGAATGGCCCGCCGCGCACCGCGTCGAAGACCTTGCCGAATATCTGGACGCAGTCCCCGATCACGAAAAGCTCAGCCAAGCGCTCGCCGCAGCCGCGAAGGAAGCAATCAACGCGCCCGAGCCCGTGTCGCTCCGTCGTCGCCCATACTTCGACGATCCGTATTCGTTTTGACGCGGCTCACGCCTTGGAATCCTTATCCACCGCAAGCGGCCCCGGACCCCACTTGAGGATCGGCACCGCCATCGCGATCATGAGCACGTTCCGCACAACCTGACACCACCCGATGCCCCCGTCCGGCTGCAGCACATTGCAGGGCCATTCGATCTTGCCGAAGCACGAGCACTTCGTGTCCAGCCCGCGGAAAATCACACCCAGAATCCCGGCGATAAACCCGAGGAGCATCAGCGACAGGATCAGCGCCGCCGCGCGAGACCACGCGCCGATGATGAGCAGGAAGCCGGCGACAACCTCCGTCCACGGAATCGCATACGCGAGGAACGGAATGAAGTGTTCCCGATGTCCGGTGAAAATCTTGAACCCGCCGATGGCGTCAGCAAACAACTGCGGACTCATCAGCTTCAGCGTGCCCGCAAACACAAACAACCCGCCCAGCAGAAGCCGGCAAGGCAACGTGAGCCATCCAATCGCAACAGGGTGTGTGGGGGATCGTCGTGTCATTCTCAAATTTCCAAATGTCCAAACTGCCAGATGGCTAAAAAGCGCTTTCCATTTCGACTTCGTCGCTTCATCATTCGTAATCCGGCTTCCCCGTCGCAATCGGATGCCCGCCGTCCTTCCACGCCGGGTAACCCTCCTTCAAGATATGCGTCTTCATGAACCCCGCCTGCTGGAGCATCTTCGCCGTGTTGTGACTCGCGTCGCACTCGCCGCCCGAGCAGTAGATGATGAGGAACGCGTTCTGATCGATGTAGTTGAGCGCGTCGGGCCTGCCCGCGTCAAACATGTCCGCCGGAAGCAGAAACGCCCCCGCAATGTGCCCCTGCTCGTACTCGGGCCGATGCCGCGCGTCGATGAACACCGCGCCGATCTTCTGTAAGTCGAGTGCATCTTGCAATGTGATCTCAAGACCAAGCTTCCGCGGCTGCGGAGCGGATTGCGTCGTTGACCCGATCGGCTGTCCGCCAGCTTGAGATTGTCGCGACGTGCTTTCGGGTGTACCGGTCTGCGCCGGCTTGGTTGCGTCTGGAATCTCTGGAAAGGGTTGTATGATTTCCACTGGCTTGAGCAAAATCGGTTTCGCAAACATCGCATGCACGCCGCCGACAAGCAACCCGACAAACGCAATCACACATGCTCGCTGGACCATTTGCATTGCTAGTTCCTTCATTCTGACTGGCGGCACAAACGTCCCGCCCATTCACAGTCCGGTGGCATGGGCGTCTCGCCGTCTTAGTATCGTTCGCCGCGCACCCTCAACTGTCCTTTCGCCAAGAAAAAACCGGCTTCCGATTCCTCGAAAGCCGGCACACTTTACAAGTCGTTCAAATCACTCGGCGAAGGGCCGGGGCGATCACTTCGCATCCGGATCCAGTGAGCTGGGCTTCTTCCACCCCTGATTCGTCGCCGCCGGCTTCGGCGGCTGCACGGCCGCCTGCTGCCGGATGAACCCAAAGTACTTCACCCGCATCTGCGGATCGTTCGCATTGTCGGTATCGACCACGATGTCGCCCCGCAGCGCGCCCTGCGCCGTCGGAGCCGTGCCGGTGACCTTCACCTTCCACTGAGGCGGATTCGCGCCCGCCACTTCCGTGTACTCAAACTTCATGAAGGGCGACGCCCCGCCCTGCGCCACTTCCTGCACGCCCGTCACCTTGAACGCTCCGCCCGTCCGGCTGCTCAGCGTGAACTCGGTGTTGACGGGCTGCCCGGGCGTCAGCCCCGGCAACTGAAGCTGGTTGGGCGAGACGCTGATGTCGCCGAGCACTTCGCCCGTCACGACTGCGCTCAACACCTTTGTCGTATCGCTCGTCCGAATCGTGATGTTTTCATTCACCTGCCCCGCGTCCTTCGTCAGGACCGTGACCTCCACCGGAGTCTCCCACACGGTTTCGCCCGTCTCAAGCTGCCTTGCGACTGTCGGCAGCACGTTGACAGTCGTCTTCGGTGACTGGGGCGTCACCTGCGCGATCGTCAGCTCCTGCTTGCGCGAAATGATCTTGAAGGTCTCCTTCTTCTCCGCGCCGCGATTGACCTGCCCGATGTTTAGGTACGAGGGCTCAACCCGGCAGATCGGGCGCACTTCGCTCTTCACGCTCAGGCTGAACGTCGGCTTCTTCGGATCGTTGGTCCGGCACGTGATCTTCGTCGTCTGCGGCCCGTTCTTGTGGTTCGGGTCGTAGGTTCCCTTGATCACGCCCGACTCGCCCGGCTTGTACACGAGCTTCTCAAGGTTCGGCACCGTGCAACCGCAGCTGCCCGAGGGCTGACCAAGAAACTCAAGGTCCTTGTTGCCCTTGTTCGTGAACGCGTATTCAAAGTCAATCTTCTTGTCATCGCCGATGATGCCCAGCTCCGCAACCTGCTTCTCGAACACCACTTGGGCGGCCGGGTTTGCGTCGTCGTTGGGCACTTCCTTCGTAACGTCGATGTCAGCGCCCGCGCCCTTCGCGTCCATCTGCGCCTTCATCTTTGCGATTTCCTCCGGCGTCATCTGGCGCACCTCGCCGTTGCCCGTGGGCACGGTGGTGGGCATTGGTTTAGTGACGGCGGGCGACTGCTGCGCCTTGAAGTCAGCCTGCGCAAGCACGCTGCCGGCGCACAGAACGAGAACACTGAGTGACGTATACATGCGAATCTTCATGACGGACAAACTCCTCTTGATGCGAGAACGACCTAAACCGTTCGGTGGGGGCGGGGGCCGGGGGGTGATTTTGATTGCAACCGACAGGCTCAATCGCCTGCCCCAATTATTTGCCGTCCGTCGGCAAGCGTTCAGGGCCAAAAGTATAGGAAACAAGGCCCGATGTCGCACGGCCTTCCAGACCACACGCCCTACTCGAATTCGCCAATCCGCCGACATTTGCCCCAATTCCCTTCAATCTTCGACCGACCGCCCCCCTCTCAATAATCCCCCGTGCTCAATATCGGCCCAGTCCCCCTCCAAACCAACCTCCTCCTGGCTCCCATAGCCGGTTACTGCGACCTTGCCTTTCGCACCGTGTGCCGAGAGTGGGGGGGCGTGGGCCTCGCCTGCACCGACTTGCTCAGCCCCGAAGGCCTCCTCCGAGGCACCGCCACCAGCCTCGATCTTGCGAAAACCAACGACTTCGACAAACCCGTCGGCATGCAGCTCTACGGCAGCGACCCGGAGATCATGGCACAGGGTGCCCGCTGGGCCGTCGAGCACGGAGCCACGGTCGTCGACATCAACATGGGTTGCCCGGTTGACAAAGTCACCAAGAAAGACGGCGGCAGCGCGCTGCTCACAAACTTGGAAAAAGCAGTCGCGATCGCCGCGAGAGTTGTGAAGGAACTGGAGAAGTGCCCTGTTGATCGCGAAGAGTGGGAACGCAGGGTCGGCATTCGGCATTCGGCATTCGGCATTCGTGACAATGCCCGCTCAGCCTGCGCCAGCACGAATGCCGAACCACGAATGCCGAATGCCGGTGCATCGAAATTCGTAGTCCCTTTGACGTGCAAGATGCGTCTCTGCTGGCACGACTCCGACTACCACTCCGGTGCCGCCTGTTCGCCCCACTTAGCCCGCATGCTCGCCGACGTCGGCGTCGTCGCCGTCACTGTCCATGGCCGCACGACTGAAATGAAGTTCTCCGGCAACGTTCAACTCGCCGGCATCGCCCGCGTCGTCGAAGCCGTCAACGGCCAAATCCCCATCATCGGCAACGGCGACGTCAAAGAACCCGCCGACGCCGAACGCATGATCCGCGAAACCGGATGCAGCGGCGTGATGATCGGCCGCGGAGCCCTCGCCGCGCCGTGGATTTTCAGACAGGTGTGGGAGCATCTGTGTTCTGTTGGCTTGGGAGAAAAATGTTCACTGGGGAGTACAACGGAGGCGCACGGAGGAAAAGAATCTTCCTTGCATCCGTCACAGGCGAGGACGCCTCTGCCACAACACCGCGTGAAATTCGAACCCACCCTTCACGAAAAACTCACAACAGTCCGCCGCTACTTCGACCTCATGCGCCAAAACCGCGACGACCGCTACGCCCTCTGGCAAATCCAACGCCGCATCAGTTGGTTCGCAAAAAAAATGCAAGCCCAACTCCCGGACGGCCGCATGGAGAGCATCAAGCCGTTCCGCGAGGCGGTGCGAGTGAGCAAAGGCCCAGACGAAATCTACGCGGCGTTGGAGTTGTTTGGGAGAGGGGGGCTGCGGGGAGGGGTTGAGGAGCGGGTGGAGGAGGGGGCGTGAAACGACTCCGCACATGGCTTGACAACAAAGTCGAACTCCGCGATGATCGGGGCAGTGCAATCCTATTTGTTTGGGACGCGGAGATTGACGACGACATCGATGGCGATGATGACAACGCGATGGATGAACGATTCCGGTCAGCTGCCGATAGCGGACAACGGTGGTTCAACACTGGTTATCATGTGGCAAAAGCCGAACGTTCCGAATCTACCCGCGCTTCTCCGACCGACGAGGAACCGGAGAGCGTTTTCCGGTTGAGAAACGTGTGGACCAAGCAGTTCTGGCTTGGCGTTGGTGGTGCCGCGTTGTTTGTTGCTTGGCTCGGATTGGTTGTGTCCGTCATTTTTCGAGTTGGAAACTGGGTTCTTAAGCCGTTTGGATTGTCTCGGTGGATTTCCGGCCCGCTGGGGGCGGCGCTGATATTGATGGCATTGATTGCCTTTGGTTGGCTCGCGGAGTTTGTACCGTGGAGCAAGCGACAGCGCGAATACAGCGCGAGTCGTCAACGCGTTGAGCGGCTTCGCCTAGGTCACTGCGGAACGTGCGGATTTACTCTCGATGGGGTGGATGTCGCGCCGGACAAGTGCCGCACGTGTCCGGAGTGTGGTGCGGCGTGGAATCTTGATGGATGGGCCGCGAGTTAGTTCAGTGCCCATCCATCAAAGCGTACGAGCGACTTGATTCGACTGGGTCAAAGCCTGACATTCTCGATGCACGAGAATCACGCATCTGCCTTCTCGTTCGCCAGGGGTCTACTTCAGCGCGGTCAACTGTCCACAATCAAACCAATCGCGAATGGTTTCACACCGGCTGGTATGACTTCACGCCGCTCGTTGCGATCGCGCTTGTGTGGCCTGTGGAGTTGTGGTGGCGAGCGATCAACGGCAAGGGAAACGAATGGACCATGTCGGTTTGCGTTCTGGTTGCAGGACTTTTTCTCTGGCTCGCGCTGAGGCAAAGCTACTCTCGCGCCATGCGACTGAGTGCATTCGCAGCAGCACGCGTCCGCAACGGTGTCTGTCCGTGCTGCGAAGGTGTGTTGCCAGCAACTACCTGCCGTGCCGACAAACTGCTTTTATGTCCCACCTGCGGCTGCGCGTGGCAACCCCCCGCCAGTGCAACAATCACCCCTGAGTCAACGTCTTAACCCAATCAACTAGGGGGGGGGCAGGGTGGCGTTGATGGACACGTGGAGGAG
>CAZEZV010000189.1:0-5317 GCA_964516725.1 uncultured Phycisphaeraceae bacterium
ACGGGCAATCATGCGGCTTATCTTGTTCTCGCCGGTTCTTGTAGGCGTTGTATTCACCGCGATGATCTTTGCGATTCTGCTCGAGAAACGTACCGGGCTGCTCAACGTCGCGCTGCATCAGGCGATTGGCTGGAACCTTGACTTTGCATGGCTTGAAGACGGATTGATGGCGTCGCTGGTGATCGCAACGGCGTGGCAGTACACGGGTTTCAACATGGTGTACTTCCTCGCCGCGCTCCAGAGCGTGCCGGAGGAACTCAAGCAGGCGTCGCGCCTTGACGGAGCCGGGCCTTGGGCGCGCTTTCGACATGTGACGTGGCCGGCGATTCAGCCGGTTGCGATCTTCGTCGTGCTGCTCTGCATCATCGGGAGTTTTCAGATATTCGAATTGCCGTTCATCATCTTGAACGGCAACACGGGCAGGGACAACACGGGCTTGACACTGGTGACGTACTTGTATCAATCCGGTTTTCAGACCGGCGACCTTGGATATGCCTCGGCGATTGGCTGGATTCTCGCGTTGATCCTCGCGGGCTTTGGCATCGCTCAGCGTTTTCTCGCGGATCGGCACTCCGCAGCGACGGGAGACGCCACATGAGCAACGAGCACGCATTGCCTCAAAGTTCTCGCCGATCATGGCCCGCGTATCTGCTTGCGGTCCCGGTGACGGTCATCACGGCGATGCCGTTTGTGTGGCTGCTCTGCGCGGCGTTCAAGCGCAACGAGGACTTTTTCACGTCGGTGTTTCTGCCCAGGGGCGAAGGATTCCTCGGAATCGCATGGGACCGGTTGACGCTGGACAACTTTGGCACCTTGTTCGCGCAGGGCGGGTTCCTGCGAGCGTCGTTGAATTCTGTGTTGCTGTCGTCGGTGATTGCGACTTTGGCAACGCTGTTTTGTGCGATGGGCGGCTACGCGCTGGCTCGCGTGCCGTTTGCTGGGCGGCGCTGGGTGCAGTGGCTTGTGCTGGGCGCGCTGATCATTCCGCCGCCGCTCTTGCTCGCGCCTGGTTTCACCGTGCTGTATCAGCTGGGTTTGCTCGATCGAATGCTTGGCTTGATCTTGCCCGCCGTCGCGCCTGCGTTCGGCGTGTACCTCTTCCGGCAGGCGTCGCTCACGAGCATTCCGAAGGAACTGATCGAAGCCGCTCGCATGGACGGGTGCGGCGAGGTGCGTGCGTTCTGGCATGTCGCATTGCCCTTGCTGCAGCCGATGGCGTCGGCCTTCATGCTCATCACATTCTTGGGTGTGTGGAACAATTACTTGACGCCGCAGGTTGTGATGCAGACGCCCGGGAAGTTTCCGCTTGCGGTTGCTGTCGCACAACTCAAGAATACGTATTACCAGGATTATGGCCTGCTCATGGCGGGCACGCTTGCGTCGATTCTGCCCGTTGCGGGCTTGTTTCTTCTGTTGCAAAAGGACTTTATCGCCGGCCTCACGAGCGGCGCTGTGAAAGGGTGAGTCGTTATGCCCAATGCTCGAAATCAATCGTCCAACGGTTCCACACGGGGCGCACAGGCGTCGTTTCCGTCATCCTTTGTCTGGGGCGTCGCGTCGTCCTCGGCGCAGATCGAGGGTGGCTCTGCGCCCGATCTTCGGGGCGAATCTGTCTGGGATGCATTCTGCCGCAAGCCCGGCGCAGTGCATGAGGGCCACACGCTGCAAGTCGCGTGCGATCATTACAACCGCTTCCGCGAAGACGTGCAGATCATGGCGGACATGAAGGTGCAGGCGTATCGCCTGTCGATCGCGTGGCCAAGAGTCATGCGCAACGGCTTTGGCGCAGTGAACGCCGCGGGGCTCGACTTTTACGATCAGTTGATCGACGCGCTGCTCGAGCGCGGCATCGAGCCATGGGTCACGCTCTTTCACTGGGACTTCCCGCTCGCGCTGTATCACAAGGGCGGGTGGCTGAATCGTGACAGCGCGGAGTGGTTCGCCGAGTACACGACGCGCGTCGTCGAGCGTTTGTCCGATCGTGTGACGAAGTGGATGACGATCAACGAGCCGCAGGTGTACCTGCAGTTGGGGCACATTGACGGCACGCACGCGCCGGGCGTGAAGCTCCCGATGCGTGAAGCGCTGCTCGCGGCCCACAACACACTGCGTGCGCACGGGCGGTGTGTCCAGGTGATTCGGGCGACGGCTCGCAAGGAGCCGACTATTGGCTGGGCGCCGGTCGGGCATGTCAGCTTTCCAGTGTCAGATGACGCGGGGAACATTGAAGCCGCACGCACTGCCACGTTCGCGATTAAGAAGAACGATCTGTGGAATAACACGTGGTTCTCTGATCCCGTGTGCCTGGGCCATTATCCGGAAGGTGGGCTGAAGCTCTACGGGAGCGACGTGCCTTCTTTCCCAGCGGCTGACATGGAGTTGATCCGCCAGCCTCTGGACTTCTATGGCGTGAACATCTATTCCGGCAGCGCGCTCAAGGCAGACGGCACGCTGGCGGCAGCCGCGACTTCGCCGGGCCGAGCACGCAATTCGATGCACTGGAACGTCGCCCCCGAATCGCTGGGCTGGGGCGCACGGTTCCTGTGGGAGCGTTACAAGCTACCCGTCGTCATCACCGAGAACGGCATGTGCAACCTCGACTGGGTCGACATGCACGGTCAGGTGCTCGATCCCCAGCGAATCGACTACACGCGCCGGTACCTGCTTGAGTTGCAGCGCGCGATACACGACGGCGCGGACGTCCGCGGGTACTTCCACTGGAGCGTCCTCGACAACTTCGAGTGGGCGGAAGGCTACCGCGAACGCTTCGGGCTTGTGCATGTGGATTACACAACACTGAAGCGCACGCCAAAGCTCAGCGCGGCGTGGTATCGGCGGGTGATCGAGACGAACGGGCGGGCGTTGTCTGAAGCGACGAGGATGTCGTATGAAGATGAGTTGAACGTCATCACCGGCAATAAGTTGCGACACGCGACGCCGTCGTGATGTTGCAGTGTCGGATCGAGGCCGGTGGCGATGCGATTGCTGCGTCCGTGGGTGGGCGTGCAGAGATGATTGAAGAGCGCATTGAGTCCGTGCGACGTCGAGCCGCGCTGCGCGGTTGCGGCGTTGGTTGTGATGTCCACAATCACAGAATTGTGAGCGAAATCTTCGTTCCGGCGAGCGCTTTGGACACGGGGCACGTGGCTTTCGCGGTTTCGGCGAGCTGCTTGAACGTGGCAGCGTCCATGCCGGGGACATTGCCTTTGAGTTCGAGCTCAATCTTTGGGATTGAGAAACCCGGGCCATCCTTTTCCAGGTAGACCTTCGCCGTGGTGTCGAGAGATGCGGCGGGTTTGCCGGCGTTGGCGAGGAGGGCGGAGAGTTGCATCGTGAAGCAGCCGGCGTGGGCGGCGCCGATGAGTTCTTCGGGGTTGGTGCCTTTACCGTCTCCGGTGCGGGCGCGGAAGTCGTAGGGCGCGTCGAGGGTGCCGCTTTGGACTTTGACGTGGCCTTTCCCTTCGGTGAGATTGCCGGACCAGTGGGCGCTTGCGGTGCGTGGGGGCATGGGGGAGAATAGGCACTGGGGATTGGGGATTGGGCATTGGGGGTGAGGGGATTTGGGAGTGGGCGGCATTCGGCATTCGGGGGTGTGAATGCATGCGAGGGGGTGCGCCGTTTGATATTTCGCGGGGAGCGGGGCGATTCGATGCTTCGCAGGATGCGGGCCGCGGCTTGATGGATCTGGGCTTGATCGTGTGACGTTGTGAGAACGGCGTCGAGAGAGCGCAGGGCGCGGTTGCGGCGTTCGTTGTGTTTGAGCGCGAGGATTGCGGTGATCCAGGCTTTGACGGCGGGGTCGCTCAGTTGGGTGACGATCTCGAAGCAGTCCTGCTGCAGGTGCGCGGCGAGGCTAGACACGTCTTGATCCACCTCGAAAAACGCGGCGATCAGGCGACGCGATTCGCTCGAGAGGGGCGGAAGGCCGCCGAGTTGGAGAGTTTCGCAGAGCACGCCGCATCATGACAGAGAGTTCGCGAGAATGCAAGCGCGAAAGGGGGAAGGACCGGGAAATGGCGCACAGATATGGTCGATGCGGGGAAGATTGGGGGTCCACGGGACCAAGGTGAGTTGCGCCCCCGGCCTAACGACAAAGCACAGGCAGCCTGTGGCATGGAAGTTGTGCCACTTGCCGAGCGAAGGACGAGCATCGCGTAGCGATGCGGGTGGGGTGGATCAAGCGTTGGTGAAAGAGGCGCGGGAGTTCGCGGCGTGGTGGAGATAGAAAACACCTGCACCGCTGCGCGGTGCGGTGGTTTTGACGATTGCTTTCCGTGGGTGCGGCTTCGCCGCTACCCACGGCTGTTGACCGTCACCGCTTTGCGGTACAGAGGGGTGTGGCCAAGTACGTGCGGCGTCATCGCAGGCAGCCTGTCGCATGGAAGTTGTGACACCTGCCGGTGTGGAGACGAGGCTTCGCGTAGCGATGCGGGTGGGGTGTGACCGTCAAGCGATTGTGGAGCGAGCGCGATGCGGACGGAGTGTGATGATGGCGAAGCCATCGCGGTCAATAGCCGTGGATAGCCGCGAAGCGGCATCCACGGAATGCGGCAAAAAGTGAAGTTGCATCGCGTAGCGATGCGGGTGGGGTGGATCAAGCGTTGGTGAAAGAAGCGCGGGAGTTCGCGGCGTGGTGGAGATAGAAAACACCTGCACCGCTGCGCGGTGCGGTGGTTTTGACGATTGCTTTCCGTGGGTGCGGCTTCGCCGCTACCCACGGCTATTGACCGTCACCGCTTTGCGGTAAGGAGGGGTGTGGCCAAGTAGGTGCAGCCTCAAACCAGGCAGCTTGTCGCACGGAAGTTGTGCCACCTGCCGTAGCGATGCGGGTGGCGTGTGACCGTCGTGCGATTGTGGAGCGAATCCTGATGCGAAGGGTGTGTTTTGATGGCGAAGCCATCGAGGTCAATAGCCGTGGATAGCCGCGAAGCGGCATCCACGGAGCGGGCGGTATAGAGACGGGGCATCGCGTAGCGATGCGGGTGGAGCGTGATCGGTGAAGCGCGCGAAGAGGGGTTGTGCGAATGGAGGAAAGGACGGATCATCGCAACGACGGCGGCGAGAGAAAACACCTGCACCGCTGCGCGGTGCGGTGGTTCTTGACGATGGCTTTCCGTGGGTGCGGCTTCGCCGCTACCCACGGCTATTGACCTTTGCCGCTTCGCGGCAGTGGACAGGAATGCGGCAGGTTCGCGGCAGTGGACAGGAATACGGCAGGTTCGCGGCAGTGGACGGGAGTGCGACAGGTTCGCGGCAGTGGACAGGAATGCGGCAGGTTCGCGGTACACGCTAGAACATGCCGTCAATCCCAGAGGTA
>CAZEZV010000189.1:5417-8083 GCA_964516725.1 uncultured Phycisphaeraceae bacterium
GGTGGACGTGATCGGCGACGCCGCCCGCGTGGAGGAGTGGGGAGTTGAGGTCGCGGCAGATGCCGCCTTTGTAGTCGAAGAGGTCGGGGAGGAGGTCGAGGGGAATGATTGGATCGCGATGTTTGGTGGAATAGGTGACATGGAGAAGAATGTTGGTGAGCGTCGCGGCCATGATGGATGATAAAGGCGTGATGCGGACGGAGTGTGATGATGGCGAAGCCATCACGGTCAATAGCCGTGGATAGCCGCGAAGCGGCATCCACGGAGCGGGCGAGAGAAGGACGAGCATCGCGTAGCGATGGAGGTGGAGCGTGATCGATAAAGCGCGCGAAAACGGGTTGTGCGAAAGGAGGAAAGGACGGATCATCGCAACGACGGCGGTAAGAGAGAACACCTGCACCGCTGCGCGGTGCGGTGGTTTTGACGATTGCTTTCCGTGGGTGCGGCTTCGCCGCTGCCCACGGCTATTGACCGTCACCGCTTTGCGGTACAGAGGGGTGTGACTAAATAGGTGCAGCCTTAGAGCAGGCAGCCTGTGGTGTAAAAGTTGTGCCACCTGCCACAGAGGTTGTGCAACTCGACCGTGCATCAGTCTGCTAACATAACAAAAGCGGACAAATACTTTGGGAAAGCAACTGGCACGATGCTTCGTACCGTAAATCCAGCACTTGATAGATCACTTTGCCATTTCTTACTAGATTGTTCATAAGTACTTCTATCATCACCGGCAAAATACCCAAACATGACTGGCATTAAAAACGAAACGATTCCCAACTTGTCAAATGGGTGCTGCTGCGAGCCGCTTCCATCAACAATTGCTTGAACAAGCGAAATGAATCTCTGCTGCACTTGTGCAATGCGATCTGGGTCGAGACCCTGCTTTTCAGCTGTTGAATCATCAAACTCAACTACAACAACAGACTTCGATATCGCACGTAGTTTTTGCAAAGCTTCAGCTCGCACACGCGGGTGTAAGCACATTAAGCTAAAGACACAATGAACTAGATCGAGTTTATCGGACAAAAAGACGGCGTTTACATCAACACTTTCTATTGGAATACCATGAACATTTCGCAAATTGAGTTTTACATCTGTAAGTGTATTCTTGCTTTTTTGTGCAAAATCTAAATTGGGTTCAAATAAATCAATTTCAATGCCTGCCGCGTTGGGCAGCATCATAAGTGTGTCACGAAGAAGTATCCCGTCACCAGGGCCAACGCACCCAAGTCTTAGTTTGGCAGCACGATTCTTAATATCATCCGAGAGCATTGCCGCGATCTGTCTCTTGAGTTGTCGTTCTGGTTCATAGGTATTAAAAACCTCGAAAGCCCGCGCAACATCAAAAGGTTGAGGAATTCGTCTGGTAGGGTTATCAACAATCATCGAAATGTACTCTGCTGCATATTCGTAGAGTGACCTCTTTGGTTCGATTTGCATCAGAATGTCTCTCGTTTTTTCGTACTCACCGCGAGCAAATGACAGCATCGCCGACTTAAATGCCTCAAATTCAGAAGCTGCCGCCAATGAAAATCCTTGGTCCTGTACCGATACCGGCTTCATTCGTTGCTTCTTCACGAAATCTAGGAATACAGCATGTCGTTGCTGGGCATCATTGCACCTTAGAATATCTTGTTTAGAGTTAACTCGTTGAGCATCTATCGTCATAGACATTACATTAAACGAATCGAGAAAAAAGCCAGAAAATGAATCAGGCTTGCCATCAGATTTTTGAAACGTATAACGAGCAAATCCGGGGTCTTCCGTTATTGAACCAGACTTTGGTGTGAATTGATATGAAAAATCCAAAATGTCGTTGTCAAATATGGCAAGAGATGATCTGAAGGTCCCATGAGATCGTCCGTCCGTGCCATACGTTGTTCCCGATATCCTTAGACTACCTTCATCGTAACTAATATAGATCACGCCGCCATACTCAGGATATCCTGTCTGTTTATTTAGTACTAAGTCCACCCACCAGCCTTCGATTCGAGACTCCGGTACAAACAACTGTCTAAGTATGCGCACCTTTTGAATTACCGCCATTGAAAAATTTTCCAATACAGCGAATATCAAAGCGGCAAGCATCACGGATATTATTAATGCATAGCTAACTCCAAGTTTAGCCTTCAGCTCTTCTTGAAGCACTGAGCCACCGATCGAGATGCCCGCTACCAATATAGATCTATAAATTGTTACGCCGACGGAAGTCTTTTGCACTTTATGTTGGTCCTTTCGGGAAGTCGGCTGAACTTAACTCATATTCCCAATCACCGCATCCGCAAACTCTGAGCACTTGACCTTCTTGACTGTCGTATCGCCTTCCGCTTTCATGAGGCGTTCGAAGTCGTAGGTGACGGTCTTGGCGGCGATCGCGCCGTCCATGCCCTTGATGATCAGGTCGGCGGCTTGGGTCCAGCCCATGTATCTGAGCATCATTTCGCCGCTGAGGATGACGGAGCCGGGGTTGACCTGGTCGAGGTTGGCGTACTTGGGGGCGGTGCCGTGGGTGGCCTCGAAGATGGCGTGGCCGGTGACGTAGTTGATGTTGGCGCCGGGGGCGATGCCGATGCCGCCGATCTGGGCGGCGAGGGCGTCGGAGAGGTAGTCGCCGTTGAGGTTCATCGTCGCGATGACGTCGAACTCCTTGGGGCGGGTGAGGACCTGCT
>CAZEZV010000190.1:0-8016 GCA_964516725.1 uncultured Phycisphaeraceae bacterium
CTGTTGTCCTTGTGGCGAACGCGGAATTGATACGCGGTGTCGGGATTGAGCGCGAGCCTTGAGGCCAGGCCGTTCATGAACATGCCGTCGCCAAGGTGCGTGTGGACGGCGATCGCGCCAGACAAGCAGTACGCGCCCCACACAGGTTCCGAGGGCGAGAGCGACCAAATCTCGAAGTCGCTGCACGCATGCAAGTCGCCCGCGTTTGGATCGCTGAACGGAGCGGTTTCCATATGCACGTCGAACGGGTCGAGCGGGCGATCGGACACGGGTTCAAGAATCGTGGGCGTGTTCGGAGGCGAGTTCTGCGCATGGACTGCGTGCACGAGAGTGATCGCGCAGGCGAATGAGATTGCGATACGAGCGATGTGCATGAGATTCACCTATAAACACGAACAGACAATGCTGTTCGGTCCACCCGAGACCCCGATTCCGAAACTAGTCACCACCGGGCTACCCCCGATTCCCCCGATCCCCCCGATCCCCCGGCTCCCGCCCCCGATCCCCGCGAATGCCCGACAAGGCGACGACAGAACTGTTGCACACAGCGCGAGTTGGGCAAGCGACGCGCGCATGATTCACGCAAAATGGTCGAATTTCACGAACGAACATCGGGCAAACATACTCCCGTGTTTTCTCGACCTTCCTGTGTTTGAGTCCGAAAACGGAACAGCGTGTGAACATGCAACTCATGTTGTGTGGCACAAGTATGAACTTTGATTCATGCTCGTCGAGCAACTTCACGCGCGACTTCCCACGCTGAGCGCGTGTCCGCAAGCGTGTACACGCCGCCGCATTCCGGGCAGCGGAGATTTTCGGTTGTGAGGTAATACCCGCGCTGGGAGCAGAGTTGATCCTGCGATCGCTGTGCTTTGCCAAGCAGTCTGGCTTGCAGGAACTTTGTCGCGCGAGTGAGTGCAAGGAGCCCAACGACGCCGACCAGCATCAACGGCATCGCCCAGTTGTCGCGCTTGAGGCCCATGAGAGTGACGGTCGTGCCAAACCAAAGCGCGACCCACACGATGATGCCGACGCGCACGCGATCCTGAATGCGATCAAAGATCGGCAGGGGCCATCGCTCGGGCGATCGTGAGGTGGATAGTTCGGATTGCTCGTTCACGACGAATGGTACGAAGCCAGAACCGTGTCACCGAATGTGGCCGACGTTGCACCATCGCGTTCAGACTTTTTTGCACTCTTTTGTGACCATCAGGCGCGCGGGTGACGCGAGGCGCTGCAAGCGCCCCTGAGCGCCCCCCCCCGGAGAGTCGTTCGTGCGAATCCTGCATCAAAACACAATTTGAAACTGAACGCGCACATACATCTGATCATCGGGCGCGGCGAGGAACGCGTTGGCGGCGCTGGGGCGGACGATTGAGCTGCTGCCGGCCTGGTCGTCGAAGGCCCAGGTGAGGTCGGTCATCAGCTTTGCAGCGTGGCTTTCGGGGAGGATGAAGTGGGTGGCGCCGATGGAGGCTTCGCTGAAGTCGGCGCCGTTCGTGCGATCATCATCGGGCGAGATGAAGTTGTAACGTGCGAAGACTTCCCAGTCGGGCGTCACCATCGCACCGCCCTGGAGCACGAAGCCGAAGTCGTCGAATTCGGTGCCGGGGGTCTCGGTGCGACGACCGATGAACGCGGCGAAGGCGTTCCAGCCGTCGCCTTTGGCCATGGTGTCGACCGTGTATTCAAAGACCTGTGTTTCTGTTGTGCCGCCGGTTTCACCGCCGTCTTGGAAGTGGACTGCGCCGCCGACGTAGCCAGCGTACTTGGAGCCGTTGAAAGAGGTGAACGAGTCAAAGTGCTTCCAGTCGCCTGCCCACTTGTATTCGACACGGCCTGTGAGGGCGTAGTCGGCTTCGGCGGTTGAGTCAAAGGAGGTGTTGAGCGTCTTGAGGCCATCGCTGAACGCGCCGGTGAGGCGGATCGAATCATCGCTCCACTGGAAGTCGATGCCCTGCGAGCGGTCTTGCGTGAAAACGGCGTTGGCGTTGGTTTTCTCGATGAACTGCTGCTGCGTGTCGGAGACCATTTCTTCTTTGAGCAGTGGAATCTTGAACTGGCCGAAACGCATGCGCGAACCACCGTCGAAGGACCAGCGGCCGAACATGTCGAGAACTTTGAACACGTCGGGAGCGCCATCGCCCTCGACTTTGAAGCTGAGCTGCTTGCTGAGGTCGCCCTGCATTCCCATGCGGACGCGGCGCGTTGAGAAGCCGGTGGTGAGGTCCTGCTCGGGGTCAACCACGTCGTTGCGGCTGTTGATGTTGAAGCGCGATTGAATGAAGCCACCGAAGTACAGTTTGGCTTCGCCCGCGGCCATGTAAATGCCCTTGGAGTCCTTGCCCGCAGTGCCGGCGGCTTCGGCAGGCGTGGATTGGGCGATCGCGGGAGTCACGGCAAGGGCCAGGGCTGTCAGGGCAAAGCTGGTGTGCATGAGTGTTCCTTTGTGAGAGCGAATTGGACGAACGCCGGAAAACTCGTGATGCTCGCGGCTCAACGCCTGAACACAATCATCACGAAGTCTTGACAAAGATAGGTGCGATTGCATCCAGTGCCCGGTTTTTCACACAGAATTTACACATCCTTCACATTCCTACGCTCAGGGCTATGGATCCGATCTCGACTGCTGATATTGCGATTCGCCTCGGTTCGGCCTTGGGCTTGGGGGCACTGCTTGGCCTTGAGCGCGAGCGCAAGAATCGCCCGGCGGGGTTTCGCACGATGATCCTGATCAGTCTGGGCAGCGCGGGGTTCATGCTTGCGGGGCTGGCGGCGATTCAATCGTTCACTACAAACACTGCGAGCGGGTCAGCTCCTTTGGGCGGGGCGGACATGAGCCGGGTCTTGCAAGGACTTATGGGGGGCGTCGGTTTTCTTGGCGCGGGGGCGGTGATTCAGAACAAGAAAGCCGTACGCGGGCTGACGACGGCGGCGGCGGTGTGGGTAACGGCGTGCGTCGGCGCTGCCTGCGGCATGGGACAGATCAAACTCGCGGCGCTGCTCGCGGCATTTGCGTTGTTCACGCTGATCATTCTTGAGATCGTCGAGAACAAGTACTTCCCTGAGCCTGACGACTCAAAGAAGAACGGCGACAACGAGAAGATCATCGATGCGTGAAGCATCTAGCCCAGCGTGGCGATGCGGGCCATGCGGCGCAGGAGCAGCGGGTGTGTCAGGCGGAAGACGCTCTCGGCGCGCTTGGTGTTTCTGTCGGCGTTGACGTCCTGTATCTGGTTGTTGAGTTCCGTCCAGTTGATCTTCTGCGCCACCTGCGGCCCGACCATCAGCATGCCCATCGCCTGCTGGCCCGCGTTGACATCACGAACCAGCGCGTGCGCGACCGCGTCGGCTGAAAACTCATCGAGGCGCGACAGCGACGGCATGTTTGCGCTGAGCGCGCCGCGGAAAAGGCTGGTATGCCCGAGCGCGTGGTGCGCGAGTTCATGCGCGATGATCCACTCCAGCGCCTTTGGGTTCTTGATCATCTCGGCTCCGTACACCACTTCGTCGAACAGCACAACGTAGAGGCGCTGGCCCATCTTTGTTGCGACTGCGTTGGGCTGCGCGGCGTCAAGAAGAAACACCGTCGGTACCTCGCCCAGGCCAAGCCGCTGCGACATGATTGCGGCTGTCCTGTATATCTCCGGGAACTGATTGGGCGACACGCGAAGGGCGCTGGCGTGAAGGGCGGCGCGGGACTTGGAGAGGCGGGTGTAGTACACCAGGAAGCCGATGCCCCAGAGCAGCAGCGCAACGCCGAATGTCCCGAGGATTGTGAGCGGAATGCCAATCACGAGGACGATCGTCGCGAGCACCACACGCAAGCTGGTGCCCCTTGCGATGTGCTCGCGTGCGTTAACCGGTGCCTGCGACTCTCGCACCGCAGAACTCAACCCGCCCCCACCCCCGCCCCCCATCCCGCCCCCCGGGGCCAACGGCTGCACTCCATACACGGATGTTTGGTTCGTCGCACTTGGAATCTGAGACATGACTTCCCCTTCTCTGCGCGCGAGGTGTTCGGGCTTCCGAGCTAGGCCATCCCGCACGATTTTTTGACGCGAACTTTAGTCGCCCGAGCCGGGAGCATCTGTGGCGGGAAATCAAACCCGAAGACAATGGCTTTGTCTAGGCGCATGGCCTGGAAGGCCATGCTACAGCGAGGCTTCGGCCTGCAGTTCCGTCTTGATGGCCTTCGCCAGGTACTCATACTGCGCCAGACTGTTGTACAACTGCGCCGAGATTCGCAGTGTTCGGTGGCCTGTGTTTGCGACCGTCCAGATCGGCACTTGGATCCCCCACTTCTCCACCAGCACATCCCACAGAGCGTCGTGGTACTTGGTTGGTCGTTGCGACAAGCGTGCTTGCAAGTCCTTTGGGTGCGGTGGAAGGATCATGGTGCAGATGCTGCCCACCATTGCATCGGGCGCGGCTGGGGTCATGCCGAGCGCGTTGCAGAGGAGGTCGCGGGCTTTGAGACATAGGTTGTGATTGTGTTGCATGACTTGAGGCCAGCCGGCGGGGAGCATGGCGGTCATGACGCGGATGGCGTCGGAGATTGCGTAGAACGCGCTCATGTCCTGGGTGCCGATGTACTCGAACTCGGTGAGGAATTGCGAGCGGCCTTGCTTTGGGTGTTCGGCGTTGTTGGAGAGGGCGAGGGGCCTGAAGTTCTCCTGCAAGTCGCGGCGGACGTAGAGAAATGCGCTGCCCTTTGGGGAGCAGATCCACTTGTGGCAATTGGCGGTGTAGTAACTCGCGCCGAGCGTCCGCAAGTTGATGGAGGGGACCATGCCGGGGGCGTGGGCGCCGTCGACGATGACGCGGATGCCTTTGGATTCGAGGGTCGGGACGATGTGTTCGAGCGGGAAGATGAGGCCGCTGGAACTGGTGACGTGGCTGAGAAGCGCGAGCTTGGTTCGCGGCGTCACAGCCGCCATAATGGCGTTGGCGACTTCTTCTGCGGACTTGATGGGGAACGGGATTCTTGCAACGACCACTGTTGCCCCGCGCTTGGCCGCGTACCAGCGGGCGTTGTTCTGGCAGGCGGGGTACTCGTGGTCAGTGATAAGCACTTCGTCGCCCGGCGCGAGATTCGCGTTTGCAAAGACGGTGGCGACGGCGATGGTCGCGTTGGGGACTGGTGCGATGCAGTCCCAGTCGCAGGAAAGGAACTCTGCGAGCGATTTTCTGGCTTGATCGATTGCGCCGGCATGTTCCTCGACGAACCACTTGACAAGTTCGCGTTCCATGCGCGAGCGCCAGGCACGCTGGGCTTCGAGAACGAGGCGGGGGGTCGCGCCGAATGAACCGTGGTTGAGGTAGACGGTGTTGGGGTCGATGTCCCAGTGGGAGGCAAAGTCGGATGCGGAAGGGAGGGCGGGCATGCGGGAGCGTACACGCGATTTGAAAACGGGATGCACCACAAAGACGCGAAGAACACGAAGAAAAGGAGCGAAGAGTTTGGCATTCGAAGGAGTTTTCGCATCGTTGCGCTTCAAGAGATGTTGCGCAGCATCAAAGAGTGCCCATTGCCATGAGTGGCGGCTGACTTGGAAGCCGCGAAGCGGGCGGCGGTGGGTAGCCGGCGGCCAGCGACCTACGCCTGCTTCGCAGGCTAAAAATACTCGTATGTGAGGCTCCGCACGTGGACATTCTCGCGGTCGCCAATGTGCAACCCCTTTTCCGTTTCCCCCGTACGCTCGCCCGTTGCCCGAGACTGGCCCAACTTCGCGGACGAGTGTGAAGGAACCGCCGCGCCCGTCGTGGCACTACGCGGCGATCGTGCTTGCTGCGATTGCATGCGCGATTCCTTGGCCGTTTGGCAACCTTGCGACGTACGCGCTTGCGTTGGGGATTGTGTTTGGCCTGCTGGGTGTCTCGCCTTGGCCCAAAGAAGCGAAGACAGTTTCCAAGTGGCTGATTCAGGGCGCGATTGTCGCGCTGGGGCTGCGGCTTGATCTTCGGGAGTTGGCGCGTGCGGCGAGTGATGGGCTTGCGCTGGCGATCGGGACGATTGTCGGGGCGATGGTTGTCGGGTTGCTGCTTGCGCGGGCGCTCAAACTCACGCGTGATCTTGGGTTGCTGATTTCTTCGGGCACGGCGATCTGCGGCGGGTCTGCGATCGCGGCGGTTGGGTCTTCCATCAAAGCCAAAAGCAGCGACATGGCGATTGCGACGGCGATTGTGTTTGTGTTGAATGCGGTCGGCGTTGTCGTGCTGCCGATCATCGGGCAGCGGGCGGGGCTCAGTGATGTGCAATTCGGGACGTGGGCGGGCGTGGCGCTGCATGACATGGCTTCGGTGAATGCTGTTGCGAAGGACTATCACGCACTGGGCGCAGCAACAGATGCGGCGACGATGGGCGTTGCGCTGGACACGGCGAACGTTGTAAAGCTGACGCGAGTTGTGTGGATCGCGCCGCTTGCGTTGCTGAGTGCGGTGTGGATTCGGAGAGTGGACGCCGGAAAAGCTGCGGTTGGCGATGCAACTAATACATCGTGGCGCAGCGTGATTCCTTGGTTTATTCTGTGGTTTCTGGCGGCGTGTACGTTGCGGACATTCGTGCCGACGATAGCTGAGTGGGGTTCGACGATCAAGCTCATTTCAAGCAGTGCGTTTCAGCTTGCGTTGTTTTTGATTGGGACTGGCGTGTCCGTGAGTGCTTTGAAGCAAGCCGGGTGGCGCGCGGCTGTACACGCGGCGGTTTTGTGGGTTGTGTTGGCAGGGGTGAGCTTTGTGGTGATTGCTTTCGCCAGCGGGGCGAAGTAGCGGGTGATGACTTTGCGATGTGGTGTTTGATCGTGACGACGGAAGCCCTCCCTGACGGTCGGGCTGCATGTTGTGCGGCATCACACAGGGCGAGCGCCTTCGACGGGGCGGTCTTCAAGGGCAATGGCTTCGGCGCTTTGGGTTCGCACTCGCTCGCCCGGCATGGGGTTGAAGCGCGAGCCGTACATCGGGATGCGGTTGTTGGCGCTGCCTTTAGGGATGAAGGGGAATACGGCGAGCAGCACAAGCACGATGCCAACGTTCGCGGCGAGCATCGGGACGGTCTGCGTCCAGCCAAAGTGGATCATGATGCTGATGACGACGACGTGGACGAGGGCGAGGGGGATGACGACGTTCCAAGCGCTCTGCATGATCTGGTCGTAGCGCAGGCGGGGAATCGTCCAGCGGATGAGCATCATGAAGCAGACCACCAGCACGACCTTGAACATGTACACGCCGAACTTGATGAGCATTGCAAGAACGCCGGTCGCGGCGGTGCTTGTCATAGGGTCGTCGACGAAGGGCAGCAGTTGGTAGCCGCCGAAGAAGAGCAAGACCCAGAATGCGCTGCTGGTGACCAAGTGGGCGTATTCGGCCAAGAAAAAGAGCGCGAAACGCATCGAGGAGTACTCGGTGTGGTATCCACCCACGAGTTCCTGCTCGGCTTCGGCGTTGTCGAATGGAGCGCGGTTGCCTTCGGCAAGGATCGAGAGGAAGAAGATCAGGCAGGCGAGAGGTTGGCTCGTGATGAGCCAGCCGTGCTGTTCCTGATAGCGGATCATTTCGAGCGGCATGGTGGTGCCCATGACGAGCAGCGCCGCCATTAGTGAAAGGCCCAGCGGGATTTCGTAGGAGATCATCTGGGCGCTGGCGCGCAGGCCGCCAAGGAATGAGTACTTGTTGTTGCCGGCGTAGCCGCCAAGCGTCACGCCGTAGACGCCGAGTGCTGCAACGGCGAGTAGGTAGACAATGCCGACGCTGATGTTCGCGCCGGCGACGTGAACGGGGCCGCCTTGGACATACCAATCAAGGACGGGAATCGTGAAACTCGGCACATCCACGAGGCCGCCCCAGGGAATCAGGATGAAGCCCATGAGAGCCGGGGCGACGATGATGATCGGGGCGAGCGAGAAGAGCACCTTGTCGGCGCGCAGGGGGGTGTAGTCTTCCTTGAGCATGAACTTGATGCCGTCGGCGAGGGATTGACCAAGGCCCAGCATGCCCTTCAGCGGCGCGAGAGCCTTT
>CAZEZV010000191.1:0-7965 GCA_964516725.1 uncultured Phycisphaeraceae bacterium
TGCATGTGCTCGAGCAATTCGGGGGAAAGCTCGGTGTGGGGCATGGCGCGGATGGAGGAACCCTCGGGAGTTGGGGAGGTGGCCATGCTTGTTCTATCGGCTGGGAGGGGTGGTTGTTCGTCGAAAAGGTCGTTGCGTGCCCATTCATACCTGCAGCAAATAAATAAGTATCCATTTCATCGCTGCGGCACCCAAAAAGAGGACAAAGAATCCAACGGATAAGAACGTCACTGCGGGTGATCCTTTGCGCTTGTACAAGTTCGCTGATATTACCAGCAGAGCAATCCAAGCGAACATCCCGGTCACACTCCGGCCAACTCTGATCAAGTATTTAGTTTGTGACTCCCAAGATGCTTGAACGAGCCAATCCAAGAAGATTACTGCGTGAAGGTCAAGCAATAGCAGGTACGTTGTCCACACGAAGGTTCCCCACCACATGATTTTCCAGATCCGTCGAAGAATCACTTGATCGTTGCTGATGCTCAACTGCAAAACAGCACCGCACTCTGGACATCTGCCGTCGGCGACGCCGCGGAGGTTGTATTGACACTTTGGGCACGGGACGTCGCGGCTTGCGAGGTGCGCGGTGAGCAATTCCGTGTCGGTCATGCGTGAGTGTACCAAGGAGTCTGTGTTTGCCCCCGAAAAAAGCCCTCCCTGACGGTCGGGCTGCATGTTTCTTTAGTTCACTTCGTTGAACAGCCAGACGGTCCAGATCACCAGCGCCACCGCGCTTACGCAGATGCTCCAGTTTCTAATGTCTTTGCGATTGGCGCGTGCGGTGAACCACTTGCGTCCTTTCGCCTTTGTCAGCCACACGGCGGCTGGTGCGAGAATCGCCGCGATGATCATGGGATACAGGATCCCCATGATCATCCAACTGCGAGGGCGTTGGTCACGGAACATGCGGGCGAATTCGCGGTAGATGTCATCGCCTGCGATGATGAAGACGATGACCATAGCCAACGCCGCGCCACCACCGACGATCCAGAGTGGGATGATTGTTGCGAGCCATTCTTTCAACACTGGTTGCTGCAACGCAACGTTCAGTGTCAATTGCTGTCGGCACTCAGGGCAGACGCCGTCTTTGAGGCCGCGGAGGTTGTATGAGCAGTTGGGGCAGGGCACGTCCTGCTCGGCGAGAAAGACTTGGAGCATGTCGTTGTTCGCCATGAAAAACGGTACGCGGTGATGAGGGGATGGCGGTGGACGGTGCGAGTCTGTGTGCGATGGTTGTTCCAAAAGAAAAACCACCGACGAGCGAGGCTTGTCGGTGGTGGGAGAAAACTCAGTAGTGGTTCACTTTCGAGTTGCTTCGAGTGCTTTCTCGATTCGTTCGAGCCGCGCTTTCAGGTTGGCGTTTTCGGCTTGCAGTGCGTCGATGCGAGTCTGCTGGGCCTTGATTGCTTCGACGGTGACCGGGACGACTCGGCCGTAGTCGAGGCCTGTGGCTTTGCCTTCTTTGGAGCGAGTGACGAGTTCGGGGAGGACTTGGGCGACCTCTTCGGCGATGAAGCCGACGTCGTGGGTGTGTGATCCGTCTGCGTTTGGAGTGCGCCAGTCGAACGTCACGCCGCGGAGTTTGGCGAGGGTGTCGAGCGGGTTCGCGACGGTTTTGATGTTTTCTTTCAGTTCGCGGCTTGAATATGTGACCCACGCATTTGCTCGGCCTTGCCCGGCGGGGCCTGCGATGTTTGGGAGTTCGAGGCGGTAGCCTGATGCAGAAACAGCGCCGGTGCCGAGGCCAACCAGGCCGCTGCTTGAGAGCACGAACTGATCTCCAGCGTTGTAAATTCGCCACGTGCTATCGGCGGAGTTGTAATACGTCCACGCTGCACCTGTTGGCGTTGAGTATCCGTAGAAGGGTTTGCCGCCGTTTTGCGCGGTGATGTACATGCCGCCGTAAGCGCCGGATGAGGCGGGTGTTTCGATGTCGAACCTGCTTGCGCCGGTGACTGGAGTTGTGCGGCCGATGCCGACGTAGTTTGAGGTGGTCGTCATGCCGCTGGCTGTGGATGTCCAGGGCGGCGATGTGATCGAGGCTGGAATTCCGGCGACGCCGGACCACGGCACGTTTAGCGCCCAGTTCGAGGCCATTGCGTTGATCGCGAGGGGAGCGTGCGTCATGCGCTGGCGAGGAGAGAGGGTTGTGTATGGAGATACTGAATTTGTACGCACGGCGACTTCGAGGAATGGTTCGGATGTTGTGTTGAAGAACAGTGTGTTGAACTCGAACGGAATGCGCACGCTGAACAGGCCGTCATTCACGGCAACGTTTCGGACTGTGAGCGGTGTTGCGAGTGGTGAGCCGCCGGAATCATTCTCATAGACTGTGAACTGCATGTCGGCGTTGCCGGTGTATGACGAGTTGTTGTTCTTCAGTCGTCCTTGATAGGTAAAACCGGTGTTTGATCCGATCGCTCGCAGCAGGAAGTGGCCAGGAAAGTTTGGGAACGTCGCATTCGACACTTCATCGACAGAGAAGTTCGCGAACAAGTTTACGAAACTGCTCCCCGCCGGGCCTTGGAACAGGTACGCGGAATTTGGTGTGTATTGATCGATGGGCAAAGAGCGGAATGCGACCGCGAAGTTCCCGGGTCCTGCAACGGTTGAGCAGCCGATGTAAAACGTTCCGGACACGCTCACTGGCTGCGTCAGCAGATACGTGTTGAACACGCCGTTCTGATTGCTCTGGATCGTGACGGCTTGTTCATACAGGAGTGTCGCAAAGTATGGATTTCCTGATCCGTTGTCTTGCCAGATGGCGATGCGGGCTGGCGCGCCGACGACGGCGTTTTGGATCCACTGAGTCTGGATATAGGTGATGGCGTCTGTACCGCCGCGTGCCTGGAAGCGATGGATGCCACCAATTTCGTTGTTGCCTGCGCCCCACGCGTGTGTGCCAGATCCGCCGTCTGGGTGTGCGTAATCGTTTCCGTATGTCAGTGGGCTGACGGGCGGGGTGTCGGTGGCTGGTGGTGCGACTGCGACGTGGGCCGCGCGTTCCTGGGCGAACGCGGCACCAGTGAGTGTCAAGGAAAGCAGAATCGTCGAACAAAGGTGTTTCATCATGCGCATTGGAGTGTCCTTCTTGATGTGCCTGCAGGGCAACGAGAACAAAGCGGGAGTTCTCAGGAATCTGTGACACGATTTCCAGTCGTTTTGTCCACTTTGCCGTTGAAATGTGCCAGCTCGTCTAAAAGTTATTGGCCCCTTGGTGTTGGATTCCTACAATGGTGCCCATGTCCGAGACGTCTTCAATACAGCCGAATGCGACGAATGTACCTCACGCTGGGGCTCTCGAAACGAGCGATATTTCGCCTGAAGTGACGCCGGTTCTCAAGATTGAATCTGCAAGCGATGTTCACGCGGCGCACTCTGCCCTCCGCACGCCTTGGCGGTGGGCATTGGCATTGCTGGGCGTTGCTTGCTTCGTGCTTGGCGGCATCGGTGCTGTTGTGCCGGGATTGCCGACGACTGTGTTTCTGCTTGTCGGGTCGTTCTTTCTGACGCGCAGTTGCCCATGGCTCGAAGAGAAGATGTTCGCCGTGCCGATTCTGCGGCCTTATGCCAAGTTCATCCGCTCAACGCAGCCCATGTCGACAAAGATGCGTCGGACGGCGTGGACGTGCATGTGGGTGTCGATCATCGTGTCGATGGTGCTGCTGGCGGTTGCCGGAAAACTCACGCTCATCCTCGCGGGCACGATCATCGGGGGCGGGCTGTTCGGCACGGTTGTGATCTGGCACTTCCGGCGCGCGGCGTGAGGCGAATGTGGCTCGATGAATTCACTCTCTTGCGTAGCGGTCACACCCGGACCTTCGCTCGAGAACTCGCTCAGGCCCGGCGTCCTAAAACCTGCCCACTCTCACGGCTCGCCGTTGCAACACTCCTCACGCGCGTCATATTCCCACCTGCGCAGCGCATTCTGGTTGCCGTTGCTGACGCTGGACTCGATATTGGTTGTGTCCTCGTGTATGTTGTTGCTATGCGATCCCCCTTTGCCCGCATTTTCTTCGTGGCTGCCATCGCGTTTTTCGTGGTGTGGGGCGTGCGCATGTACCGGAAGCTGCCGCCGCGCCCGAAGGCGCAGTGGGCGATGGTCCGGGGCGACTACTTGGACGCTGCGCAGCAGTGGAACAAGGTGCTGGAGCAAGAGCCGGACAACATGGAGGTCGTGCTCAACATGGCCGAGTGCTTTGACAAGATGAACGATCTTTCGACGGCGGCGCAGTTGTATCGCGCGGCGGAATCAAAGCTGAACGACTCGCACCTTGAGGTTGGCCTGCGATACCACAAGACGCGCTATGAAGACCTGCGCAAACAGGGATATTGATCGCGAGGCCCGGGCTTAGGCCGGGTCGTCGCTCATGTTCGGGTTTCGCGCGCGGTTCGCCGGATTGAGTTCCGCCGCGGCGACGAGTTCAAACCACTCTTGACGTCCGAACGCCAGAATCCCATGCTCGGCGGCGAAGCGCGTGACCTGCGCGCGGTTGTGCATGTTCAGGTGCTTGTAGAGCTCGCGCAGATGATTGTCCACGGTCTTGTCGGAGCGGTGCAGCTCCGCGGCCATCTCGTCAACCGTCAGGCCTTCTGCAGCGAGACGCAGCACTTCGAGCTGCCTGCGCGAGAGCAGCGCGAGGTCGCCAAGGTGGGGCACCCTTGATCGCGGCACGTCCTTGAAGTCGTCCTCGCTGGCGGCGGGCAGGACCAAAGGCTCGATGGTGATGAACCAGCCGCGCTTGCCGAAGATGTCGGTTTCCAGAAGCGGATGCACGTGCGTGAGGGATCGCACGCCGGCCCAGACTTGCAAGTACCGGAGAGGCTGCTGGGTCTGCAGGACGCGCTGCATGATCGACAATCGCTCATCGACGACGGTTGTTCCGGCGACGTCTTGAAAGCGGGTGTTGATGAGAGCGGTTGGCGTTGAGTTGAGCGCTCTGGCGAAGCGCGCGTTGCACCAGAGGAGCCGGGTCTGGTCGTCGCGCGCGAGCGCTGAGATGTGGGGGCGGTGCTCCAGGTATGCCATGTGATCGCGCACACACATGGTTCGGCTTGCCGGCGGAATCGTCGGCACGCCCTTGGGCTTTTCCTGCGTCGTGTCCTGAGCACTGATCATGGTGCGAACTTTCATCCTCCTGGTGTTGATTCGTTCATGCCAATCGCGTCACGCGTGCTTCGTCCATACCCTTGTCGCTGCATTGCCTTTGATTGCCTCTTTCCAGAGTTTCATGCGTGCTTAACGCAATCCTGCGTCAAGTACGTCCAAGGAAGACGCCCGTTTCCTCAAACATCAGGCCGAGAACGTGGTTGGAAAATGTACACCCAAACACGTTCCTTTCACAGAGCGTAGCAATGTCGAGCGATACTTCCACCAACAACTCGGCCAGCGGAGTTTCGACCGGCTTGGTCGGGCCTGACGTGACACAGCGAACCCCACGCAGCCCGTCGCCCACCGAAATCCATCCGATGAGCCACACGCATCCCCTCACGCCCTCGCAGACGAAGGCGTATCGCGAATTGTTCTGGCAGAACTTTATCCGCGAGGTGCTGGTCTCGCTCATCGCGGCGCAGTCTCAGGCGACGCAGGAGCTGCGGGAGAAGCCGGCAGCGCCGGACGCGGCGAACGCGGACGCCATGAGCGACGGTCGCATGGGCATCATCACCCAGCATGGCCAGCGCATCCCCATCGCGCGAATATTCCCCGTCTTTGCGCAGAGCATCGAGCCTTGCGACGCGCACGCGCCGCGCGAAGTCGAGCTCGCGCAGATTCTCCAGTGCACGATCTTCCAGATCGAAACGCCGGGCGGCGAGGTGTACACGCTGCCGCTGCACGAAGTCCGTGGATTCCATGCTCTGTCCGAGCAGTTGATGGAGCAGATCGCCAATCGGGCGCGGCGTCAGCGCCCGAAACAGCGCAAGAATGAACCGGAGCAGCCAGAGCCATTTGGCTTTGCGGCGTTCACGCGGACCGCGCGCGGATCGGATGTTCCGGACACGCATACGACGCCGGCGGGTGCGGACTGACACCACAACCGGTGTCTTCTCGTCACACACCTGCACGCCGCGCCAGTCGGCATAGACCAACCAACCGCTCCAGACCGCGCCGCACTCGCACATCACACTGCGCAGAGCCAATGTTGCCCGGACGCAACACTGCGTTGGCCCGTGGCCTCGCCATACTCGATGTTCTGGTATGTCCCGCGATCAGCCAGACCATTCCAACGACGCCATCCCCTTCAACCCGCACTCGGCGCGCCACACGCCCATTGATTCGCCCGACGCAACCTACGTCGGCGTTGATCGCGTCGGCTCGTTGCTTGGCGGCATCACGAAGCTGCTCGACGTGTCGATGCAGAGCATCGATGCGGCGCAGACGTCGCTCAAGGCCGACACTGTGTTGACCGCGGCGGGGATCGCGCGGGCCGAGAAGTGTTTGTCCGCCGCGGCGGACAATCTTGATCGCATGAGCGAGATCGTTCACGCGGCGATGCAGGGCAAGAGCCTGGCGCTGGGATCGCCCAACTTGCAGAAGAGCCGCCCGGTCACGCTGGGCGAAGCGATCGAGCACGCGGCGGATGTGTGCAAGCCGCTCGCGACGAAGCAGGGCATCGAGCTGCGCGTGAATGTGTCGCAGGGCCTTTCGCAGCAGCCCTGCGGGGCGATTTACACTGTTGCATTGAATGCGATCCAGAACGCGATCGAGGCGATCACGCGCCGCGGCGAGCATCATGGCACGGTTGAGGTTGAGCTTCGCCCTGACGTTGCACCGAAGGAACTTGCGCTTGGGCGCGATGATCGCATGTGGTGCGTGCTCGAGGTCCGCGATGATGGTGTGGGCCTTGCCAACTCGCAGGACTCGCAGCGCGTGTTCAACCTGGGCTTCACAACCAAGCGGAACGGCGCGGGCGTGGGCCTTGCCGTCGCCAAGAACGTCGTGCAGGGCATGGGCGGCACCATCGAACTCAGGTCTCGCTCCGCGATGAAGGACGGCGAGCGGGGCTGCCTGCTGCGCGTGCGCTTCCCGAGTTTGGCAAGCCCGATGCAGTTCCGGCACACCGCGTGACGAATTCAGCGCCACACGCAGTTTTCACCTCGGGCAAGACTCCACCATGAACGACGACTCATTGAAATTTCCCTCACCACACGACACGAGCGGGCCGCGGGGCAGCGCGCCGCAGCACAACCCCCCAACCCCGTCCAACCCATCCACCCCGCCCGCCCCGCCCCCCCCGACGCGCCTGTTGCTCGTGGACAAGGACGCGGTCTTCGCCGAGTCGATCGCCGAGTTCTGCGTCAGCGAAGGGCACGACGTGATGACTGCTCTCTCGAGCGCCGAGGCGCTCGAAGCGCTCGCAAACGCGGAGAAGGATGCGCATCAAGGCAGGGCGAGCACATTTGATGTTGCGTTGATCGACCTGTCGCTGCACGATGGCGAAGATCTGCTCCGCAAGGTTCACAAGTTGCACGCTGGCACCGCGATCATCGTGACGACCCCCCACGGCAGCGCGGAGAGCGCCGTTGAAGCGCTGCGCCTTGGCGCGTGCGATTACATCACAAAGCCGATTGTTGATGCCGAACTGCGCATGAGTCTGGAGCGGGCGATGCGTCAGCGCGCGTTGCTCTCGGAGAATGAGGCACTCAAGACGCGACTGCAACCAAGCAGCGCACTTTCGAGCGTCGCGGGCTCTGATCCGCGGATGGCGAAGGTCTTTGATCTTGTGCGGGCTGTTGCGGCGAGCAAGACGACGGTGCTGATGTCGGGCGAGTCGGGTACGGGCAAAAGTCTCATCGCGCACGCAATTCATGATCACTCGCCTCGCAAGCAGAAGGCGTTTGTCGAGATTTCGTGTGGCAGCATTCCTGAGACGTTGCTGGAAAGCGAACTCTTTGGGCATGTGAAGGGCGCTTTCACCGGCGCGCATGCGGACAAGACTGGGCGTTTCCTTGCCGCGAATCATGGAA
>CAZEZV010000192.1:0-7958 GCA_964516725.1 uncultured Phycisphaeraceae bacterium
AACGCGCTGCACGCGCTCTGCTGGAAGAGCAGCGGCACGCGGTTGGCGAAGCGGATGACGCGCGATGTGTCGTCGGCGGGGAGTTCG
The DNA here is from genome assembly GCA_964516725.1 of uncultured Phycisphaeraceae bacterium. Taxonomy (GTDB): domain Bacteria; phylum Planctomycetota; class Phycisphaerae; order Phycisphaerales; family UBA1924; genus BJHL01. The sequence continues at coordinate 88 of CAZEZV010000192.1, forward strand.
CCGCCGAATGCGATCGCGGCTTCGATCAAAAACGGGCGGCCGCGATACACCGCGGCTTCGCGGCTGCTGGCGGCGTAGAACTCGGCGCGCACGCCCTTGAACATACCTTTCAGCAGTTGCTGCACACCGATGGGCGCGAGGCAGTCTGTGGGGGGCGGCGCGAGTTTGGCTTCCTGAAACTCTTTGTAGAGTTTCTCGGCCTGCGGCGATTCGATGTCGGAGACTTTGGTGCGGCTGGTGGCACCGATGGCTTTGCAGAAATCACCCGCGGTTGCGGAACTGACGCGGCAGAACTTCTCTTGCAGAAAGTTGTAGAGCGTCCCGCCGTCGGACTCCTGGTAGTCCTTAAGCATTTGCAGAAGCGTGCCGAGTTCGACGCCGCGCGGGTGGGGTTGGATTTCTTTGGTTTCGGGTGGGAGGGTGTCGACGGCGCGCGGGAAGAGGACGAGGGGGCCAAGGTCCTCCGTGATCGCGGCGTCTTTCAGAACTGGCGGTGGCTCTGGTGTTGCTGCCGCGGCGGATGATTTGGTGTTGCCGTCTTCATCCAGCGTTTTGATTTCTGCTTTGGCCTTGCTCTTTTTATTGAACGTGAGTTCGGCTTCTTCGGTTTCGTCGCCGGTGGTTCGCGTTGGACGGACGAGGGTGATCTTCGCGTGCGGGTTCGCGATCGCCGTGAGTTCCAGAAACTCATCGACGCTGCCGCGGCCTTTTTGGTACTTGCCTTCGAGGTCGATGGTGACGCTCGTGCCGGTGGGGTAGGACTTGTGGCTGAGGTACTCGCCTTCGCTCGCAAGGTCGCGGACGGCTTGATTGAGTTCGCGGAGGCGCTTGAGCGGGAAGTCGTCGGTTTCTTCGTCAACCGTCACCTCGGCGCGGTTGGTCTTGGTGTTCATCGCGAGTTCGATGTGATGCGCCTGCTTGTGTGCGTGCGGGCGAGTCTGGATCATCATGGGCTTGCCCGTGGTGATCAACCCATACATCCCCGCAGCGGAAATACCGATGCCTTGCTGGCCGCGGGACATCTTGAGGCGATGGAACTTGCTGCCGAAGAGGAGACGGCCGAAGACGTTTTCGACTTGCTTGCGGACGATGCCCGGCCCGTTGTCGACCACCGTGATGCGATACTTGCTGCTCTTTGCGCTCGCGGGGCGATTGGGCTCCAGGTCTTCTATGACGACCGTGATGTCGGGCAGAATTCCGGCTTCTTCGCACGCGTCAAGCGAGTTATCGACGGCTTCCTTCACCGTTGTAAGGACTGCTTTGCGTGGGCTGTCAAAGCCGAGCAAGTGGCGGTTCTTCGCGAAAAATTCGGAGACGGAAATATCCCGCTGCTTCGCGGCCATGCTCTCAGCAGTCGCGCGTGGGGCTGGTTTTCCGGGAGACTTTGCGGATTTCATGCTGGGTTTGACTTCCGTTTCAATATCGTCGAGCAGAGTTTCCTGCGGCATATGACAGCCCTCCGTGGCTGAGAGTCATTGTAGCAATTGCGGTTTGGGTGGGGCGGGGAGTTATTTTGAACGCAGAGGAAGACAGAGGGAGAAGAGAGGGAGACAGAGAGAGTCAAGAGTGGGAAGATCGCACGACATGGGCCAACGGTAAAGCCGAAGGCGAGAAAGCGTCGGTACCAACACAATCCCAATGTCCTCTTCGTTTTCCTCTCTTCCCCCTAGGTCTTCCTCTGCGTTCGAAAATTCTGGCGTTAAGTACACTCTCACTCCAACGCATTCACAAACAACCCCGTCGCCAACTTCGGATAAAAGAACGTGCTCTTCTGCGGCATGAGTTGGTTCGCCCGCGAAACATCGCGCACGGCGTCCAGCGGCGTGGGGCGCACGACGACCGCAAGTTGCGCAAAGCCTGCTCCGCCTCCCGCGCCGGTCTCGGCACCCTTGCCGATGTCTTCGACTTCCTTGATCGTGTGCGGGAAGGCCCACTTCACGGCTTGGCCCGCGTTGAGTTTGGCTTGACAGACTTGCTCGACGATGATGTACTGGCAGAACGCGACGGTGAGATCGCGCCAGGCTTTGGGTTTTTCGGGGAAGCGAGTCGCGAGAGCGTCGGGCGAGGCAGGAATCGCAAGGCTCGCGTTTCCAGTCGCGAAGTCATACAACCCAAATCGATGCTCGCCCATGTGCGTTGTTGTTTCGAGGGCTTTGTCGAGGCCTCGCAAGCCGCCCGTGACTGGTTCAAACTTCATGTGTTCCGCAGCCGCTGTCAGGAACTTGCCCCACGTGTAATCCTTCATGCCGCCCAGCACGCGATGCGTGGGCCAGATGACCAGGCCCGGATCGCTCATGCTGACGAGGACCATCATGCTGCGGCGTGCGGGATGATTCGCAGGAACGCTGCCCTGCGACTCAAGTTGCTTGAGATAGTTGATCTGCGTCGTGTAGCGATGGTGCCCGTCGGCGATGAAGATGTCTTCGGTGGCGAGGGCGTCTTGATACGCCTTGATCGTCGCGGGATCGGTGATCTCCCAAAGTTCTTGCTTGACGGTCTGCGTGGGGTCGGTGAGTTCCGCGACGCGCGTGGGTGCGCTCTTCGCCATCACATCGCGCACGAGTTTGGTCGCGCGGCCGTGTTCGTCGGCGTGCAAACCGAAAATGGGTGAGAGCTGTGCCTTCGTCGCCTTCATCAGCGCCATGCGGTCTTCCTTGGGGCCGCTGAAGGTTTCTTCGTGTGCGAGGATCCCGCCGCCGTAGCCATTTGAAGTTGGCCGAGGGCCGAAAGGAACGACTTCGACGGTGCAGGCCATGCCGCAGCGTTGAAACGTCTGCTTACCGTGCGGACCTTCACTTGAGAACGTTTGGCGATATGCGAAGATGACTGGTTTGTCGGACTTCTTGAGTGAGCCGTCGTTGAGCGATGCACGGAACTGCTTCGCAGCGTTTTCGTATGCGGCGGGCGGGCCAAGTTCTTTCGCAGGCGTGTGTGGCAGGTCGATACCGACTATGTTTTTTGAGTTCGCCGCGAGCAACTTGGCTTTGCCGGCGTTGTCGAGGACGTCGTAAGGTGGAGCGATCAGCGAAGTGAGCGAACCAGCACCTTGCGAGAATTGAATTGCATGGAATGGGAAGACGTGGGGCATATGCAAGCGTAAGCGAGAAAACCGCGAAATGACGAAACGACACCAAAGCCCGAATTCTCGCCGTCGTTTCAACGCTTATTCTTAGGTATGCCCTCAGCACTTGTTCTTCGAGCACCCGGTTCAAACTGCGACCAGGAAATGCTCCGCGCGTTTCGCTTGGCTGGCGCTTCGACTGAACTCGTCCACCTCGACGCGCTGATTTCAGACCCCGCCGCACTCGACTCCTTCGACCTCTTCGGCTTCCCCGGCGGCTTCTCCTACGGCGACGACATCGCCAGCGGCCGCATCTTCGCAATGAAAGTCCGAGAGCGCCTCTACCCCGCGTTCCGCCGAGCGATCGAACGACGCTGCCCCATGATCGGTGCTTGCAACGGCTTCCAAACCCTCGTTCAAATCGGATTGCTTCCTGGTCCATCAGGCCCCACACGCCCGCCGACCCCGAATGGGCACACTGGTGAGATTGCCGATTGGCCCATCACACCCCCGCCCCAAACCGTCGCCCTCTCCGACAACAAAGACGCCCGCTTCTGCGATCGCTGGGTCCCAGTCCAATACAACCCCAACTCCGTGTGCATCTGGACAAAGGGTCTGGTTGGCGGCACAGTCACATCGCCTGTGATCGAATATCCAACCGACGCCCTCCAACTCCCCGTTGCCCACGGCGAAGGCCGCTTCGTCGCAATGAACGACGCCGTCCTCGACGCGCTCGAAGCCAACGGCCAAGTCGCGCTGCGCTACGGCGACAATTACAACGGCAGTGCCCGCGCGATCGCCGGGATTTGCGACGCGTCTGGCTTGATCTTTGGATTGATGCCCCACCCGGAACGATTTCTGGAGTGGACGCGGCATCCCTATTGGACGCGCCTGCCAATCGAAATTCGCTCGCGCGAAACTCCCGGCACGCGCATGTTCCGCAACGCTGTGGAGTTTGTAACCGCCGATCGGCTCGCCAGCAAGGCGGCACTTGTGAACGTATGAGCGACAGTTGCCGTGCTCGACCCACCACCTATTGCGGCACGCAAAAGATCGTTCGGCATGTGTTCAAAGTTCGTTCGAATCGTGAACAATGTCACTGTAATTTCAGCGAAACGCAGTAACGCCCGAGTGTCCTGCACGAACGAAATCTCACACAATCTCTCTCATACATATTGGCGAAGCGTGGCATCAGGCGATGAGGATCGCAAGACCACGCTGAGGCGATACGCCGCGTTCGGCGGCGACTCGAAGGGAGATGTGTATGACTCAGGTCATGATGCAAGTGATGCAAGCGGGCGTGGCAACGGGCCAGGGCGATGAACGCGGAGGTGATGCTGCTCGATCATCGCCATTGAATTCAGCGAGTTGGACGCAGGCTCAGTGTGATCTCTGGGAACGCCTGAAGCAGTTCACAATCAGCGATGAAACGTGGACGTTTCCGTTCTCTGCTCGCCTCGCGAGAGAGCAAGGGTGGTCGCGAAAGTTTGCGTCGCGTGCAATCGAGGAGTACAAGAAGTTCCTGTTTCTGGGCATTCACGCCGGGCACAGCGTGACGCCCAGCGAAGAAGTAGACGCCGTGTGGCACCTGCACATGATCTACACGAGGTCATATTGGAACGAACTGTGCGAGAACGTGCTGCGGCGTGACTTTCATCACGGGCCAACCAAGGGCGGAGCGAGCGAGAGCGCGAAGCATCATGATTGGTACGAGCGGACGCTTGATTCGTACCGGCGGTTCTTTGGTGAGCCGCCGACAGATGTGTGGCCTGAGGCACACGCACGATTCGCGACGAATGGTCGCTGGGTAGACTTGAACAGCGTGTACGTCATGTCGCGTGCGAAGGTGAACCGGGCGCTAAAAGCGGCCATGATCGTGGCGGGCGTCGGCGCGATAGGAGCATCGCTGATCAAAATCGCGAGTGCATACGCGAGCCACGCAGAGCCTGGCAATGCGACGATGAGCGGCGCACTTGCACAAGTTGGATTCGCTCCTTCGCTGGCAGCAACCTCAAACAGCAATGTGCTGATCGGCGTCGTGGTGATGATTGCGGCTGTTGCGATCGGTCTGCTCATCATCGCGTACAAGCGATCTGGTTCAACAGCACTCAGCGGTGATTCTCATTCGACAAAGCACCAAGGCGGCTCTGGGTGTTCAGCCGGTGGTTGTGCATACTTGCACGGTGCTCACGGGCACAGCAATGGTCACAGCCACGGCGCGAGCGGAAGTCAAAACGCGGACGGGACGTCTGGTAGTGGAAGCAATGGCGATGGCGGCAGTAGTGATGGTGGCGGCCGAGGTAGTGACGGCGGAGGCAATGACGGCGGAGGTGGAGGCGGTGATGGCGGAGGCAGTGGGTGCGGCGGTGGGGGATGTGGTGGTAGCTGAGACCCGTCACCAGCGGACAGCGTACATGCAATCGACTCCGGGGGCGATTCAAAGGGAGATGTCTATGACTCAGTGTATGATGCAATCGAGCGTGTTTGTTCCGACACTTGCAGCATCGACGAATGACAACTTCATGGTCGGGATCGCGATCTTGGTATTCGTCGTCGTGATGTTGGTGATCATGCGAGATGGGCAGTCGGGTCGGAACGCGAGCGGCGGGAGCGGGTGTTTATCTGGAGGTGGTTGCGGCGGTTCGGGCGATGGTGGCTGTGGCGGATGTGGTGGGGATTGATCAGCGGAGAGGCGGCGATTGATGTAAGGTTGCCCCCGCACGGAGCGAGGGGTTACCCAAACCCATACGCTCCTGCGTGACTCTCATCTGCGTTCCAATCACTGTTCACTCGACTGTTGATGCCGCTTCCGCGCTCGCGGATGCGCATGAAGCGAAGAAGCGAGGCGCGGACCTCGTCGAGTGGCGTGTTGACTCGGTGTTTGACGGGTTCATTGACAAGAAACGCGGCGAAGATGTGGTCGCGTGTGTGCGGCAATTGGTCGAGCAATCGCCATTGCCTTGCATCGTGACGTGCCGCATGGGTGGCGCATCTGGCGAGGGCGGCGACTATGAAGGCTCGGAGGGTGATCGCGTTGAGTTGCTGCGGCGGCTGCTTTCACAGGCCGGGGGCGGTGTTGCGAATCCGCCGCGGTATGTTGATATTGAGTGGAGCAGTTTTTCAAGGGCGAAAGGTGTGTCGCAGGGCGTGAAGGAGATTGTCAATCACGCGGCGCAGTCGCACGACCTCAAGACAAGTTTGATTCTGTCAACGCACGACTTCATCGGGCGACCGGGCGACCTGCTGCGGCGCGTTGTCGCGATGAATGATGAAGCGTCTGCCAGCGTTGTGAAGGTTGCGTATCGCGCCAGGAGTGTGCACGACAGTCTGGAGTTGCTCTCCCTGCCCGCGCAACTCGGCAAACCGACGATCGCGCTGGGCATGGGCGAGTTCGGGGTGATGTCTCGCGTCCTCGCGCCGAAGTTCGGCGGGTTTCTGACGTTCGCCGCGCTGCGACAGGAAACCGCAAGCGCACCCGGGCAGCCGACGCTCGATGAACTCATCAAGCACTATCGCGTGCGGGAGATCAACAGCGCGACGAGCGTCTACGGCGTACTTGGGTACCCCGTGTCGCACTCGCTCTCGCCCCTCGTCCACAACGCAGCGTTTCGTGGAGCGAATGTCAACAGTGTGTACGTGCCGCTGCCGGTGGCGGGGTATGACGATCCGAAGTTGTCCTACGCGTCATTTCGCGCGGCGGTGCTGGAGTTGATCGAGCACCCCACGCTCGCATTCAGCGGCGCAAGCGTGACAATGCCGCACAAAGAGCACCTTGCGCAGCTCGCGAGCGAGTTGAAGTGGAAGTCGGATATTGCCGCGGTGCCGATGGGCGCGGCCAACACGTTGACGGTTCGGCGGAACGCTTCGGGTGAAGCGATCGAGTGCGACGTGCGCAACACCGATGTCGCCGCGTTTGCCAGGTTGTTCATGAACAATGCGACAAACACCTCGCTCGCAATGGCCGGGCGGCACGTCGGCGTGATCGGCGCTGGCGGAGCCGCGAAAGCCGCGGCGTTCGCGGCGTTACTCATGGGTGCTCAGGTGACGATCTTCAATCGCGACGCGCTGCGGGCCGCGAGCGTTGTGGCGTCGCTCAGAGGCTTTGCACAGGGCGGCGCTGTGATTTCGTCGTGCGGTCTAGACGATATTGAAGGGGCCACATGCGACACCTTTGTGCAAGCAACGCCCGTTGGCATGAAGGGCAACGAGGACCGCTCGCTGTTGCCGATTCCGCTGATGGCTCAGCGAGGCGACGCCACAACACTGATCGAAACGGTGTATTCGCCGCTGGATACGAGGGCTGTGCGAATGGCTCGCCAAGCCGGGTGGCGCGTCATCGACGGCGCGGCGATGTTTGTCGAGCAAGCCGCGTTGCAAGCAGAGGTATGGCTCGGAGACAAGGCCCAGCCGCTCGCGCTGCGGGAGAGCTTTGAGTCGATGGTGCGTGTGAAGTTGGCGAACTGAGGGAAATGCTCGCTTCGTGCGTCACTGACCGCTCTCAGCAGCAGTCAGTGGCATGATCCATCCCGGCTTCCAATGCGTGCCAAGAATCGTCGTGAAGTTCGTCGAGCCCATCTTTGGCAAAGCAAAGTACCCAAACCTCTACGCGTGGTACATCCTCGCGTCGTCGCTGGACATCATGCTCACGTATCTCATCGTGTGGAGGTTCGGCGGGCGGGAGATCAACGGCATCGCGCAGCAGTTCATTAACACGTTCGGGCACTGGGGGCTGATTCTGCTCAAGTACTCAACGGTCATTCTCGTGGTGCTGATCTGCGTGGTCGCAACTGCCCTGTCCATGGGCTTCTTC
>CAZEZV010000193.1:0-7895 GCA_964516725.1 uncultured Phycisphaeraceae bacterium
CAACATCGCCATCGGCGGGCGCGTGACCAACAACTCCGACTTTGGCAGCAAGGGCTCGTTCTTCGCGGCGGGCGACAGCATCGTCCGAGTGAGCGCGGGCATCAACATCGCTGATACGACGTTTGTTGCAGGCCTCACCAGCCTGGGCGCGGACAACCTCCCGGGCGGCCAAGGCAAGAACGCCGACACCGTCAAGTCGGGCACGATCGGCACGATCGTCTCGCCGGGCGGCGCATTCGGCGCGACGTTTGTCGCTGGCGCCAGCGCTGGCAGCAACGGCGTGTACGGCGACAACCTGGGCACGCCGGGCGATGAGTCGCTCGACGACTCGCTCGCGCTGGGCGTCTCGACCATCGGCTCGCTCAACATCGGCGGCACGATCGCCAATGGTCAGGTCATCGCCGACATCATTCCGACATCTGTCGCGAACGACAACCGCTTCACGCTCAAGCGCGTGCCGGGCCAGCTCCAGTCGCATGTGCTGGATTCGGGCTCGGGCTTCGCGGGCACGCAGTTCAGCGGCACACAGAACGTAAACGTCGGTTCCGCGACCTACACGCTCAACTTCTCAGGCCCGGGCCAGGCCTTCTTCACGCTGGGCACTCCCGGCGGCATCGCGTCCAACGGCTTGGGCCAGCCCGACTTCACCGTCACGCTCCGCAACACGACCTCCACGAGCGCGTTCACCGTGTCCAGCAACAGCGGCACGCTCGAGAACTTCCACCTCTGGACCAACAACAACGCGGCGCTTGCGACGCTCAACATCAACAGCATCCTTTCGGGCAACTCCACCATCCTCGTTGATGGCGGCGTTGGAACCGTCCGCGGCACGACCACGGCGCGCACGGCCAACAACTTTGAGACGTATCGCCCCCGCATCGACATCGGCGGCGACGTTGCGAGCTTCGGCTTTGCGGGCTTGACTGACGCCTACGTCAGCGCACGCGGCATCGCAGCCATCGCCATCACGGGCGACTTTGGCTCGGGTGCCGGCTCCGCATCGATCCAGGCGCTGTCAATCGGCACCGTGGCAATCACGGGCGCGAACCGCGGCTTGATCAGCTCAGACACCAACATCACGCAGGTGACCAACACCGGCGCTGGCGAGCGTGCTCTGATCCGTGCGGGCCGCTCGATCGGCCCGATCACTTTCGGCGGGCAGATCAGCCGCTCGACCATCAGCGCAGGGCGTGACATCGGCACCGTCGCCATCGGCGGTCAGATGTTTGACTCTGAGATCTCGGCGGGTGCAGACCTTGGCCGCGACGGCTTCTTTGGTGGCACGGGCCTGAACGCGGACTCGCTCCGCTCTGGCTCGATCGGCAACATCACGATTGGCGGTAACTTCCTTGAGTCTGACATCACCGCGGGCTACCTCCGCGGGCCCGACGGCTTCTTCGGCACCAACGACGACCTGTTCGCGGGTGGTCGCGGCGCGATCGGCACCGTCGCGATTCTGGGCACTCAGACTGGGTCGTCTCGCTCCGGCGAAAGCTACCGCATCGCCAGCAACGGCACGCTGGGTGTGGTGACGCTGGGCACACTGCCCTTCACCGGCATCCGCAACAACTTTGGTCTGCTGACCCCGGTCGCCGCACCGCGTGCGATCGAGATCGACAATCTGCGTGTCACTGTGGATTCGTTCATCCCCTCCGCTGTGATCGAGTTCAACCAGCCCATGGACTTCAGCTCTCTGCCCAACGCGTTGAGCGTTGCTGAGATCCGCGGTCAGGGCGAAGTTGAGATTGGTCTGGTTCAGGGTCTTGACTACACCCTCTCCTACAGCGAGGCGAAGAACGCGCTGATCGTCACGTTCAGCCGTGCTCTGATCTCCGCCAACTTGCCAGTAGTCCCGGGTCGCCCGGGTCCGGGCGTGTACCGCCTGCGTCTGGACGCGGCGACCGCCCGCGGGCGGCTGCAGGATGCGCCGTTCGACGGCAACAGCGACGGCTTGGCGAGCTCGAGCGACGACTACGCCGGCGCGCTGGTCATCGGCGACGCGGGCGACAAGGTCACCGCGGAGTCGGTCACGCTCAACAACCGCACGTACGACTTCTACGCCCCCGCAAACCTCAACTTCATCTTTGACAACGCGAACGCGCCCGACTCGCTGCCCGAGGCCAACCTCAAGTTCACGATCGACGGCTTCATCGGCGACCACCCGGACAACAACACCACGGACTTCCGCCTTGGCGGAGACGTTGACCTCTACAGCATCACGCTCCAGGCAGGCCAGATCCTGCGCCTCAGCGGCCTGCGCGGCGGCGCCTCGTCCGCGCAGTATCGCGTCCGCGATTCCGCCGGCACTCTCCTGGACTTCCTCTTTGAAGGCAACCTGACGGTTTCGCTCCCGGTGCCCGACGTCAACGCTCCGTTCGAAACCAGCGCACAGCAGTCCTATCTCATCAAAGAGACCGGTACCTACATCATCTCTGTCGGCGACGCAACCAACATCGCCACGCCCAACACCGTCAACAATCCCGCCCAGACCGTTCCGGGCACAATCGGCAATTACGCATTCGACGTCGAGATATTCGATGACGGCGACAGCGGCTTCAGCTCAACGTCCCGCGCAGGCGATGGCACCAATGTCGTCCCCGCTCCGCTTCCGATTGACTTCGCTGGCAACGACGGCGTCTTCAATACGCCCGACGACCAGGCGACGATTCAGATCTCCGACTACATCTTCACGCTAAACCGCGGGACCGACGGCTCGCCCAACACAGGCGACGATGTCGTCACGGGCACCAGCCCGGACGGCGTGACATCGAGCCGCGCCGGCTCCACGACAACACAGCGCATCGCGTCGGCGATCGGCGAACGCAACTTCATCGGAGCACCCACCAGCTTCACGTCGGATGTGGACGTCTTCCACCTCAACGATCGCCAGGGCATCGCCCCTGGTACGAGGATCAAGATGACGCTCAGGCTGTCCGCGACGGGCAGCGACTTGGGCAGCCTCAGCATCCCGACGACGCAGGACCTTCGCGGGTACGTGCAGTTTGGCCTCTTCGAGACGACGGGAACGACCAACGAATTCTCGGCGATCGACGATGCCAACCTTGTCTTCTCCGCTTCTGACTTCCGCGCTAACGGCGGCACGCCCAACACAGTCATCGCCGACAACGGCGCAACCAAGTATGGGTACGACGCCAACGGCGACTTCTACATCGAGTTTGTCACGCCGTCCGCACAGGGCACTTCCGACGGCGCGGGCGTCTTCGCGGCCTACGTGCAGGGCATCATCAACAGCGACTACGAGCTTGAAATCGTGACCGGCGGCACGGGCGCCTCGGTCCGTCAACAGCAGCGCATCTACCTCGAAACCGCCGGCGGCACGGTTGACTGGCTCCAGACCGGCAACCGCGTCACGCAGCTCACGGGCTTTGACGTGAAGACGCTGGGCATCACGGGCTCGGCGACCAACGGTCAGCCGATGCAGACCTACATCCTCAGCAACCTTGTCACGCAGCTCAACTCCCTGTTCCAGTCGGCGGGGCTTGACGTGATCTTCTCATCCAACGCCAGCGACTTTGAGTTCACCGACTTCAGCACGATCTACCTCAGCTCCGTGCTCGACCCCGTGAACCCGCTCTTCAGCACCTTCACCGCCTTCAACTTCCTGAGCTTCGCCGAGGGCAACTTCAACCAGCTCTTCAACCCGACTCAGCCCTACGGCGTCGCCGAACGCTCCGACCCCTTCAACGCACGCCTCGACGACGAAGCGGTCATCTTCCTGCCCTCCCTCGGCCTGATCGGCCGAACCCCGGGCCAGGCGGACGTCGACCTGCTTGTCGAGAACCTGACCGCCGCGGTGGGCCGCCGCGCCGGCGAAATCATGGGCGTGCGCATCACCGAGAACGACAGCGCCAACAACTTCGGCGGCCAGTTCGATCCGTTCGCGGCCAACTCCGTCGACTTTGGCATCAACCCCGCCCTGCGCGACTTCAACCCCGACTACCGCATCACCAACTTCAGCCGAGCCCTCTCAGGCTCCGCCGATACCGTCACGCAGACCAACTTCTTCCTGGGCCGCCAGAGCGGCCTCGACCTGCTCCGCAACAACATCCGGCAGCGCTGATCAGGTTGGCACAGTTCAAGAGCACCAAGACCCCGACGCAAGTCGGGGTCTTTTTTCTTCGTGGCATGGCCTTCCAGGCCGTGCGTCGCAAGGGCTTTCAGCCCTGGCATCGGTGAAGTCCGCATGATTCACAACGACTGTGGTTCTTCGCTCGAAGCAATCCTGTCAAGTTTCAACGAATCCCGCAACGTTATCTCGACTTCGCGCACACGCTCAACACCGATGAATCCAAAAGGTTTGACGAATCGATTGGCGTGACCACCGCCCGAATGATCCTTGAATCCCGCTCCGAAGTTGCCGAAGCCCGGTAGATTCAATTGGTCTTCAAAAACGAGATCTCCAGATCCATCTTCTCGCTGCACACGCCGAATGTCTTTCAGTTGATCAGCTGTGAAGGAACGCACCTCGGTCGTTGATCCAAGCAGCGATCCGGTGATCACGATCGCCCGCTGATCCGTGATCGCATATATGTTCTTGCGGGCCTTCCGCCGAGCCAGCCACGGTGCCGCCATCATCCTGAACCCGGCCAGAAAAAACGGGGTCATGAATACAATGAACACGATCGCCGCAGCATTCCGGTTCTTCCCCGATCCGTAAATCCACGAGGACTTGAACACAACAAGAGCGCAGCCCGCGAGAAATATCAGACCAAAGCTAAGAAACAAGTACGCCGACGAATCAAGCCGACGTTTCGCAGCAACCCCAACCCACAACAGTCGTTCGCCATCGCGAAGCTCCCGCTGCATGGATTCCCGCGCCGCAGCGACGTCATCGCCCGCGAGATTGAAGTCACTTTTCATGTCAAGCCTTTCTGTTTGAGCGACGCAGCTTCGACAGTGGGGGCGCTGTGTGCCGCTCTCTCTCCCAGCGTCCTTCGAACCATCACTTCGAGATCACGCACATTGTTCACCCCAAGAAACCCCACAAACTTCGGCACCGGCTTGCCGTTGAACTTTGTTCCGCTCGGCTGTTCTCGAAAAATGAGATCGCCAGAGCCATCAGGATTCTCTACCACCTTCATCGCCTGCAAGTCGCTCGCGCCGAACGAAAAAACCTCGTAGTCAGATCCGAATAGAAATCCCTGCAGCACGATCGCTCGCTGATTTTGTCAAGACGTACACGTTCTTGCGGGCTTTGTGCCTCGCCCCCAACGGCGTGAAAGCCAGCGGCAACCCAACCAGCGAGAGAAGTGGGAAAACTGAATAGAACCGCCAGCCCGCATGAGCACGCGGAAAGCGAATCACGCCCTTCGAAGCAAGCACCGTCAGAACTATTGATGCAACCACAAAGTACAACCCAAGTATCATCAAGAACTTCAAGTGCGGAGCAAACCGAAATCGCTCCATTCTGCCAGCCCAGACGATCTTCTCGTCCGCCTGCAATTCGTTCTGCACAAAGGCACGGGCCGACTCGCTCAAGTCAGAGATGGATCCCGACGATGGTCGCACTACGCCTCCCACGCACTACCGGCTGTTCTCGCACAGTTCGCGGGTGTATACTACTCCATGATCCGTGCCACGACGACCACGACGACGCCCTCCTCCCGCGGCTGACAGGCCGAACAGACGCGGTGAATGTTCGTTTTCCCCAAACCCGGCCAACAGCCGGGTTTTTCTTTGTCGCACACGGGCGTCCCGCCCGTGAGTAGCATGGGATTCAAGCCCATGCGCGACGTTTGAAGAGTTCGCATCGGCTAGAAGCCGATGCCACAGGAGATTTGCAATGGCCTACCAACCCACCTGCCTCGTCTGCCAGAAAGTGATGGAGTTTGGCTTCATGGCCGAGCAAACGCAGGGCTACCTCTCTCAAATGCCCAACGTCAACCTCCCACGCTGGTGCCGGGGCGATCCCAAGTCGCCGATGTTACTTGGTGGCGAAGTCACAGCATCGCAATATAACCAAGGGTGCCCGGTCGTCGCCTACCGCTGCCCGCAATGCAAAGCCCTCCGCCTCTACGCTCCTGACCCTGAGTGAACTGATGAACGCCACGCTTGACCAACCCGACGCTTCCGCGTCTCACGCCGCGCGGTCCCGCCGTCGAATTCTCGGCGCGAGCCCAGCGTTCGTCTTCATTCTGCTTCTGGTGATGGCCGTCACGGCGGTGACAGTGCAGTACATCAACTATTCTCCGCCGGGCTGCAATGCCGTTCGTCAAGCCCGGGTCATGCGAGCCGCACGCAAGGACGCCGAGCGCATCCAGCCGGAATTGCGACGCAATCCGCTCTTTCAGAACGTCATGCTGAGTGACTTCACCATGGGCACGTGCGGCTGCATGTCTGTGAGAGGCATCGTGGCGAACGAAGCAGACGCATTGCAACTCCGCGACCAACTCACAACGTACCACTTGCCCTATGAAGTAAAGTTCTACCTTGAATACTCAGACGGCAGGCACATTGAATCCGAGACAGTCCCCGACATTCCAATCTTCACGCCAGACAACCCACAATAAACCAATCCACCAACAATCCCCGCCCCTCAACATGTCAGCTTTCAGTTTTCAGTTCTGAGCTTCCCCATGCCCACCATCACCCTCCCCGACGGCTCCCAGAAATCCTTCCCCGCCCCCGTCTCTGCCAAAGACGTCGCGCTCTCTATCGGCCCCAAACTCGCCGCCGCGGCGATGGGCTGCAAGGTGGACGGCGAACTCTCCGACATTTCGCGCATGCTCGATCACGACTGCAAGCTCGAGATCGTCACCTACAAACAGCGTGACGGCCAGATCAGCAAGGACGCGCTGTACTTGGTGCGCCACTCCGCCGCGCACATCATGGCCGAGGCGATCCAGCGGATTGTTCCCGGCGCTGAGCTCGTCTACGGTCCGCCCCTCGAGGACAAGTTCTATTACGACATCCGCTTCCCCGAGGATCGTCCGCTGCGCGAAGGCGACTTTGCGGCCATCGAAGCCGAGATGAAGAAGATCATTGCGGAGGATCGCCCGTTCACTCGCTACGAGATGGACGCCAACGAAGGCCTCGCGAAGGTCAACTCCGAAAACAACATCTATAAGTGCGACAACGCCGCCCGCGCGCTGCTCGCAACCGCGGCGAACCTGCCCAAGAACCAACTCGTGCAGGTGCCGTGGCTGCGCCCGATCAACATCCGCCGCGACGGCAACATGGTCTCGTGGAACGTGCAGGAAATCTGGTGCAAGCCCGGCACCAAGCTGTCGTTTTACGCCACCGGCACCCCCGGCAAAGACTGGGAAGACCTTTGCCGAGGTCCGCACGTCCCCAGCACCGCCCGCGTCGGCGCAATCAAACTGCTGACCCTCGCATCGTCGTACTGGCACGGCGACGAAAACTCCGATCGCCTCACTCGCGTCTACGGCACCGCGTTCTCAACTCAAGCCGAACTTGATGAGTACATGAAGCAGCGCGAAGAAGCCGCGAAGCGCGACCACAAAGTCATCGGCAAGAATCTCCGCCTCTACCACATCGACGAAGACGTGGGGCAGGGCCTCATTCTGTGGACCCCCAACGGCTCCATCATCCGCAAGGAACTCCAGAACTTCATTGCAGCCGAGCTGCGCAAGCAAGGCTACACCGAAGTCTTTACCCCGCACATTGGCCGCCTCGAACTCTACAAAACCAGCGGCCACTTCCCATACTACAAAGACTCGCAGTTCCCTCCCATCGTCGAGCGTCAAGCACTCGAAGAACTGAGCAAGTCAGGCTGCACCTGCTCGGAAATGATGCACCGCGTCGAAGGCGTCTCCGCGCGCCTTGCCGCAGGCATCAACGAGCGCACCAAGTCCAACACCATCACCAAGGATCGCGTGCTCACGGGTGTGATCGAGGAATCCGAAGTTGCTTCC
>CAZEZV010000194.1:0-7887 GCA_964516725.1 uncultured Phycisphaeraceae bacterium
GGTTGTTGAGCCGCGGTTTTGTATGAGTTCCTGCGTGACGCGGGCGTACTGGGCGGCGCTTGTGACGACCGCAACGTGCTCGTGATTCTTCGCGGCGGAGCGAATCATGCTCGGGCCGCCGATGTCGATGTTTTCGATGGCGTCGTCGCGCGTGCAGCTGGGCTTTGCGATGGTCTGCTCGAACGGATAGAGATTCACGCAGACGAGGTCGATGGGTTTGATGCCGTGGGTGTGCATCGCCTGGACATGCGCGGCGTCATCGCGGCGGGCGAGGAGCCCGCCGTGAACTTTGGGGTGGAGTGTTTTGACACGCCCGTCCATGATTTCGGGAAAGCCGGTGACGGCGTCGATAGATGTGACGGGGATGTTGCTCTTCTTGAGCAGGTCGGCGGTGCCGCCTGTAGAGATGATTTCGATGTTGAGGGAGTGGAGTGTTTGCGCGAAGGGGAGCAAGCCGGTCTTGTCGCTGACGGAGACGAGAGCGCGGCGGATGGGGACGAGGTCGGTCATGGGGGAAAGTAGGAGGGAAAAAACATGCAGCCCGACCGTAAGGGAGCGGCTTGCTGGGGCTGTAGGATGGAAGAGAGTGACGAAGTGACGGAGTTGAAAACAGCGAGGAGTAGTGCGGTTCAAGATGATCGATCACCACAGAGCCACAGAGAGAAGAAGAGAAGACAGAATAAGAGCAGCAGGAAAAAACCGCATGCCAGATCACTTTTTCTCTCTTCCTGTCTCTGTGCCTCTGTGGTGAGCGAACCACAAAAAAACGCTCCTGACACTCGCCCACTACAACCCTTCCTTAGGGAGGGGCTTTCGGAGATATACACTCAACAATGACCGACGCTCGGCAAACGAACCCCCCGAATCCACTCTTCGCGACCGTCGGCGACGCCGCATTCCTCGCGTGCTCATGGACGTGGTGCATCGGCATGTTCTTGCCCGTGCTGCTGCTGCGCGACATGGGGGTCGGCTCGTTTCTTGTCTTCGCAATTCCCAACTGCCTCGGAGCCGCGGCGTTTGCGTGGTGGATGCGCGATGCGGAGACGAGCAAGGCGTTTGTGCGTGTGCATGCGAGGCCGATTCGCTTGTTCAGTTACATCACGATCGCGTTTCAGTGGTTTTTCGGGGCGTGGATGTTGCGTGGGCTTGGGTTGTCGGTGTGGACGCTTGGCGTGATCGCCGCAGGAGCGAGTGTTTTTTTTCTGCTGCCGACGAATTTGCTTGATGATGCAAAGCGAAGGCTTGTGAGTGTGATTGTGTGGGTTGTGTCGGTTGCGTTGCTGGTGGGGTGGGCTGTCACGAATCCTGCGGATGCGACGTTGGACAAGTTGCCTGATCCGCTCCTTAAAGGTGATGGCCATCTCGGCCCGCTGCTTGGCGTATGCATGTTTGGATTCATGCTGTGCCCGCTGTTTGATGGAACGTTTCATCTTGTAATGCAGCGAACGGCGAAACCAAAGGCGACGTTTTCGCTCGGGTTTCTGATTATGTTTGCGGCGATGATTGCGGGGACGCTTTTCTATGGTGCGTACTTAGTTAGAGACGGCGCACAGCAGCAGGCGAACCTTGCCCCGGCGGGATTGCCTTGGGCGGTGATTTTTCACATCGCGATACAACTTGCGTACACACTCGCGGTGCATGAACGCTCGGTGAGTTCGATTCAGGGATGGAATGACGCGGGCGCGAAGCCGAACGCGACATTTATCGCGGCGATTGTTGGGATGGTGCTGGCGATTCTATCGGCAATGCCGCAGATTGCGGCTGTTGTCGTTCCGAAGAATGTTGATATGTCGATGTCGGAGATGATGTATCGAGTGTTCATGGTGTTTTACGGGTTGTTTTTCCCGGTGATGGTGCTTGGCTGCTGTATGCCCTTCGGAAAGCGAACGCCCGGTGTCACGCGTCCAAGGAGCACGCTTGTGATCATGGGGTCAGCAGGCGCGGTTGTTTCGTTTCAGCGAGGGTTTATCGATCGCGACACGCCGATGCTGTGGATAGGACTTGGTATTGCAATTGCCTGTGGCACTATCGCAGCGGCGTTGGCTGGTCCTGATCAAGCCAGTGGAGGACAGCCGCCGCAGTCTGGCGGACCAGTTCCGGCTCCGAGGGATCCGACGCAGCCTGTGTTATCCGCGAGCGAAGAAGAGCGGTAGAGTCGTTCGATCCGGAGCTTCGTCGCAGAGCCTCCCCCCCCGCAGCCCCGGCGTTGGGACTTGGGTGATTTCGTTGCTGAGATTCGAGTTCGCGGACTGTGTTGCCTAATGCGATCAGCGCGTTGCGTTTCATCATTGCGAGCGTCGCACGTTTCATCGGTGAGTTGGTGAAGGCTCTGCGGCGATCTTGTTCAGACCAACCCAGCATTTGCAGCAGATCAAAGTGCGTGTGCATCGGTGCATACGCATTGTGAGGTGCTTGATGTCTTGTGTTTATGGTGTGATTCGCTGCGTTGCTGGTGTTCGACCCGGGGCTTCGTCGCGAAGCCTCCCTCCCCGCATCCCCGGTGTAATTTCTTGGCGAATTGTGTGGGCAGACTTCCTGGCAGATATCGCAACCGAAAATCCAATTGCCCATGCCTGCGAAGTGTTGTGGATCGATTGGGCCGCGATGTTCGATCGTGAGGTAGCTGATGCACCGGCGTGCGTCGACGCTGTAGGGAGTGATTGCTTGCGTTGGGCATGCGTCGATGCAGCGGGTGCATGTGCCGCAACTGTCGGGGACGCGAGGTGAGTTTGGCGTGAGATCAAGTGTTGTAGCGACGACGCCGAGCAGCATGTAACTGCCGAGTTTTGGATTGATGATGAGGGTGTTTTTGGCTTGCCAGCCTTGTGCTGCGAGCGATGCAAGTTCGCGCTCGTTGACTGGAGCCGTGTCGACACATGTTCGGAACGCCGAGCCGGGATAGTCGATGCGGAGTTGGTCGGCGAGCTTGTGCAGCCGACGTTTCATGACGTCGTGGTAGTTTCTGCCCTGCGCGTAGCGGGCCACGCGGCCTTGGTAGAGATCGTGCGACTGTGGCGTATCGCTTTTGAACACAGAGAGCACTAAGAACGCAGAGGGGGAAGAAAATGAAGGAGCGAGGCTGTCGCCGTCCTTTTCTTCTGCACCATCTCCGCTCTGTGCTCTCTGCGCCTTCTCTGCGCTCTCTGTGTTCAAAAACGAACCACCAACCGCGCCCGATCGCGCAATCGCGCGACCTGCGTACATATCAGCCACGACAATAAAACTCTTCGTGCCTTCAAGAATCCGCGTCGGATCAAGCCGCGTCCCGAGGTCTTCAGTCAGATAGTCCATATCGCCATGCTTGCCCGACGTGAGCCAGTCGCGGAATTGCTGCTGGTAGAGGGAAGGCTGAGCGGGCGCGATACCCGCGAGCGCAAAGCCGGCGTTCTTGGCGCGGGTGAGGATGTCGTTGGCGGTGCGTGCGGGATCGGGAGGAGGATCGTCGGGGCGTCTCGATGTTGGTGGAGGTTTGCGGGGCATGTTGGAGAGTGACAAACCGAAGTAGAGATGGAGATACCAAGTTCGAAGAGGATGCTGCGTGCGTTGTGGTGCGTGATTCGAAGTCTTTGGTGGCTACATCGCGCGCTGGGCCATCAATCGGATCGCCTTCGTGTAAATGTCTTTCGCAATCGCCGGTCCTTCCGGCAGCGTCTGTGCAAGAAACTCCATCATCACTCCGCTATTGACTTCAAGAACCGCGTACTCGCCTTTCCCGTCCGCGATGATGTCCACGCTGCCGAAGCTGAGATTCAATGCCAGTGCGGCCCGCTGCGCGAGTGTCAGAGCGCGGCTGATCGCGCTGTTCTCGAGGTGTGCGCCCGAACCAGAACCGACACGAGCGCAGTCAAGCACGCGTGCCGTCGCGCCCTGGCCAAGGTTGTGTCGCCAGTTGAGAACGTGAGTTGCCCCTCGGGCTGGCACGCTCGCGAGCGCCGTGCGTTCTGAATCCGTGAGATTCTCAAGCAGCTGTGAAAGCGCGTCGCCCGTCAGCGCCGCCTGCTTGGTGGCGAGCGCCAAGGTGCTGCTCTCCCCATCCCCCGTCACCGTCGCTCGCACCTTCTCATACGCAAGCTCGCAGGCGTGGTCGAGCATCACAAACCGATACTCGTGCTTCACATCAACAAAGGGCGAAATCGCCAGCGAGTCCTGCCTCGCAAAGAGCGAGTACACCGCACGTTCAAGCTCGACAATCGATCGACAGTGATACACACCCCGCCCGCCCGTCCCCGTGTTGTCCTTCACAACGACATCCTGATTCCACGCACGCCACGCTCTGAGAATCGCTTCCCACGTGCCGTGGTGCGGCACGAAGCGGGACATGTCAGGATGCAGAACGAGTTGATGCGGAACGCACGGAATATCGAGCGACGCCAGCACTTCCGCCGCCGCGGCTTTGTCGCAGCACAGCTGGTGCGTCGCGGCTGGGTTGAGGTCAAAGCAGTACCCGTGAATGTGGCCGATGATGCGTCGCGTGTTCTCATGGGTGCGCGAGAGGCGGAGAATCCAGCCATCGCCAAGCGATTCGACCGCGATCCGCGGCTGCATCGCAGCACAAGCCTCGCGGACAATACGGACGAGGATGCGTTCGTGATTCTTCATGTCGTGGACACTAACTCGCATTTCTTGGCGCAGCGCTCGTTGTAGCGTGCGGCTTGCAGTCTTTGATTCATCACAGAGACACGGAGTTCAATCGTGGGAGAGGAAGGAGAGAAAAACGGGCTGGGATTTCGCGGGAAAGAGAACGAGCGAACTTCCGAATAATACTGACGTACGACAACCTTGATATTCTACGTGTTTCCCGAGACGATCAGCCGTGGCAACAGTCCGGAGCGAGCATGTTCACGCGATACGACACACCAGCCCAGAAACAAAACGCCGAGAAGCGCCTCCGCGCCCTCGCCAAAATGCTCGACAACGCCGTGCTCATCCCCGGCACGCAAATTCGCGTTGGTTATGACGCCCTCATCGGCCTCGTCCCCGGCATCGGCGACCTCATCACGGGCGGCATGTCCGTCTACATCGTCTACGAAGGCTACCGCCTCGGCGCAACCGGCGGCACCATCGCAAAGATGATGGGCAACGTGCTCCTCGACGTCGTCGTCGGTGAAGTGCCAGGCCTTGGCGACGTCATCGACGTCTTCTTCCGCGCGAACGTGCGAAACCTCAAGCTGCTGGGCATCGACACCGGAACCACTCCGACGCCTCCCACCCCCGATGTCGTCGGCTCAGCCCAATGGGCAGAACAAGAAGCAGAGCAAGTGCGCCGCCACGTCGAAAACGTCGCCGCTGTGCGTTGATGTCGATATTGAGCAAAACACCGTGCCACCGATAGTCGGTGGCACGTGTCATTCACGCCCGCTTCGCACTCACCGTCATCGGCACCGCCCCATACAAACTCTTCGTGATCACCGGCGGCTCCACGCGAAACCGCCTCGACTCCGGATCAATTCCCTTTTCGCTCATCACCTTGCGAAGCCCCGCAGGCGCGTTGAACTCAATCGTCTCCTCGAAAATATCCGCAACCTCAATCGTGCCCCCAAATCGTTCCAGCAACGTCCTGCACACCGTGCTCACGATATCTTCCGGCGCGCTCGCGCCAGCAGTCAGCAGCACAGTTTCCTTCCCCGTCTTGAACAACGACCAATCGAGATCGCTTGCGTCGTCGATCAAGTAGCCGGGCGTGCCCACATTTGCTGCGATTTCGGTCAGGCGTTTGCTGTTGCTGCTGTTCTTGCTGCCGATCACCAGTACCAGATCACACCGCGGCGCAAGCTGCCGCACCGCGTGCTGCCGATTCGTCGTCGCGTAGCAAATATCCCCGCCCGGCGGCTCCTTGATGTTGGGGAACGCCGCACGCAACGCGTTGATGATCACGCCCGCGTCATCAGTGCTCAGCGTCGTCTGCGTGAGGTACACGAGTTTGTTAGGATCGATGATGCGAAGGTGCGGAATGTCGTCCGGACTTTCAACCACTTGCGTCGCGTCAGGCGCTTCGCCCATCGTCCCCGCAACCTCCTGATGGTCCCTGTGCCCGACCAGCAGAATCTGATAGCCTTGCCGTGCATACCGAATTGCCTCGGCGTGTACCTTCGTCACCAGCGGGCACGTCGCATCAATCACCGTCAGATTGCGAGCCTTCGCCAACGCCCGCACATGCGGCGACACCCCATGCGCCGAAAAAATCGCCACACTCCCAATCGGAATCTCTTCAATAGTCTCGACAAACGCCACCCCCCGAGCCACAAACCGCTCGACGACGTGCTTGTTGTGCACGATCTCGTGATAGGCGTAGATGGTTTGATCGGGGAAGAGGTCAAGGACTTGGTCAATGACATCGACGGCCATGCGAACACCAGCACAGAAGCCGCGGGGGTTGGGGAGAAGGAGGTGCATGCTTTGGGGTAGATTGGCGGTCCCCCGCCAATCCGTCTTCATCGGCGGTCCCCGCCGATGAAAGTTTGTTGTGAAACGGTGAAAAGGCGAATAAGAATGTCAGAGACCTGAGCAATCGTACGTGCCTCGACAAACACGCATGTGCTGGCCACACCCTACTTCTCAACCACCACATTCTTCCCCAACGTCTTGAATCGCTCCCCATCCGCCTGAACCACAGTGATGGTCTGGTGCCCGGTCTTGCTGATGTTGATGTCCGCGACAGTGCCACGCTTCCCTTCGTGCGTGCCGCCGATGACCGTGCACTTGGCGCCGTCCTTGAGTGTGGTTGGTTTGCTGGTATTCATGTTTGAATCCAAGGTCGCAGGATGCAGTTGTACCGTCTTACCGTCTCAAACCAAGCCCTCTCTTGCGATCGGGCCGCATGCTCACATCGCCGTTCGCCGCTCCCCTACCCCTTAATCTCCGTCCTCACATCCCACAACTCCGGAAACATCTTGTCAAACACCATCTTCGCCAAGTAGTTGACCCCCGCCGTCCCGCCGGTCCCGCGCTTGTAGCCGATGATGCGCTCGACGACTTTGAGGTGGCGGAAGCGGAACATGGCCTGGGCTTCGTCGATGTCGACGAGCTTTTCGCCCAGTTCATACGCGTTCCAGTACTTCTCCGGGTTCTCATAAATCGTCTGCCAGACCTTCATCACGGCTTCGTTGGCCTCATAAGGCTTCGTCACATCGCGATTCAAAACTTCTGGCGGAATGGGGAGGCCGCCGCCTCCTTTCGCATGCGGCCGCGCCAGATACCGCAAACTCTCGTCGTACAACGTCGGCGCCTCAAGGCACGCCTTCACGCGCTTGTAAATCTCCGGCTTGTGCTCAAACACCGCGAGCATGCGTTCATCCTTCCGGCCCAGAATGAACTCGATCATGCGATTCTGGTAACTCTGAATCCCGCTCGCCGGCCCCAGCAAGTGCCGGAACTTCACATACTCGCTGGGCGTCAGCGTCGCCAGCACGCTCCACTGGTTGAGGAGTTGATGCTGAATGTGTTTGACTCGCGCAAGCACCTTAAACGACGAGTCCAACTCGTCACCACGAATCAGCCGCATTGCCTCCTCAAGCTCATGCACAATCAGCTTAAACCACAACTCACTCGTCTGATGCTGAATGATGAACAGCAACTCATCATGATGCTCCGAAAGCGGCTTCGCGGCGGAGAGGACTTGGTCAAGCGCGAGGTATTGTGAGTAATCGAGCTTCCCGGCGAGGTTGGTGGTCATGCCGTCGGGGGAAGCGGGGGTGGGGGAGGTGTGGGGGTGGGGGTTGGAGTAAGAAGAGCCGTGGTCGGAGGGCATGTTGCAGGGTATGTGCTGAGGCTTCAATGTGCCGCACATGAAAACCCCACCGATTCACTGCGAACACATGGTGCATGGACCCTCTCCCGACGCTCGAGGTGATTGAGACGGCCTGCCCGAACGTACTCATCGATCTCGGC
>CAZEZV010000195.1:0-7865 GCA_964516725.1 uncultured Phycisphaeraceae bacterium
GTGGTGCCTCGACTCCGCCGTTGTCCACTTCGTCCGGCCCAGCGGAATAAAGAATGAACTCCCTGCCAAACTTGTCCTTTGCCGGATCCAATCTCAGAAACTCGAACGGCATCTCCGTCATTGCATCAATCAGGAACGGCCTACCAGTGAACGCCTCTAACTCCGCGCGAGAACTCGGAAACGTCCCTTTCTCGGCCTTAAAGCGATATGCGGCAAGCATCATCTCCACCGCAGCTTCCTGCTGCGAGCGCAAACGTTCGGTATCAAAATAGCGATTCGTTGCCGATGCGATCATGTTGACAAGCCCAAGGTTCGCAGGCAACGTTGCAAACTGTTTGCTCTGCTGCGACTTCGTTAATACTGAGATTTTTTTCGATTGCTCGTAGTAGGCATTCAGCGCCTCGACATTCTCATTCAAGAAACCCAAGTGCTGACCTGGATTCATGCCAGTCCCGATGCCCCCGAAAAAATCGCTTATGCCCGGCGAATACTTGCCAAATCGAACTCGCTTGGGATCAGAAAAAACCCAGCAGATGATGTCCACTCCCCCAAGACGCTCGCCTTCCAATGCATCCGCCGTGGTCATCGTCATGAGTTGCTCCTGCGTGATCGCTTCCAGTCTCGCCAACTGATGCGCATCCGCCTTTACTGCAATATCAGCCACACGCGTCGTCGTCAACGAAAAAATCGCGTGCGATACAAGACGGTTGATCATCCAAGCCTGCTGTCCAAGCACTCGCTGCAACGCCATCAACTCTTCAAACGCATCAATTGCTTTGTTGACATCTCCAGCCGCGAGAGCGAGATCAATCCGCCCAACTTCAACACGAGCCAACTGCCTCGCGCCGCCCAACTCAGGCAGCAGAATGTCAATCGCTGATTGATCAGCCCCCATGTGGAGCGGCTTGACAGCCCACTTCTGCGCCGGCATTTTGCGAAGCAAGTCAAACAACCCGTCTTTCTCATACTTCTCGATCATCGACCTGCCAAGTTCCGCAATAGCCTGGTTGTACGCTGCTTCGAACTCATCGTCGTTTTCGGGTGGATTGAGTATTGAAGTAAACTCAGGGAAAAGTTCTCGCGACTTCTCCACCTTTCCATCTTCGCCAGGCTGAATCATCTGTCCTTGCACAGCGTCCCACACCTCCGTAGTGCTGTTATCCGCCTTGATCGCCTTCGTGAACGTCGGCCACCTCTTCTCCTCGCCCTTGAAGTCCCGATCCGCCAGGTTCATCGTCTCAATCGCCTTCACCAACACCGCCCACGCGTCCTCCTCCGCCGAATACGCCACAGGCTGCTTGCTCTCGACAAACTTCTGAATCGCCGCAACGCCGGGCCGCATCTTCACCGCACGAGACGCCTGCACACGGATAAACACTTCCCAGCACAACGCCGCCATGATCAGCAGCACGACCAATCCCGCCGCGCCAAGCGCGCCGCGCTTCACGCACCTCGCGACAAACCGCCGGCGCTGGGTGGTCCAGAAGACGTTGCTCGTGTCAAGCACCGCGTCCTCGCTCACAAGCCGCCGCTCGCCACTCGCCGACTCGCCCGCAAGCGCCGCCAGCGACGGATCAACCTTCGTTGTCTCGCCGCACTCTGGACAGCGCACCTCAAACTTCTCCGAGACGGGCAAGCCCAGCAGCCCGTAGTGACACTTGGAACACCGCCCCCGCATGTCCAGCACGTAGCGGATGCGCCCCCGAAGCCACAGGTCACGCGCGAACAGCGATGCGAGCGACGCACCAAGCAGAATCGCGGCTGTTCCGCCAAGTATGCCCACGTTCAGCGCGATGCGACCTCGCCCCGACAGCAATCGCTCCTCAAACGTACCGCCCAGCGCGAGGTACAGCGACGCAGCGCCAAACACGAGCCCGCCTGTCAGCAGCAGAAACAGCGCAAGCAGCAGCAACCCCATGCCGCTCCTCAGCAAAAATCCGCCCTGCGCGGCTTTGACAAACCTCAGGCACTTCTCTTCCGGGAATCGATCCAGCTCCGCGAACGCGAGGTGCAGCTGCGACTTGGTGATGCGAATCCCCAGGGGCATGAAGGAATATACACGCCCGAATGCGCGGGGTTTCGAAATTCAGCCCAATCTCATCGCGATCAGATTGGCTGCCACCCCGAAATCACAATTCTGTCAAGTCACACCGCGATGAAAAAAGCACGAACCAATTCGGTTCGTGCTTCAATCTCAGCACAATTGCGCGAACCTCGTCAACCACTAAAATGGCGGGCGGACGCGGAAGTTGGCGTCAACGGCGGGCGTCACGATGATCTCGGCATCTGCCGAGCGACTCGGAATGTCTTGGCCCTTCAACCCACCGTATGTCCACGCGAATCGCGCATACATGGATGCCGCCGGAGTGTTGTCTGCGGGCGGCTCCCACGTCTGCGGCGCGTACGCGTAGGTGATCGGAATGAAGTTGCTCCCTGTAAAGACGGGCCATCCCCCGAGCGTTGTGCGATTCGTCTTGATGTTGGACACCGACTGGTCAAAGGCGAGCAATGGCTGCGCAGTCGTTGGCGACGCAAAGAACGCGCGCCGCTTGTTCAACGCGCAGTGATTCGCCTGAAGGTCGTACAACTGCACTTTGTTCGATGGCGAGCGGATGTCGCCCAACTTCCGCTTTCCAAGCACGTTGTTCTGCGTGGGTCCAAAGTAGAAGCCGTGCGGCGCACCCGCAGGGCCGCCCGCTGGCGTCGCGATATCCGCGCCAGTCGTGGAGCGATCCTTCTGATACGAAGAAGGGACAACGGTGTACGACGAACTGAACGGCCACCGCCACTGGGCACCGCCCGGCGCTGGCTGATTCGGACCAAACGAGTTTGCGTTGAATTGCTCGACGTTCTGCCACAAGAGCCGATTCGCGTCCTCCGGGCAGACCACCATCTTCGCGGGCAGACGCTGATCGAGGTAGTCCTGCAACACCAAGTGCGAGTAATACACGTGGGGAATCCACGCTGCAATGATCGGCAGTGTCGTGTTTCCGTACCTGCGTCGCACGATATTCACCGCCTGACGAGCGGCGCACTGCAAGTCATCGGGGTTCTGCGCCGTCGGATATCCGTTAATGATGTCCGGCGCTGAGATCTCGCCGCTCGGACGAATGCCCGACACCCACGTAAACGAGAATATCTTGTCCTGGAAGTCCGCGGCGTACGTGTGCGTCGCGACGCCAAACTGCTTCTGGTTCACCGCACACACCGTGAGTTTGCTCACGCATCTCCATCGCCCGAGCGCAGGCAACAGCAGGCTGATGAGCAGCGCGATGATGGCGATCACCACCAGCAACTCAATGAGCGTGAAGCCCTTCATGGCCCTCGGAGCTTTGATTGCATTCCATTCCCGATACATCTTTTTCATAAACGCGACCTCTTGTTGAATCGCAAGCCCGCACGTTCGCGCACAGTGCAACAACACCATGACACGATCCGACAATCACACTTCAAACAGACACGCAATGCGACAGAACAGCGCTCAGACGCGCAGCCAAACTCCGAGAACGACACGCGATGACAGACATCGCAACCACTGGAGCGTGGCACACCAACAGAACACGTACAGTATGAAGGAAAATCAACTGCTTGTCAAGTGCAATTCTGGCATCTCAAAAGAAGTTCTTGAATTCATGGCAACTACTTGCCGCCGCGGCGTTTGGGAGCAGTTCGTGCTTTCGCTGGCTTGCCCAAGAGATCAGAAACGCCCCCAAGTATTACCTCAGGCTCGCTCATACGCCCCGCCCCAAGAGTGCGGCATGCCTGCCAGCCCGCATCCGGCCCGATGAACCTGAACCCGTCCCTTTTCAACGTCTCAAGATTGCGCTGCGTACTCGCCTGTGCCCACATCTCGGCGTTCATCGATGGACACAACACGATCGGCGTGTTCTCACGATCAATCGCCGACAGAATCAGCGTGACCACATCATCCGTGCTCCCAACCGCAAGTTTCGCCAGCGTATTCATCGTGCAGGGCGCAACGACCGCCAGCGACACGGCCCGCGCCAGCGAAACATGCTGCGGATCGTTGCTCTCGTGGTGATCCCACGGACTCGTATACACCGGATTGCCCGACAACGCCTGAAATGTGAGCGGCGTGACAAACTTCGTCGCGCCCTCCGTCATCGCCACCGAAACCTGCGCCCCGCTCTGCGCGAGGCGCGAGACAATCGTCGCCGTCTTATACGCCGCGATACCCCCACTCACGCACACCAACACCCGCTTGCCACGAGCGACGCGGGCGAGAATCGCCGGGTCGTAGGCCTTTGGCGTGAGGATGGAATCGGTGTCAGACATCCGTGCATCGGTGGCACAGGTCGGGGGGCGTCCTCGCCTGTGCCCAATCACCCAACCACGTCAGGCACAGGCGAGGACGCCTGTGCCACTATGAGTACTCTTACCGATCACTCACATGCTGAATCTTGCTCGAGTCCCACTCCAAGGTGATCTTGTCCTGCATGATCTCTTCGATCACGATCTCAAGATCAGTCCGCCCATCGCGCTCGACCAGGGGCCTCGCCCCGTCGATCAATTGCTCAAGCCGGCGCTGCACCAGCGTGCAGAGCTTGAACCGGCCGCCCATCTTGTTCACAATTTCATCGCTCTTGAGTGCTTCGATCATGGTGTGTATCTATTCCCAAAAAAGTCCGTCCCCGAACCGCAAGCCGCCCCCGACCCATAATGACAAACACGCGTAGCCGACGACACGTCGCTCGAATATGCCTATCATCTCTAGACGGGTAACGAATGATAGGCGTGGCACGGGCTTCCAGCCCGTGAGTAGCATCGGGGGTTGCCTTCCAGGCCATGCGAGACTCGTAACGCGGACGGTGCATCGGCCTAAGGTTTCGCTCAGGGACGCTTGATTGTCACTGCCAAATTCCACCCAGCATTGCACAAAAGCACCGTGCAATGCCGACCAACGTCACAGTATTTCACGCCGCCCGCACGATGGTGTCGTCGGCAGTTTTTTTCGGGGCATTTGAGCATTTGAATGACTGCAGCACACGACGGGAACGCGTGGACGCATGTGCATGGTGTACGTGCCAGCCAGCGCGGCCCGACGGGTGAGGGAAACAGTCGCACTCAGGGCGGTTGCGCCTGAGTGAGTCGGCAGAGTCCACATGGCGACCCGCACATTCTCGAAAGGCGACAGCGTCATTCACTCAGGCAAGCCCGAATGGGGGCCGGGCGATGTCATGACCGCCGAAGGCCAACTCCACGAAGGCAAACCCTGCCAACGCCTCACCATCCGATTTGCCCGAGCCGGATTGAAAACTATTTCAACCGCGTTTGCCGATCTAAGACCAGCAAGCGAAGCCCCCTTGGCCGCGTTCGCAACCCGAATGCACGCCGCGAGCCTTGCTCAAACAACCGAATCCACAAGCGATTCCAACTTTGCAGCGCGTGAGCGCCGAGCAAAGAGCAACGACAACTCAGAGACCGAGTCCGAAAGTGAACCCAATATGCAAGAAGTGATCGACCGCAACGAAGCCCAGCAGGCCCTACAGAAGCTCCCCGAAAACATCAACGATCCGTTCCTCCCGCTCATGAAGCGAGTCCAGGCAACCCTTGACGTCTATAAGTACTGGGACAAGCCCGCGGGCGTGCTTGATTGGGCCACAGCCCAGACCGGCCTGCGAGACCCGATGTCCGCGTTCAACCGCCACGAACTCGAAGCCCAGATGGACCGCTTCCGCATCGCCCTCGACACCCACTTCAAGAAACTGCTCAAGGACGCGCGCCGCGAAGACGCCAAAGCGCTGAGCCAGGCCGTTGCCGCCGCCGGACACGCCGCCAAAGCCGCGTTGCGTCGCGTCGACATCGGGCGCTAAAGCGCGTTGCGAAAAGACAACGCCCGTCATAAACCACCGCCCGCACACAACGCACACTCCGCACGCCCCCTTGCGTGTCGATTTTCACCAGTGTCCAAGCCGGTTTTATCAACACGCGCTATGGCACGCACGCGCTCCGGCACACTGGCTCACTGGTTGTATCTCTTCAAGTGCCGACCCATCGGTGGTCGCAACAAATCAAAGACACGAGGAGCGAGTTATGAACGAGCAGGACTTTCAACAGAAGCTGGGCGACCTTATCAACCAGATCAACGCGCTCCCCGAAGCGCAGCGCGCGCCCCTCACGGCTCTCGCCAACGAAACCAAGGACCGCCACGAACGCATGAAGAAGACCGTCGCGGACCTTCAGGAGTCCCTCGACTACCTGCGCCTGTCCATCAAGTACCTCGTCTTTGACCTCGAAGCCACCCGCCGCGAAAACGAATACCTGCGCAAACTGGTCCAGGCTCAAGGTGAGCAAGATCACGACGACTAATCAAGACTCACGATCAAACATCCAGACATCTCAAGATCAGGAGTTGGTCTCACTCCCCAACCTCCCGAATCCCTCATCACGGCGTGTCAACCACCACGCCGTGGTTGCTTTTTGTGACATCGACCTCTCAAAGTCGCCAAAAAAAACGGCACACTCTCGTGTGCCGTTTTCATATTTAGAAGTAGTACTCAGCAGATGCCGAGTCAGCAATTAGTCGAGCGCCAGGCCGACGGCCGCTGCCGCACCGAGCCCAACCTACCTACGGCTGGCAGTTGGTTGGTAGCACTATACCACATGCCGTACATGGGCCTTCAGAAAATCTCAACAAGAATGAATCTATGTCACATGGATCGAAGAGCGACCCGTCATTATTGAAATCGATATCTTGACAAGTGTTTTCTTCTGGGACGCATGGCCCTTCGCTATAGATACTCAAGAATGCTTCGATGTCCTGAGGATCCATCACAGACCCGTCATTGTTGATATCTATGTCGTCACATGTGACACATCTGTTGTTGTACCTTTCCATGAATATTTCACAATCTTCAACATCATTTGTGCCACTTCCGTTATAGTCACAACAAGGACTGCCCGGATGGGTGATGCCATTCGTGCAATCAATAAAATCCTGCAGATCCAACGGATTAACTATTCCATCAAAATTACGATCTGCGATGCACCATCCAATTCTGGGGGAGACGACAATCGCCTCGCCAATCGCTCCTGATGGTCTGGAAAACGTTGCACCGATTGCAACTTGGCCAATTCTGCTCATGCTCTGACTTCGCCCGTCACGTCCACCGGTACCATGAGTGACTGCCAAGTGCTCCAACACAACCGGGCCACCCAGATTTGGCGCAACCTGCGGTGGCAAGTCCAATTGATCACCGCTAAGTGCAATACACCGGAGGAACTGACACTGCTCTCTCCAGAGCCAGACGCTCGATTCATAGACAACCGCTCCAGTCCCACTAACCGGCCGTGCGATAATGGCTCCAAAAAGAACATCGCCTTGTTCGTTCATGCTGGGCAACCCGACATCGACAAACACGAACGGAGGTAGCTCTGAATTACTGTTCAGTTCTGCATCCATCACATCTACACACTCGACAGCGAGAGGTCTAATTGCTTGAGTTGTTAGAGCATTCACATGCCCGTCGGAACCAGTAGTAATGTCAAACAACCATATTCCATCTT
The DNA here is from genome assembly GCA_964516725.1 of uncultured Phycisphaeraceae bacterium. GTDB lineage: Bacteria > Planctomycetota > Phycisphaerae > Phycisphaerales > UBA1924 > BJHL01. Next base: position 7,528 of record CAZEZV010000195.1, read on the forward strand.
TTTGTGGAGGCTGCAGAATGTTTGGTAGCTCCGGAGGAACAAATTCAACCACTGCGGAAACCGCCACACGGTGTACGACTTGTCCTCCTCTGGTGAATCGAGCGACAGCAATGCCGTGGCCTGAATCATCCGCATTAAAAATAACTCCTCCGGCGGATGCTGCATTTTTCACGTTGCAAGTTGAAGGCGCACCTAGAATAGACGGGGGCATCGGAAGCGTATCGTCTTCACGCACAACAACTCCAGGCTGAGGCGCGATTCTCACCGTGTTTTCCAGCATGACCGGATTAGTCCACGCGATCACTGCATGCTTTTCTTCCAGCGGGTTGCTCGTTCGC
>CAZEZV010000196.1:0-7851 GCA_964516725.1 uncultured Phycisphaeraceae bacterium
GCACTGTGCCCTTTGCACAGCCGACTCAACGCGGCACTTGGTCGCGTCGAAAAGGAATTCGCCGAAACGAGCTTCAGCGAGGTTCTTAGTGATGCGATATCAAAGCGAGGTGGCTGCAAGGCACTCTCAGTGATGTCGGTGTCAGCAAAGCGACTGGAACACACATGAAGTTCTGCTGTTGGCCTTGAGCGACACCGGATCTTAAAGCAGCAAGACGAGATTGAGTACCTTGAATGCGCACAGGACTTTGCACGGCGAAGTGCGGCACGCCAGACCAATCGCCATGATGTATCATCAGACGATGGACAGGTTCGGAAGCTCACCTGACAGACCACGTTGAGACGGCATTGGAGAAGTTGGTCGTTCCTGAAAAAAGCAGAACGTCGGCTCGCACACACAGGCTGGAACACGCCGGGTCAAGGTCATTTGGCAGTTTCCAATTTGCCAAAATGACTCTGAGACTCAACGGGGCAACAATCGTGTGGGTAGCGGCATGGCGTTGCAACGCCGGTCGTGTGCAATCGAACGGGTTCCGGTTCACTCGCGCTGGAACCCGTTCGACTGGCCCTGAAAGCGAGTGACCTGCATGCCGCCACACGGGGCGTACTTATACCTTGACGCCGGGCAAGGGATGGACAAGCCTCTCAAACCTTGGGGATGGTTCTACTACTCTCCCGACACAACGCTTTGCCAACGAATCTACAACGTGATGCAGCCCGACTTGTACGAAGAGGGCGGTTTGTTGTACATTTTCACTTCGGATGAACTGGGCGATGATTGGATACGAGCGGACGACGCGATAGAACTCATGGGTGATCCCGAGTTTCACCATCAGGATTTATACGACCGCGCGGATTCAATAGCGAGGAGGCTCAACACTTCTGACACAGATAAGCGCATTTCTTCAATCGGAAGAACTTCGGCGGCAACACGTTCTACAGATCGAAGAGCTTTGCACAGCATCCTTTGCTATTCAGACTCTGAAGATTGCGAAGATTGGACGGGTTTCGCGTCAATCGAAACTCCCGTTGTTGCCCAAGCGATATCAATGTATTTGCAGAGGCGCTACGGGAAATCGGACCAGATGAATTTTCGCGTGGTAAATCCTAATCAGGTTGCTCTGTGGCTGACGGCGCAAGATCAGGTGGAGGAAGCTGAGGACTCTTTCTTGGCATTCCGCCAACAAGAGATGTACCGATCAGACGTAGAGGTTCAGATGCGAGCGGTAGATGAGGACTACCTGGCCTACACGCCCCATGAAATCGACGAGGAAGCCTCCGGATCACTGAAATACCACATGGCCGCCATGCGCAAGCTTGCGGTGTTGGCAACTCTGGACGAAGTGCATTTGCGCGACACACTTCACCAAGTCCTTGGCGGTTTTGATACGTCTGATGACGATTCGGAAGAGGAAGATCAGTCACATATACCGGAAGATTCGGAAGAAGATTTGGATAGTGACACAAAGACGACGGCTGACCTTAGCGAGTGTTCGCATGCCGAAGACTTCTCCTGGGTGGTTTGGTTCGGACAGCAATACACCTTCGCAAAGGGACACCAAGCAATTGCGGTGCAGGAACTTTGGCGCGCGTGGGAGGCATCGGGTCGGCGCGATGGGTGCGGGCTGAGCGAAAAGACAATCGGCGCGCGATGCGGCAGTAGTAGCGACAACTTTCGATTGTCGCACACTTTCCGTAAGCATAAGGCGTTTGGCACAATGATCCGCTCTTGCAAAAAGGGCACGTTTGCCTTGTTCTCTCCAAAATCACAGGAAAATCACGCTTCGTAGCACACTTTGCGCACACGCCATCTGCGAAACTTTGGGCGATGATAAAGACATCACCCATCGGCATTGCGGAGTTGGCGGCGCGTCTCAGCCTGCCAATCGCTTGGATCAAGACTGAGGCACAAGCGGGGCGACTGCCCCATCTGAAAGTGGGCCGCAAGTGGCTCTTCAATCAAGCGGCTGTTGAGGCAATGCTCTCCGATCGCGCCAAGGGCGAGGGGGTGCGACATGGCAAGTAAAGCCCCATCTGGCGACGCATGGAATCTCTCCAAGCCCCTGCCCAACTCAACGCTGCCCGAGCGAGTTCTAGACGACGAACGCCAAGCGGCGGCGTTCTTGGGATGCTGCCCGCGAACCGTGCGGACCTTGGCGGACAAGGGCGAGTTTCCCCGCGTGCGGATTCTGTCGTCAGTGAAGTATGACAGGGCGGATTTGATCGCGTTCATCGAACGGTCAAAGGTCCGAACAGCGGCGTACAGCGGAGCTGCATCGGAGATTCGACCCGCAAAGGAGGGTGAATGAGCGATAGAACCCCACCCCAAAACCCGCTCCAGGCCGGCAAGCACGTAGCGGGAAACGAACAGACAGAGTTTACACGCTCCCTCCCCGAAACTCAATCCGAATCTGCCAAGCGAATCGACCTTGCAGCCATCATCGACGCGGCAACGGACTACGCGCGGCGAGGGTGGAGCGTGATCCCTGTTGGGCTGAACAAGAAACCCACCCTACGAGCGTGGAAGGCGCAGCAATCCGTCCGCACGGACCCCAAGGACGTACCCGCGTGGTTCAAGAAGCTGCGCGGCGTGGCGGGCGTGGGCATCATCTTGGGCGAAGTGTCGGGCGGCTTGTACGTCCGCGACTTCGATGAAGCGGCAGAATATGAACGCTGGGCGAAAGCCTACCCCCAACACGCTCAAACCATGCCGACGGTGAAGACGGCGCGAGGGTTCCACGTCTACGGGCGCTGGAAAGGCGTAAAGACGAAGGACTTTGGTACCGGCGAACTGCGCAGCGAGGGGTTGTACGTGTGCGCCCCGCCAAGCACACACGCCAGCGGCGCGGTGTATTCATGGTTGGTGCCACTTCCCGTTGGTGACGTGCCTGACGTAGACCCAAAGGCGGCGGGCTTGGCTCAGGCGTGGGGCGAAACGCTTCAGCCCTGCGCAACCGAGAGGACAGAGAGAACTGAGAGACCGAGAGACGGAGCGCACGGAGCAGACGGAGCAAACAGAGATACAGAGCATATAGAAGCAATATCGCACACCTCGTTTGATGAAAAAACGCTTGCGATGGTGGAAGACGCGATCAACCGAACACTTCCACCCATGCACGGCAAGCGCAACAAGCATGTCTTTCGATTTGCTCGTGCGCTCAAGGGCATTCCCGCGCTGCGAGATATCACGAGGGAGAACCTTGCAATCCTGCGCCCGTTTGTTCACGAATGGTTCACCCGTGCGCTGCCTCGCATTATCACGAAGGACTTTGGAACGACGTGGGGTGAGTTTGGGTACGGGTGGGGTCGCGTGAAGTTTCCAGAGGGTGAAGATGCGGTCGCAAAGGCGCTGGAGCGGGCCGAAGGGACCGAGCCGCCCCTGTGGAGCAAAGACTACTCATCAACTCACCGACTACTCGCGTCTCTCTGTCGAGAGCTTCAACGCGCCGCGAGGGATGGCCCATTCTTCCTGAGCAACGAACTTGCGGGCGACCTGCTCGAAGTGGACAAGGGAACGGCGAATCGGTGGTTCCATGCGTTTATCAATGACGGGACGTTGGTGATCGTCGAACCCCCTTCAACGGGCAAAGCAACGCGCTACCGATACGTCGCCGACGATTTGTAGAAATTCCAACGAATGCACTTGCACTAATTCAAGTAATGTGGTAGACTGTCAGGAGAACTATGCAAGACTTTGACACCATCATCCGAAAAGCAATCGAGCGGCATCCGATGACTCGCTATCAGATTGCCCAAAAAACGGGCGTGAGTGAGTCGGTGCTAAGCCGATTCGCAAACGGGAAAACTAGCCTCACGCTGAACAAAGCGAGCGTGCTGTGCGACTTCTTAGGGCTGGAATTGAAAGCAACGGGCAAAGCAGCAAAGGGAGGGAAGTAATTATGGCAAGCATGACAAAGACCGCAACGGGCTGGCGCATTCAGTGGACCGACAGCGCGGGCAACCGCAAGTCGCTGCGATTCGGCAAACTGGAAGAATCACACGCGAAGACGATGAAAACTCGCATTGAGCGGCTTGCAGCGGCGGCAAGCACGAGTGACGCGCCTACACCCGAACTCATGACGTGGCTCAAAGGGCTGGGCGATGTGCAATATGCGAAACTCGCGGCGGTGGGGTTGGTGCCCTCGCGTGAAGCATCGCGCCAGTGGACACTTGGCGAACTGCTGAAAGCGTACTTCGATGCAATCTCAGTGAAGGGCAGCACCGTAACTGCCTATCGACAGGTCGAAGCGGCACTAGTGGGGCACTTTGGCGAGGATTGCGAACTTGCCAAGATTGGTCCGATGGAAGCGGAGCAATGGGCAAAGGCCATGCGCGAGGCGGGGTACGCGCAGGCGACTTGCTCGAAGCAGGTCAAGGTGGCGCGGGGAATGTTCCGGCGCGGAGTGCGGTGGGGCATGGTTGCCACTTCGCCATTCTCCGACGTGCGGGCAGGTCCGCAATCCAACTCCGAACGCTCTGTGTTCGTTCCTAGGGACGTTATCGCCAAGGTGCTGGCAGCATGCCCCGACAACGATTGGCGTTGTATCGTGGCTCTCAGTCGATTTGCGGGCCTGCGGACGCCATCGGAAACGCTCGCACTTCGCTGGTGCGACGTAGATTGGCACGCCAAGCGCATGCGCGTTCGCTCGCCCAAGACGGAACACCACGAGGGCGGCGCGGTGCGATTCGTGCCGATTGCTCCCGAACTCATGGAGCATCTCGAAGTGGCGTTCGACCAAGCACCAGAAAAGGCGGAATACGTCGTGTCGGGCTATCGCTCGTCGATTGCCAACCTTCGCACTCACCTTGTTCGCATTCTCGACAAGGCGGGCGTGGAGCAGTGGCCGCGCTTGTACCACAACATGCGGGCGAGTGTGCAAACCGAGTGGGCGGCATCGTTCCCGTTGGCCGACGTGTGCAAGTGGATCGGCAACACGGTTGCAGTCGCGAGCAAGCACTACCTACAGGCCAACGACCAAAACTTCGACGCGGCGACGCGCTTGCGAATTGGTGGTGCAAAAAGCGGCGCACTCGTGGCGCAAAATGCGGGGCGGTACGAAAGTGGACAATCCGGCACAACGGGTAAAGAAATCGCGCAACCCGTTGTCGCTTCCACGGTTGTACAAAACGAAAAAAGCCCTTACACGTTTGTGCAAGGGGCTTCAATGGGCGCAACAGGGCTCGAACCTGTGACCTCGGCTATGTGACAGCCGCGCTCTAGCCAACTGAGCTACGCGCCCGAATGGCGGGATGGTAGCGGGGGCGAGAGGGGTTGACAAATCCTGTACACTTTTGGTATGAGCAGAAACGCACTCTTTTCCGGGCGTTCCGAGGCTTGTATGGCTCCGGCTCAGAAGTTCCTCGCGTTTGGTGGATTCTGCTTCATGAGCATGGTCGGGCTGGGTGCGACGGCCGCGTGGGGGCAGGGGTGTACGCAGGATTGGGTGCAGGGGCCACACACGCTGGGCGTTGTCGGAGAGGTCCGAGCACTCGCGATGTGGTATCCCAACGGTGGCCCATATCGGGAGTTGCTTGTCGTGGGCGGCGCGTTTACGCAGGCGGGTGGAGTGATCGCTGCGAAAATCGCGACGTATGACACAGCGACGCATCAGTGGAGCGCGTTGGGGAATCCGGGCGGTGTCGTGACGGACATTGTGACGTTGCCCGACAACACACTGGTCATCAGCGGCACGTTGCCCAATGGTGTGGTGAAGTGGGATGGTTCTGCGTGGGTTGCGCTCGGATCCAATAGCCCGAGCGCATTCGGAAACACGCCCGCGATCAGCGGTCTGGCAAACTTCGACGATCGCGTCTTTGCAGTCGGAAACTTCAACCAGCTCGGCACTGACATGTGTTTCGGGCTTGCGAAGTGGGATGCCGGTGTGTGGAGTTGCTTTGGATTCGCGCCGGGGAACGTGTTTGACGTGACGGTCGTCGAACCCGGTGTGCCTTTCACTGGCGAGTTGTACTTTGCGCGTCGCTGGGGGACTAACGAGTTCGCGGCGCAGGTGGACGGCGGAGCTCAGCAGGTGCAGCGTGTGTGGTCGCTCGACTTCTCGCGGGTCGCGATACGTGGCAGCTTCACGAGCGTTGCGGGCGTCAACGCGACGAACACGGCGCTCTACGACGGCGCAACGTGGCAGGCCATGACGTACACACAACCCAACGTGACGTTCACAGGACCGGTGACGTACGGCCGCTTCAACTATGTTGCGGGTGCGTCGGGCCAAGGGGTGGATGGCTATGGACTGGCTGATTGGACCGGCTCGAGTTGGGCACCATTGGCGGGCGGACTCAACGGCGAGGTCCGCTCGATTGCACGGACTCGCAACGGTGCCGACTTGTTCGTCGCCGGCGACTTTACCATGCAGGGCAGCAACCCCGCTAGGCACATTGCTCGTTACGCGTACGGTGGATGCACATGCGACTCCATCGACTTCAACAATGATGGTTCACTCGTTGATCCCCAGGACATCGATTCGTTCCTTTCGCTGTACTCCGAAGGGCCCTGCGTCCCCAACGGCGCTGTATGCAACGACGTGGACTTCAACAACGATACAAGCGTCTTTGACCCATGTGATATCGATTCGTTCCTGCTCGTCTACAGCGAAGGGCCTTGCACGATGTGCGGGGCGTAGGTTTTGGGTCGCGTCGGGCTTGGCAGTATGCTCGCGTTCGGTGCATGGCGAGATGCGCCCCACGCCGGGGATTCGAAGTAGTCGAGATTGAGGATTCGCCCACCTCAGAGTGGCGTCGTACCAAGAAGTGGCGGGGTACCGTCCTCGCATGTGCGGCATTGGTGGCATTTTGCGAACGTATCCGCCGGGCGTGCCCGTGCCGCCGCGAGAGGAGAGCATTCACGAGGAGTGGCTCGACATTCTCGACGACTCGATCAAGCACCGCGGGCCTGATGGGTGCGGGCGGTTTCGCGACCGCGTGGTGAGGGCCGATGGCACAACGGTGGACGTCGCGCTCATCCATCGACGAATGGCCATCATCGACCTTGAGGGCGGGCGCCAGCCGATGCTGCTGCGGCCCGAAGAGCCAGGGGCAATGGGAGACGCGCGGCCTGCGGACCAACTCGCAGTGGTCTTCAACGGCTGCATCTACAACCACCGCGAGTTGCGGAAGGTACTTGAAGCGCTTGGAGCGGAGTTTCGGACGGACCATAGTGATACGGAGGTTTTGTTGTGGGGGTGGAGGAAGTGGGGGAGGGTGTTGTTTGAGAAGTTGGAGGGGATGTTTGCGTTGGCGATTTGGGATCGGGAGATTGCGGGAGGGGTGCTTGCGGTTGACAACTTTTCGGAGAAGCCGCTGTATAAGTACGAGTATCCCGTCACACAAGATGAGTTGGAGAACTCGGCAACGTTCACGGTTTTTGCGAGCACTGCCGCGGCGATCCACAGACTCTGGCCAGCAATTTCAAGAGACTGTTCGCTTCCAACATTGGGTCCATGCAGCAGTTATGCTCAGGGCTGGCTGCAGTTTGGCTGGAATCAAACGCCTCCCACTGAAGTTCAGCAAGTATGGTCATCGTGGACGTGCAGAATTCCTGGCGATATCGGCACATGCTTGAAGTACGATTGTGACGACGAGGTGTGGAGCGTTGCTCTTGGAACGAAAAAAAGCCTTCTATCTGTCGCTGCTGTTGATTCGATGCTTCGTGAGTCTGTGCATAAGCGACTTGAAGCAGACGTGCCGACCGGTGTGTTTCTAAGTGGAGGACTGGATTCTGCACTGGTGGCCAAGTACGCAATAGAAGTGCGTTCAGATATTCAAGCGTTCACGATGCGAATGCCCGCGGCTTCACATGACGAATCGGCAGCCGCAGCGACTACCGCCAAGCACCTTG
>CAZEZV010000197.1:0-7795 GCA_964516725.1 uncultured Phycisphaeraceae bacterium
CAATGGCGACCTCGCCAACTGGTCAACGGGCGAACCCGATGCAATCCCCGCCGTCGGCGGCGCGATGGACCTCGTCGCGGGCGTCAAGTCCGTTTACGTCATCACGCAGCATCGCACCAAGGAAAACGAGCCGAAACTCGTCGAGCGTTGCACCTATCCACTCACCGGCCGCGGCGTGGTCAATCGAATCTACACGGAACTCGCGGTGATCGACGTCACGCCAGCGGGTTTCAAGTTGGTCGAGTTGTGCCCGGGCGTGGACTTTGAGTACGTTCGAGATCGCACAGGCGCGCCGCTGCTGCGAAAATAGCACAATTTCAAACGGGACAATTCCAGGAGCAGGCACATGAGCAGGCAAGTTGAAGTCAGCCGAGAAGTCAGCAAGAGCGCCGCGTTCTACGAGCGTGCGCTCAAAGTCCTGCCTGGCGGTGTCAGCCGCAACGCCGCGCTACATGATCCGCATCCGCTGTACGTCGACTACGCCGAGGGTTGCCGACTGACCGACGTCGAGGGCGTGACACGCATCGACTTCGCCAACAACATGGCGTCGCTGGTGCATGGACACGCCGACCCCGACATCATTCGCACCGTCAGCGAGCAGATGAGCAAAGGCACGGCGTTCAATGTTGCGACCGAAATCGAAATCCGCTGCGCCGAGCATCTGCGATCCCGCAACCCCGGGTTTGAGAAAATGCGCTTCGTGAATTCGGGCACTGAAGCGGTGATGGCCGGCATCAAGGTGGCCCGCGCCTTCACGAATCGTCCGATGATCGCGAAGGCGGAGGGTGCGTATCACGGCGCGTACGACTGCATCGAAGTCAGTCAGGCTCCAACGCCCGCCAACTGGGGAAGTCTCGACGAACCAAATCGCGTGCCGCTCGTGAAGGGCACTCCACAGTCAGTCATGGACGAGGTGGTTATCTTTCCGTTCAACGACATCAACCGCACCGTCGCGCTGCTCGATCGCGCCAAAGACAAACTCGCGTGCGTCATCATCGACCTGATGCCGCACCGCATTGGCTTGAATCCCGCCGACCCCGCATACGTCGCGGCTCTCCGGGATTGGACCACCCGCAACGGCGTGCTCCTGCTCATCGACGAAGTTATCACGTTCCGCTCGTTCTACGCCGGGCTGCAACAGCAATACAACGTCACGCCCGATCTCACAGCAATGGGCAAAATGATCGGTGGCGGCTTCCCAATCGGCGCAATCGCGGGCAAAGCCGAGATCATGGATGTCCTCAACCCGCGCTCGCCGAAGTACTGCTATCCACACTCGGGCACGTTTTCGGCGAATCCCATCAGCGTCGGCGCTGGGCTGACCGCGATGGAGAAGTTCAATCGATCCGAAGTTGATCGCCTCAACGCGCTCACGCGCCTTGCCGTCAAGAAAGTCGAAGAGGCCATCCGTCAGACGGGCATCGCCGCGAGTGTGACCGGCACCGGCTCGATGTTCCGCGTGCACCTCAAGGCGAATCCGCCCAAAGATTATCGCGAGGCACACACCTCCCCCGAAGAAACCAAGCGGCTGAAAGTCCTGCTCAGTCACATGATGGATGAAGGAATCATACTGATCAACTCGTGTTCGGCGGCGCTGTCCACGCCGATGGACGAGGAAGAGGTTGATGTTCTTGCCGCCGCGTTCCGCAGTGGTTTCAAGAAACTTGTCGCTATGGGGTGATTGAAACGATTCTGCAGTTCAACACCGACTGCTCAAATCACCACCCCCCGGTAGTTGGCACGGTTTTCAGCAATCAAGCTCGCTCAAACACCGTCGCTAACCCCTGTCCAACGCCAACGCACAACGAAGCCACCCCGCGCTTCACATCACGCCGCGACATTTCATGCACAAGCGTCGCCGCGATTCTCGCGCCACTGCAACCAAGCGGATGCCCAATCGCGATCGCACCGCCATTGACGTTGACAATCGCCTCATCAAGTCCGAGTTCACGAACACACGCAAGAGACTGAGCGGCGAACGCCTCGTTGAGCTCAAAGAGGCCAATGTCCTTCAACGAAAGCCCCGCCCGTGACAGCGCCTTCCGCGTCGCGGGCACCGGCCCGATGCCCATATGTGCCGGGTCAACGCCTGCCGAGGCACTCGCGCCGACAAACGCAATGGGCCTGAGCCCCAGCGATGCAGCACGTTTCGCCTCTACCAACAGAAGCGCAGCCGCGCCGTCGTTGACGCCCGATGAATTGCCCGCCGTCACGGTGCCCGGTCCGCCGTCGGTGAATGCAGGCTTCAGCTTGGCAAGTTGCTCCAGCGTCGTCTCGGGCCTCGGGTGTTCATCAACCGACACGACCAACTTCTCCCCCTTGCGCTGTGGAATCTCAACCGGCACGAGCTCGTCGCCAAACAGCCTTTTTTGATTCGCAGCAGCCCACTTCTTCTGACTCGCCAGCGCAAATCGATCCTGATCGTCCCGGCTGATGCCGTACTTCTGCGCGACATTCTCCGCCGTCTGACCCATCGAATACGGATGATGCATCGCGGCGAGTTTTGGGTTCACAAATCGCCACCCGATCGACGTATCAACGATCTCCTGCTCACGATCGAACGCCGTCTGCGCCTTGCTCAAGACCAGCGGAGCGCGGCTCATCGACTCAACGCCGCCCGCGATGAACACATCCCCATGATCCGCCTCGATCATCCTCGCCGCGATGTTGATCGCTTCTAATCCAGATGCACACAGTCTGTTCACCGTGCTCCCAGGTACAGTCGCCGGCAAGCCAGCAAGCAACGCGGCCATGCGAGCGACGTTGCGATTGTCTTCCCCGGCCTGATTTGCATCGCCGAAGTACACGTCGTCGATGATCGATCCGTCGATGCCGCTTCGCGCGACAACCGCGCGAATCACGTGTGCGGCAAGATCATCGGGCCTCACCGATGACAGAGAGCCCCCGTATCGACCGATGGGAGTTCGCAACGCGCATATGACAGCCGCTCTTCTTTGCATACTTGATCGTATGCGGAGGGAGTGGGCTTTCAGTGTCTCGCTGGTGCAGCGTGTAAGTCGTCGACAACCGATTGTTTCGTTGAACGTATTTGAATCTGCGAAGCAGGGGTCGGTGGGTAGCCTCCGACGCGAGCCGGTGGAACGAGTCGGCGGAAGCTCGGAGGCCTTGCAAGGGACGAAGAGGGATTGATTGCCATCTGTGGTTGTAGCGAGCGAGTGTTGTTTTCGTCGGCTACGCGGGCTCTGGCGAGCGTGACTTATTCCACCGGTTGCCGCAGGTGGGTACCAACCTGCGCCCGCCTCGCGGCCTCTGGTGCTGAATTGCGGCCTTGACGGGTGGCTATGAGCCATTGCCCAAGTCGCAGGCGGAGAAAACGAGGTCGGGCGTCGGTTTACGGGACGCGCGCACGGGCGAGTTGGTCGAATTGAGAAATTGGTTCGTGAAATGTGTTGCGGATAGGGGCGTTCTCGGGCATACTGGAGTGTTGGGCGGATGTGGCGATGGGAAGGTGCTTCCTATTGTGAGGCGGGCAGTTTTGGGGGAGAGCGGAAGAAAGCCCTCCCCGACGGTTGGGCTGGATGCAGGACACAACTGTGTAACGCAGGAAAGAGAAAGCGGGCATGAATCAGACTTCATTCAAGGGTACAGGACTGTTTTCGACGCGCGTTGCGGTTGCGATGATCGCGGGGTCGTGCTTTGCGATGCCAGCAATTGCGCAGGAAGACCCTGCGCCGATTCTGCAGTGGTTTGAATGCCGCTGGCAGGACATGGAACGGCGGATTCCGGATTACTTCATGACCGGGTATGGTGCGGTGTGGCTGCCTCCGGTCTCGCGCGGATACTTGAATCCGCGAGACGCGAATCAGAACTCGTTCAGCGCGGGGTATGACGTGTTTGATCGGTTTGATCTCGGCGCGCCGGGGCGGCAGACCGCGTACGGCACAGAGACGTCGTTCTCGCGATTGGTGGAAGAGTTTCACCTAGCGGGCGCGAAGGTGTATGTGGACATGGTGCTCAACCACAACGCGGGCAGGCAAACGAGTTTGCAATTTCAGCAGGATGGTGGGTATCCGGGTTTCTGGATGGGGCCGCTGTCGGGACCGGGAGGGAAGCAGCCGACGGACAACTGGGGTGACTTTCACAATGGAATTTCGTCGGGCTATTACCAATCGGAGAATCCCGGCGGGTCGCGGTATTGCTTGATTCCGGGGGATCTCGTCGCGCTGTGTGATATCAATCATGCGACGAACTTGCAATATGTGCGGCAGCCGGTGGTAGAGGGGAATCCAACGAACTTGCCGAGCGGTCAGTACTTCAATCGCGTTGATCTGAACAATCGGCGGTTCTATCCAGACGCATCGCTGGGGACGACGGTTGTGAATAATCCCGGGACGCGGCAGACCAACGGCGCGGCGTGGGTTGGTGGATTGGGCTCTGGAATTTTCGCTCCGCCTTGCGATGTGCCGGCGCGGAGTGAGCCAGCGTCGACGTTGACGCTTGGAAGATTCAACTTGAATGATCCGCAGGCGGGCGATGCGGTTACGGAGAACGGGACGGGGTACTTGCTGCGCTGGACGCAGTGGATGCTTGATGTACACAAGGTGGACGGCTTCCGCATTGATGCGATCAAGCACATGCCGAGTTGGTTTTATGACACGTTCTACGACTCCGTGGTGTATCAGCGTCGGCAGGCTCCTGATGGATCCTTTGTGACGCCATACTCGTTTGGCGAGTGCGTTGAAGGAAACGACTTTACGTTCGATCGTTTTATCCGCATGCCGAATGGGCGCACAACTGGTCGCAACACGACGGGCGATGCCTTCGGCAATCGTGATGCGTTGGACTTGAACGGTGCTGGGTTTATTCGCAACGTCGTGGGCGGCGGCGGGCTTGGGAGTTGGAACGGGATTTTTGGCGCGCATCTGGACAGCACCGACGACGGCTTCAACAACGGCACGATCGGTGTCAATCACGTCTTCAGCCATGACAACGGCAGTCAGGGCAATGGCGGCAGCGCGCCGGCGGCTCCGACGGCGCGCCAGCAGGGGTGGTTCGCGCACGCGTATCTGGCGATGCGTCCCGGGCAGAAAAAGTTCTACCACAATGCTCGCGGCGTGAATCGCACGGGCGGATTCTGGCCTCGGCACGGGTTGTTGCCGGTGTTTGGAGCAGAACCCAATATCTTGCAAGCTCGCCCATCGCCGCTATTGCCGATTTCAGCACCGAATCCTGTTGTCAAGAACTTGATCGGGCTGGCGAACATGACGGCGCGAGGGGAATTTACGCCACAGACAGATGCCGACAACACGAGCATGGATGACGTGTTCATGTTCGAGCGGCGCACGAATGGCGGCGCGAATGGCTATTCGGGCAACGTGCTCGTTGCGACCAATGACAGTTATGCGAGCGGGTTTGATCAGCGCACGATTGCAACGAGCTTCCCGGAGGGGACACGGTTGATTGAGTATTCGGGCAATGCGACAGATGCGACTGTTGATCCCAACAACGACATCTTTGATGTGGTGACGGCGGGTGCAAACGGGTTTGTGACGATTCGCGTGCCGAGGAACGTTGCGCCTGGGACGAACGTCGAGCACAATCGCGGGTTTGTGATTTATGCGCCGGCGTTGCCTGCGGGGACGCTGGACATTGTGGGAGCGACGAGTTCGCTGGGTGTTGATGACGTGTCGCAGCCATCATGGCGACGGCGGTCGAATGCGCTGCCGGTCATCACAACCAACAACTTCACGCTGCGGTTGACGACGACGAGCGGTGATCCGGGGTTCACAAACGACACGAACGAAGACGACAACGCGGTGTTCTGCATCAACAAGGGGTTCCAGGATTGGAATGGGAATGGTGTTGCGGACGTGAGTGCGTTCAATGGTGTTGTCGCGGGGTATGAGCAGTTCTTGACGACCAACATCCCCTTGGCAAGCACGAGCAACCCGACGGGGTTGTATGAGCAGGTGATCAACTCGTCGAACATGCCGGAGGGGTACAACTACATCTCGGTTGCAGCATTCCGCAAGCGGCTGAATTGGGAAGCGCCGTTGTTCAGGGAGTTCAGGCAGGCGGTGTATGTGGATCGCTTGCCGCCGCCGGCTCAGTTGAATGCGATTGCGGATCAGCCGACTGGCACGACGCAGATTGTCGCGTTTGCCAAGGCGCAGGATCGCACCGCGTCACGAGTTCACTTTATTTTGAATCCATCGCCGGGACAATTGAGCAATCCGACGGCTGCGGCGGTATCGGCCAATCTGGGATCGCAGGATGATCGGTTTGATTGGAGCCGGACGCTGCTGGGTGCCGTCAATGGCGTGAACACCGTGTTAATGGTCGCGTGCGAGGACACCGGGAATTGCTCGTGGCAGACGGTGACGTTCAATGTCGGGCCTGTGGGGCCGACGTGCGATTCGATTGACTTCAACAACGACACTTCGTTATTCGATCCTGTGGATATTGACGCGTTCCTCAGCGTGTATGGCGAAGGGCCTTGCATTCCGGAGACGGCGACCTGCAACGACATCGACTTCAACAACGACGGGTCGGTGTTTGATCCGTGTGATATCGATTCGTTCTTGTTGCAGTTCAGTGAGGGACCTTGTACGGCGTGTGGAGTCTGATTGCGAGATTGAAACGTTTGCTTGCTGTGGCGAGACGATCAGGTCAAGCGTTGCGTCTTTGCCGAACGAACGTTGTGATTTGATGCAATTGTTGGTTGCATGAAGCGTTTCTCCGGGAAGATCACGCTTCATAGGAGATTTCATGCGCACGCAATGGACACCGGAGTATCTCGTTTGTGTTGGCGTTGCGATAGCGAGTTTGGCCTCGTCAAAGGCGAGTGCGCAATGGACTACTCCGCAGGTGACCGCGCCGCGGCTTCAGTATCGGACTTTTCAGAGTGCTGCGGCTGGGACAAGCGTGAGCTATCACGTGTATACGCCGCCAATTTATGACGTGCAGCCGCTTCGGCGTTTTCCAGTGATTTATTGGCTTCACGGGGCGGGGTCTGCAACTGCGGGAATCGCTCCGATGGTGAATTGGTTTTCGACGGCGATGGCTCAGGGCAACTTGCAGCCGGTGATCATTGTGTTTCCGAACGGGATGCCCTTTGGAATGTACTGCGATGCGTTCGATGGATCGCAGCCGATCGAGACTGTCATCATCGATGAACTGATACCGGTGGTTGACGCGCAGTTTCGCACCTTCCCTAGTCGGCGCGGGCGAATCCTTGAGGGGTTCAGCATGGGGGGCTTTGGGACTGCGCGATTGGGCGTGAAGTACAACGACTTGTTTGTCGGCATTTCGATTCTTGCCGGCGGGCCAATGCAGACCGACTTCCCGAATGCGCCGGAGGGGGCACCCATTCCGATTGCGACGCGAGAATTGATCTTTGAAGAGGTCTGGAACAGTGATTCAAATCTTTTTCTCGCCGACTCACCTTGGTCGCTTGCGGGCGTGCATGCTTCGGAGCTGAACGCGAATGATCCGCTCATTCGCATGGCGGTTGGTGAGAACGACGCCGGGTTTGAAACGAACGCCGCGTTTCATGAGCGGCTGCTGGAGTTAGGGATCGCGCACACGTTTGCGTCATTCCCGGGTGTTGGACACAGCACTATTCCGCTACTTTCAGCGATGGGATCATCGAATTGGGACTTCTATCGCACGGCACTTGGAACTCGGTGTGACTCGGTGGATTTCAACAACGACACAAGTGTGTTCGATCCGGCGGATATCGATGCGTTCTTGTCTGTGTATGGCGAGGGGCCGTGCGTTCCGGAGACGGCAACTTGCAACGACATGGACTTCAACAATGATGGATCGGGTTTTG
>CAZEZV010000198.1:0-7775 GCA_964516725.1 uncultured Phycisphaeraceae bacterium
AACGACATGGGCAGCGTGATGATGGAAGAGAATGTCGTGAGCAGCGCGGGGACGACGTACTGCCTCGATGAAGCCGTGCTCTGCCGATTGATCCGCGATGCGGGTTTTGTGCCGGCGCAGCGGGACAACGTGTATGACATTCTGCGAGTACACGCGGGTGCTGATTCGCCTGACCTGAAAGTCACCGACTGGAGCGAGCACCGCGCGAAGAAGACGCACCAGCAGGCGCCGCGCGAAGCGAAGGGGAAGGTGACGAAAGTGACGGTTGGGGTGACGTGACGAATCGCACTCCCCGCCCAGCCGCGCGAGCGTGGGCGGACGCGTTTCATGTAGTTCACGACAAGGCTGTCCGCCCACGCTCGCGCGATGGGGGGTGGTGTTCGTTACATTGCCTTGTTCTTCAGCAGCACATCATCCCCAAAGTCCTGCACGACTTCCCATTGTGCCCCCCCGCCCGGCATGCGCTTCACAATCTCATCCAGCGGAATCTGCCCCTCGTACAACTCCGTGTTCGCGTACTCCGTGTACAAGTATCGCGTCCTCGCAAGCGTCTCCTGCCCGCCCGCGATCATCATGTCCTCCGCGCCCTGAATGTCCGCCCAGATAAAGTCAATGTCGCCAAAGCCTTGCTCTTTCTTCAATGTGTCCAGGCGAGCGACCTTCACCTTCGCGAAGTGCTCAAACTTCACCCAAGGCGCGGCTTTCAAGTGTTCTTTGGGTTTCTTCAACGAACTGGAGAACGTCCAGTTTGACAGCGTCGTTCGCGTGTCGCCCTTCTGCACGCGTCCACTCGACAGATACATCTGCATGTCGCCGTCGCGGTCGCCGATGGCAAGCTCAAACAACTTCGTCGTCTTGCCAAAGCCCAGCCGCTTGAGTTCAGCTGTGTTGCGAGGATCCGGCTCAAACACCCAGATGTCGGCCATGGGAAATATCTTCAAGAAGGCTTCAGTGTGCTTCCCCACGTGCGCACCGATCTCGAAGAACGTGATTTTCTTGTCGCGCGGGATGGGGCCGTCGATGAGGAACTCGAAGATGTCTTGCATGCAGAAAAGTAGGCCCGGCGTCTCGCGGGGCGCCGAAGTCGCCGGATGTTCCATGCCCGACGAGACGCCGGGCCTACGGAAGCACCAACTTACTCAACGGCCTCCGCCTTCCACCCAGCAACCTTGTCTCGTCCTGGATGCAACTGCTTCCACAACCGCTCCAGCAGCGGCTTAAAGCCTTCGCGGGTCGCGCCGCTGATTGCGAAGACGTCGCGATCCAGCCTCGCCCCCGTCGCCCGCGCGATTTCTTTCAGTGCCTTGGTCTTGGCCTTCTCGTCCAGCAACAAGTCCATCTTGTTGAGCACGATGATCTCAGGCTTGTCAGAAAGTGCCTCGCTGTATTGCTTCAGTTCCGCCCGGATGGTCTCGTAGTTGTCCGCCGGCGTCTTGCCATTGTCCGGCTCGACATCAAGCAGATGCACGATCACTTTCGTGCGTTCGATGTGCCGCAGGAAGTCGTGCCCGATGCCTTTGCCTTCGCTTGCGCCTTCGATCAGTCCCGGGATATCCGCCATCACCATCCGGCGCGTCGCGTCAAGTTCGCACACGCCCAGTTGCGGCGACAACGTCGTGAACGGATAGTTTGCGATCTTCGGTGTCGCCTTCGTCAGCGATGCAAGCAGCGTGCTCTTGCCTGCGTTTGGCAATCCGACAAATCCAACTTCCGCAATCAACTTCAGTTCAAGCCGAACCTTGAAACTCTGCCCAGGTTCGCCCTGCTCAGCGCTCTTGGGAGTCTGATTATCCGCACGTTTGAAGTGCTCGTTGCCCCAACCGCCTTGGCCGCCCTTGGCGATGATGACTGTTTCGTTTTCTTTGAGGTCGTGGATCAGTTCGTTGGTTTGCGAATTGAACACCATCGTGCCGGGCGGCAACCTCAGCAGCAGGTCCTCACCCCGCTTGCCCGAGCACTGCTTGCCCCCGCCAGCGTCGCCGTCCTCGGCGGCCCACACCGCCTGATTGCGAAAGTCATACAGCGTGGACATGCCCGACTCGGCGACGAGCACGACGTTCCCGCCGTCCCCGCCATTGCCGCCATTGGGCCCGCCCTTTGGGTCGAATTTTTCACGTCGGAAAGTGACAGCCCCGTTGCCGCCATTGCCGGCGCGGAGGGTGATGATGGCTTGGTCTACAAACACGCGTGATTGTAGGTGACGGATATGAAGCGTGCGCAAACAAACACAGACCTTCGCGTGCGATGCAAACGAGGGTCCGTCGTCAATATCAATGAACTCGGCGGGTCGAAACGTCGCTCACGCCGCTAACCGATTCAACTTCCCCGCCGCGAACACGCGAATCATCCGCTCGCGGTCACCTTCTCGCGCAAAGCGAGTGATCGTCATCGCGACCCGCACCGGCCCCGGCTCGCTGTCATCCAGCCACACCACGTTGCCAAACACATAAATCGCCCGCCCCGGCCCGCCCTGCTCATCAACAACACTCGCCGGCAACTCAATCTGGGCGGCGATCGGCGTTCCCGGCGCGATCGGGTGATCAAGTTCAAACTGCAAGCCGCCTTCGCAGATGTCGTACGTGTGACCGCTGTGAACAAACTTGTCCTGGTCAAGCGTCCGCACCAGGATCGCCGTGTACGCGCTGGGCAACGAGAAACGCTCGAAACGACGACGATTGACGCTGGTGCCCATGACGACCCTTTCTGCGGTTTGCAGCCGCGACGCGCGGCATACCGGTTTATCGGCTGTCATGTGCAGCGACTTTCACGCGGTTGCGAGGAAGTTGAGGCAACTGTTCAGATTTTTCTGAAGTGCGAAGACCGATCACAATGTGCCGCATTCGTAAGCGAATGCCGAAAGCACTCGTACCAACGCCCTGCTGCTCTGAGCGGTCGGTGCGGACCTGCGGGGGGTTTATTTGATCGTGTTTGTTGCACAACAGATAGCACTTCTCAGCCATGCATGACAAGACTGCCACGCATTCACCGACCGCGCAAAGCCTCAGTCGGTGGCACGCTCGCGAGGATTCGTGCTTCATCGCAAATCCGTCTGCGCCGACCGAAACCCACAACAGGTGACCAACGTATCGTCATGCGTGGATCGCTACACACTTCTCTGCGAGGATTGCGGCTACAGCATCGAAGGGCTCGAGGACGAGTCCAAGTGTCCTGAATGTGGCGCCAGCGTCGCGGCTTCCATGCCCAGCGCAAGAACCGGAACGCCCTGGCAGAACAAGCGCAGCTTGACCAACTGGTGGCGTACGACCTGGATCTCGCTTCGACATCCCAAGCAGATGTTCCGCACGATGAAGATCGACAAAGGATCTTCAAACTTCCTCCTCGCGATCAACATCTTGATCGCCTCGTTCTTCATCGCCGATCCCTGGGTCGGCGTGCCTGTCTTTGACCCTGCTCGTAGCGCTCGCCTGCAAGGCCCGGTGATGGAACTCATCATGCGCGGCGGCATGCTCTTCGTGTGGGTCTTGTTGATCTCGCTTTTCTTGCTCGCACTTACTTGGATCGAGTGCCGAGGCGTTCGATTTTTTTCAAACCGACGCGGCTGGCGCATGACGCCGGAGGCCGCGTGGCAAGTTTGCTGTCACGCAAGCATCGGTTGGATCATCATGGCGCTGCTGCCGCTGCTGGGCATGGCGGCGATGGTTGGACTCGTGCGAGTTTTTCACTACTCCCCCACCGGCGTGATCGACTTTTCGCGATGGCTGGGCCCCGGCGCGCCAATCTGGCATATCGAAAGCGTCATGCGCAGCACCCTCACCCTTGGTGCCGGGCTGATTGGATTGATGGTGTTCGAGACACTCGTCTACATCGGAGCGCGACAGTGCAAGTATGCCGCAACAACCACGCGGCGATGACCTGGTGGGGTGAGCCACGGGCCCGCCGTTACTTATTCATCGAACGCGGGCGAGGCGCCCACGCCACCAAACAAGCTCTAATGCGCATTGCGATGCACAAATCCCCGGAACAGCGTCAACCACAATATCTTTAGGTCAAACGCCAAACTCCAGTGCCGAATATAAAACAGGTCATGCTGCAGCCGCTTACGCAGCCCTGTATCACCCCGATGCCCGTTCACCTGCGCCCACCCCGTCATCCCTGCCTTTACATGCTGACGCAGCATATAGCCGCGCCAGTCTTCGCGGAACTTTGCAATTAGTTCGGGCCGCTCGGGCCTTGGCCCGACCAAACTCATGTCTCCGAGCAGCACGTTGAACAGTTGTGGCAACTCATCCAGACTCGCGCGACGCAGAAACTGACCAACCGGCGTCACGCGGGGATCGTTCTGCTTCGTCCAGCTCGCACTCCCCTCCGCACCCCCCGACTGCTCTTCTTCAGCTGTGAGCATCGTGCGGAACTTGAGAATATTAAACTCTTCGCCCCCGATGCTTACGCGCCGCTGCCGAAAAATGACCGGTCCCGGACTGCTGAACTTCACGAACAAGGCAATCACGATCATCGGCAGCCCGAACAGCAGCAACGCGGCGATTGCCCCGAGCACGTCAATGCCACGCTTCACAACACCCGCGACCCCCGACATCGGGTTCTCACGGATGCTCAAAATCGGCATGCCTTCGAGTTCATTCACCTGCATCGAAAGCGGCGAGTACCTTGGCGACACATCCGGAATGATCCGCACATCAATCGGATATCGCTCCAATCTTTGCAACAAGTTTGGAATCATCGACGCACGAACATTCGGAATCGCCAGGTACACCGCATCGACCGGATGACGGTCCATGATGTGATCGAGTTCTCCGATGTTCCCCGCGACCATGCGATTGAGAATCAGCCGCTTGGCGCCTTCCTTCTTCACGCTATCCGTCGCGCGCTCGCCCTCGTGATGATCCACAAAGTACGAAACATGCAACCCCGTCCAGGCATTGCGATCCAGCGTGCGGCAAGCAATCCGCGCCAGCCTTCCAGTCCCAATGATCGCCACGTGCCGCAGGTTTCTGCCCCGGCGTCGCAACTCCCGCAGCACCGCGCGAAAGGCCACTCGCTCGAGCGTGAGCAACATTGGCAAGAGCAGCGACAGACTCACCAGTTGAAACTTCGCAGCGTCAAACCGCACGCCCCCGATCGTCGTCATGCGTGATGGGTCCGACCCGCCCATGATGTCCGCACCCAGTCCCCACAGCAGCACAATCAGCGACACGATCGTCGCGAGCGAAGCATTCACAATCGCGCGAGCCTCGGCGAGCATCCGCTTGTCACGCCACGGACGATACAAACCAAACATCCGCATGCTCGTCAACGCGATCGGCACCGCGAACACGAGCAAGGGTTGCTGAATCCACTCCCTTAAGTTCTGAGGCCATGATAACTCGGGAACAGTTCCGTCAATCACGTTCCTCCGGATCATCCACGCCGCGATGCACGCAAAAACGACCACCAGCGCGTCCCAAGCCGCGAGCAGAGCAACGAAGATTTGCTGGCGTTGTTTGAGCACCCCATGAGTCTCCCGGCTATGCGTTCGCTATCGCGTTCCTTGTGAACGCACCTCGCTCCGCCGACGTTTTCATACATCGGCTCGCGACGATCAAAGCCCGCAGGCTACTGAACTCGGTAGTGTACCGCACGAAATGGCGGCAGGCGTCGCAGCAGTGCTCGTTCGAACTACGGTGCGAATGAACCCGCGGCTTCCCTGGCAACAAACGCTGAACATCCTTACCCATTGCCCCGCTTTGCCAGCACGTGTCGCGTTTGCATCAACAATGTCAATCCCGCATGCAGCAGTGCAAAGTACATCACCAGTACGCACCAACTCGCCCCACCAATCGCCCGCCACATCTTGAGCGCCTCCGGGAACTGCTTTCCAGGCGGCAAGGTTAAGCCCAGCCAGAAAGTCGCGATGCCGCAGAGCAAGACGAGCCTCGACTTTGCGTGCTTCGTCGTGAGCAACACCGCCGCGGCGATGACAGTTGCGAACGTCAACAAAAACATGTGGCGATTGGTCGTCTGCGGACTGAACACAAGCACGCCCGTAATCAGCCCGGCCCACTCCAGCATCGCAACGCCTGCGTTGTCACGAACTTCGCTGTCACCGCCGCGCCCGACGAAGAGCGACGAGCCGTTCTTTGCGAGAATCCACCAACCCAGCGCGACCACGACGCACGCGATAATCGCAACGCCAATGGGAGTGATCGCCGACTGGCCCATGCGCTCTGCAAGCCGCGCTGCGGCGCTCACGAGCGACACGCTCCGCTCCCACGTGATGCTGTGTATGTCCGCCGAGTTCCCCGCAACCGGCTTCGCCCCGGCCATTTCGAGCAACCCCGCGAACGCACGCGACATGTATTGCGAATTTCGTTCCCAACCAAACACCAGCGTGCCAGAAAGCAACCCAGCGGTTGCGCTCACGACCATCGCCCCCGCTTCCTTCCACCGCTTCCGCAGCAACAAGTAGGGTAGGAAAATCACCGCCTGATACTTGATATTGAACGCAATCCCCAGGCACACGCCGGACACAACCGGCCAACGCCGCTGCACGCACAAGGCAAGCGTCAACAGACACAACGTGAGCGCATCAGTCTGCCCGAGACTCAGCACGGCGCGCACTTTGTCAACATTGAGCAGCACGCCAAGGGCGCACGTCACTGCGAACAACGCACCAATGTGCGAAGGTGTCGACCACAGCGACGAAAACTCAAACTCAAGTGCACCAACCCGCGCGGGCTTACCGGGACCTTCGCTCGAAGACTCGCTCAGGCCCGGCGTGCTCGATGCGGGTTTATCATCGGACCCGTGCATTGAATCGCTCCGAGCGACCAGGGGCGCTCGCAAGCGAATCAACACTTCCCGCGCAAGCATCGCGATTGTCCCCACGATCAACACACAGTTCAGACACGTCCACACCGCACCAGCTGCCTGCCGCGAAACCACCGCCATCGGCGAAGTCACAATCGCAAACAGCGGCGGATATATATAGCCCCGCGTCCCCGAGTCATACAAGTCCGTCCCGTTCCAGACGGCCTTCGCGGCTTCATAGAAGTGAATGAAGTCGCCCGTGTACTTCTCGTCCGTCGCAAACCGCTTCGCCGACGAAACGGCAAAGAACAGCAGCACACCCAAGAACGCAACCAGCGCAATGCGAGTCCAGTGCGTCCGCCCCTTCTGGTCAGGCATCAACCGCTCAAACCACGACATTGGAGTGTGTGCATTCATGAAAACAAACGTGGCGAAGCAGACGCTTGGTGGCAATCCATTTTCAGCACAGAGACGCAAACCCCGGCTCGCGCGAACATCCTACCTCGCATACTCAATCGCCCGCGTCTCGCGCAGCACTGTCACGCGAATCTCACCGGGGAACGTCATCTCCTCGCTCACCTTCTTCGCGATGTCGTGCGCGATCAGGAACGCCTCGTCGTCATCCACCTTCGCGGCGTCGATCATCACACGCACCTCACGCCCGGCCTGAATCGCATACGCCTCCGTCACGCCCTTGAAACTCATCGCGATATCCTGCAGATCATTCAAGCGCTGCACGTACTTCTCAAGGCTTTCGCGGCGTGCCCCCGGGCGCGCGCTGCTGACGGCGTCCGCCGCCATCACGATGGGCGTGTAAAAACTGGTCGACGGAATATCCGCATGGTGCCCGCCGATGGCGTTGAGCACTGGCTCTTTCTCGCCAAACTGGCGCGCAAAGTCCATGCCGATCTTGGGGTGCCCGCCCTCCATCTCGTGGTCCATCGCCTTGCCGATGTCGTGCAGGAAGCCGCATCGCCGCGCGATCGCGCCGTCGAGACCCAACTGCTCCG
>CAZEZV010000199.1:0-7693 GCA_964516725.1 uncultured Phycisphaeraceae bacterium
CCATATCCGCGAGCCGATCCTGCCAAGTCACGTGGTTGGCAACCCTCGCCCTCGTCGCACTGTGCCTCCAAGCCTGCACAACCCGAGTCGGCGGCAAACTGACTTTGGAGCAAGCCAACGACGCCCTCCGCGCTGAGAACGCAACGCTCAAGGCCCAAGCCAAGGCACTCCAATCCCGCAACGCCGAACTGCTGGCGGCGACCTCCGTCAGTGCGCAAAGCTCATCAACATCAATCCCGCGCTTTGATCCAGCCGAAGTCGCCAAGGCAACGCCCATCGTCACCAGTGTCGAGATAGACCGCCTTTCCGGCGCGAAGGGCAACGACGCCAGCACATTCACCGTCTATGTGCGCACGCTCGACGGCCTCCAACGATTTACTCAGGGCGTCGGAAGCCTTCACGTCGAACTGCGAAACAGCAGGGCAAACGCCGCGCTCTATTCGTGTACGCTCTCGCCACTGCAACTCCGCGACACCTACCGCAGCGGCTTTGCCGGCACAAGCTACGTGATAGCTTTCCCACTCGACGCGGGCAAATCAACAGAAATCGACCTGATTCACGCCACTTTCACAGATGCGCGCACCAGCACATCAACCACGGGCGAACTCACACTCAAGAGGTAAGTCACCCAACTGCCATCGCATCCATGAACTGATCCAGATGCCGCTCGACAAACGCATCGACCGCGCCCGCCGTGCTCACGGCATCGATCCCCCACACGCTCGCGACCGGGATGCCGTCGTTTGCGTCCATCTGCACCATCATCACGCCATCCACGGCCATGACGCTGGGCAGGCGGTCCGCGAGATACGCCGCGAGCGCCGACACGCCCGGCCCCCCCACACTGATCGTGGGCAGTGTGCGCAGGTGATCCTGATTGAGATACCACACATCCGAGCACACAACGACGCGCAAGTGCGCGTCGTTGACTTCTTCGTCCACCAGGCGGCGCACAATCCGGTCGCGCACGCGGTATGCCTGCGGGCGATCGCACAACTCCGCCGACAAGTGCGACCCCGTCACAATCACCACCAGCGGCATCGGAGGAGGCGTTTTGTTTCCTTGCTGTTTCATGGCGACTCCAATGTGACTGGCAACACGGACGACTGCCACGCCCGTACGGGGTCAGCGACTCCGAGGCTCGACTCCTTCACATCGGCGAATTTTGGCACCCAAACCTGTTTTTACCGGGCGGAAAATCGTTTGCATTTGGAAAAATTGCTCTTTCGGGCGTGACTTTCGCTCTTGGAACGGTGACAATTCCCGCAGAAGATGGAGTTCACGCTGTGGTACTCGTTTGCAATTCCTTACATTCCAAAGACTTGGAACCTGCACTTGCCCTCTGGGCGTGCCTGAGCACGGTCTGCGAAAGCGACGCCCCAAAAGCCCCGCAGACCCCCGAAAACGGCGGCAATACTGCGGTCGCCGAGCCTCCGGCGAAGTCCAGAACAGAGCCATCCAAGCCCAGGTTCGACCAACTGCCACCCTATCGCGTGCTGCTGCACAATGACGACGTCAACGACATGTTGTTTGTCGTTCGCACTGTGATTGAAATCACGCCGCTGAATAAAGAGCGGGCGCTGGAGGTGACTTTCGAGGCTCATCTGTCCGGCGTGGCGATGGTGCTCGTGACCCATAAAGAACGAGCGGAACTTTATAGGGACCAGTTCCAGAGCAAGGGCCTGACGGCAACCATCGAGCCTGCGTAAGGGATCGATCCACGATGCGGGGTGTACAGAGTCGCATGGCTGTTCTTTTCGGACATGCGCTGGCAACCCGGCGAGTCGCATCGCATTCCTTTTCCGGCTTGCCAACATTCTTCCGCGGAATTTTCTCCGTGCCACCACGATTCCCCCTGCGCGCGTCGCACGCACGCGCTGCGTGTTGAACACGCGAAGTCTGCTACGCACAACGCTCCGCGCTGCGATTCGTCGCACCCGCCATCATCGTGCGCACGATCTGCGTCGATGCTCTTTCCGCACGCGGCCCACGCCGCACTGCGAAGGAGCGCTGGAACATGAAGCACTTGCAACTGGGCGAACTACTTGTACGACACGGCGTCTTGACGACGCAGCAACGCGATCAGGTGCTGGAGGCGCAGCGGCATCGGGGCGGGCCGTTTGGTGTGCTCGCGGAAGAAATGTTCGGCATCGCGCCCAACGCCGTGGAAAAGGCGTGGGCGGAGCAATACGCGAGCATGACGCCGCTCATTGACCCGCGCACATATGCAGTGCAAAGCAGGGCTCTCGAGGTGATCAACCGTCGCCAGGCGTGGCAGTTCAAGGTCTTGCCTCTGGAAGTCAGCAGCGGCAATCTCGTCGCGTGTACGACCAAGGACAACCTCGTCCGAGCGTTGCGGTTTGCGGGCTGGAAACTCGGGCATCAGACCCACTTCCTGCTCGCCGAGCCGCTCACGCTGGGCGAGGCGATGTGTGAGCATTACCCAATGGCGGGCATGACGGCGCAGAGCGTGTGCGAAGTCGCGGCGGCGTAAGTCAGGCATCCCGATCGATCACGGTTTCGATCCCCCCTGTCGCGGCGAGGCGCTTGTTTTGCCCGCCGCTTCTTGTCTTTTTGTGCGAGAAACTCTGCGCATCAAGTACATCTGGCATTTTCCACGCGTTCCTGAGAGCAATGTGCGTGCGTGGCAACTAACCTACACACCTTGTTCTGTGTCGCCGCTCACTGCGGTGCATATGGAATCGGGACGCTCAGGGGCCCTCATGTCGAGCGCCGCAACACTCCAAAGCCAGCCCCTCGTCCACAGCGCCGCTGAATCCCGGCCCTGGCTGCTTCCCGCGCACATCGCGGCGGTGTCGCTCGTGCAAGGCACGTCGATGGCCGTGCAGATGATGCTGCCCGTGATTGCCAAGAAGGAACTTGGCGCGAACGTCTGGCAAGTTGCGATCATCACGGCGGCGACCACGGCGCTGTTCTGTCTCTCGATCTTCTGGAACGACCTGTTCTCGCGCATGCGCGTGGGACGGTACATGTTGACGTATTGGGTCATCTGTTGCATGCCGCTGGGGTTGTTTGGCGTGTTGGCGATGACGGGGCTGAAACTCTCCGTGTGGCACTTGATGGCGCTGCATCTGTTCGCGTGCCTCGGCCTTGCGGGCTATCACCCAGCAGCGGGCGAACTGTTGCGCGCGTTTTATGCACCGCACACGCGGGGTCGTGTGTACGCGATCATCTGGGGCGCATCGCTCGCGTTCTCGGCGATCTGCGGCTACGCGATCGGCAAGGCGCTCGAACATCAACCCACGGCGTATCAATGGCTGTTTCCTGCGGCCGCCGCGGCGCAGTTGCTGGGCACAGTTCTCATCGTTTATCTCGCGAAGACCACCGGCGCCGATGCGTCTCGCACGCTTTCATCTGACACGCGTCCGTTCTTCTCGCGAGTGCTCGAGCCTGTCACGCATATGCGCACAGTGCTGCGCGCGGACAACACGTTCTTTCGCTACGAAGCGGCGTACATGACGTACGGCATTGGGTGGATGATTGTGTACGTGCTTATGCCCAACTTCGGGCCGGACAAGTTGAACACCACGTATGAGCAATACGCCGGGAGCACGCATGTTGCGTATCTCGTTGCCGTTATTGCGATGATTTATCCCGCGGGGCTTTTGCTCGACAAACTTGGTCCCATGCGCAGTACCGGTTTGTCATTTCTCTTGCTCACGCTGTATCCGCTGGGGCTGATGTTCACCGACACGGTGAGCATGCTGACCGTGATGAGCGTCATCTACGGCCTTGCTCACGCGGGCGCGAGTATCGGATGGATGATGGGCCCCGTCTCGCTGGCTCCCTCGCCCGACAAGGTGCCGCAGTATGTCGCCATACACGCCACGCTCGTCGGTGTGCGCGGTATGTTGTTTCAGTTCCTGGGGGTTGCCATCTTCTGGTTCGCGAGCGAGGTGTTGCATCTCTCCGCGGCGTGGGCCTTTGGTGTTCCGTTTGCCATCGGTGCGATTGGCTACTTGTGGTCGGGGGTTCAGATGCTGCGGCTTGCGGCGAAACCCGGCGCGGTCACCTCGCAGCATTAGTCTTCTGGGGTAAGCAACTCTGTGGTTGGTGCCGCCATCGTCTTCGGAGCCTTGAGCGTCTGGTAGACTTTCTCGGAATCACCGGTCCACGCGGTGTTGTCCGGATACAGAACGAACTTGTCGGGGTCGTACCGAAAACCGGAGTTGCCCAGGGTCTGCGCGCTGCTGATTCGGATTTCAGTGCTTGTCGTGAAGGGGTTGATTGGTGCTCTTTGGAGATAGGGCCCGTACATGCCGCCCACGTGAAGCACGCCGTTGATGTCCGTCCTTTGCAGGAGCCGGTTGAGCAGCGCGATGTTCGACACGACCGTGCCGCTTGGAGTGTGTGCTGCGGACAGGCCTTCGTGTTCGGCTTGAAACAGGTCGAGAGCGCCCTGAGTGTGCCGCACGGTCGCGGCGAGCGCGTGAGCTTTCGCCTTGTCGCCCGCAGAACTCACGCGCGGGATCGCGATCGCCGCGACCGTCCCGATAATGACGATCACAATCACGAGCTCGGTGAGACTGAACCCGCCGCGCGCGGGGTGAGCCTTCAAGCGAGGAAATGCGTCCGTGCATTTCACCATGTTTAATGTATCGCTTGCGATGCTGGGCGCATTGCTCAAATCCTCTCGACATGGGCAACAATGGAGTGCATTGGGGCTATTCCCCGCGCGGTGCGATGCCGCATTGCCGGGTCTGTCAGCGCAACGCGGTTTTCTGGACCTGAACGTGTCGCTGCTTTGTGAAGAACAAACGACCCGAGAACGCGATGTGACACATGCCAGAACTGCCGGACATTGCTGTGTATCGCGAGGCGATTGAGCGCAGAGTTGTTGGTCGCGTGCTGCGCCGCGTCAGCATTCGCAGTCCGTTTCTTGTTCGCACCATCGATCCGCCTGTTGACGCCGCCGAGGGAGCGACTGTTCGCGGCGTACGTATGTTGGGCAAGCGAATTGTTTTCGTGCTTGAACCAACGGCCGCCGCTGGCATGAATCGGGGTGGTCAGATGTTTCTCGTCATACATCTCATGATCGCGGGCCGACTTCTATGGAAGCCTGGCGGTGCGAAGCCCGCGGGAAGAATTGATCTGGCCGCGTTTGAGTTTGAGCCGGCAAGCACCGACGGCGCGACGCTCGTTCTTACTGAAGCCAGCCAACTCAAACGCGCCTCCCTGCATGTGCTGTCGTCGCTCGAGCAACTCAAGGACATGGACCCGGGCGGCATCGATCCGCTCACTTGCACAATCGAAGGCCTGGCCCGCGTGCTTCGTGCACACAATCGCACGCTCAAACGCGCGTTGACCGATCCGCACACCATCAGCGGCATCGGCAACGCGTACAGCGACGAGATTCTGCAAGCGGCGAGATTGAGTCCGATCCTGCTGACGTCGAAACTCACCGACGGACATATCGCGGCGATGCACGCGGCGATGCGATCGGCGCTGACGCTCTGGACGCAGCGGCTTCGGCGCGAATTCGACCTCGTTGATGAACGCGGCAACGAAACCTTCGGTCGCTTTCCGGGCGTTGGCGAGATCACGGCGTTTCGGCCGGACTTTTCTGTGCATGGACGGTTTGGGAAGCCGTGTCCGGTGTGCGGAACAAAGGTTGCGCGGATCGTGCGCGCTGAGAGTGAGTTCAACTATTGTCCGACGTGTCAGACAGGCGGGAAGTTGTTGGCGGATCGGTCGTTGTCGAGGTTGTTAAAGGAGGATTGGGGTAAAGAAGAGGTCTAACACAGATACCTCGAGCATTCTGCGTCCATCAGTCTTCTAGTGCATGCTGGTGGCACAGGCGTCCTCGCCTGTGACGGGAGTGCAAGGACGCTCGTTCACAGGCGAG
The DNA here is from genome assembly GCA_964516725.1 of uncultured Phycisphaeraceae bacterium. Taxonomy (GTDB): domain Bacteria; phylum Planctomycetota; class Phycisphaerae; order Phycisphaerales; family UBA1924; genus BJHL01. The sequence goes on from CAZEZV010000199.1 coordinate 5,867, forward strand.
GACGCCTGTGCCACCAACGCACTTCGCGAGCGAAGCAGAACAATCCACTTGTTGCAATCACCCGCGTACCGTTCAAGTAGGTGCTCGATGGACAGCATGCGGGTGTGTCAACGTTGCAGCTACGTGCTCGAAGGCCTTGGCGGCAAGGTTGCCGCGTGTCCTGAATGTGGCGGATTCATCGGGGAAAGCCTATTCACGAGAATTCAGTTTGAGGCGAGACGAACCAACCACACACTCGTTTGGACCATTGTGTTTCTGCTCGTTGGCGGATCGGCTCTTTCCATACTCGGACTGATGCTCGACGTGGGGTGGGTTTTCACTGTCATTCCAATCCTTCTGCTTGCTGTTCCCATCACTCTTTTCAGTGCCGCAATGCGATCGATGCACTTGGACAAGCACTACGCGGGCGCGCCGCGTCGTAGCCCGCTTGCACAGTTTGTGCTTGCGGGTGCCTTTGCATTTGTGGGCACGTTTCTGTGGATACTGGCCACGGCCATGGTCGGGCTGTGCGTGATGATGTTTTGGATGGGCATTCAAGGACTCACGAAGTGAGCACGACGTCACTTGTCATCGCGCCGATGATTCTTCTTCCCTTGATCGCGTCCCTTGCTGCGTTGGCTTCGCTTTTCTGCACCCGTCTTCCCACCCCGCCACTTGCCGCTGTCTTTGTCCCAGCCGCCTTTGCCGCCGAAGCCTGCGCCTTGCGCACTGCTCATGCCGCCACCGACGCCACCAAAGCCGCCGCCCAGAACGTTGCCCTTCTTGTCGTGTGCGAACTTCGCTTTGCCCGCTGCTCGCGAGTCGGCATCAACGACAACGCACTCCATCTGGCGCTTCGCGAGGTCAACGCTTGCGATGCGCACGGTCACGCTGTCGCCAAAGTTGAAGCTGCGCCCACTGCGGATGTCGACGAGGTTGCCGGACTTTGCGTCGACTTTCCAGATGGGCGTGACATTGGTCCGCGTGACGTCGCCGGGCAGGTCTTCGGCTTTGACGAATCCGTCGGCGAGGTACTTGTCGATCTGGATGAAAATGCCGCGGGGTGAGATGCCGGTGATGACGGCCTTGAAGTTCTCGCCCACGTGCTTTTCGAGCAGTTGCAGCACGAGGAAGTTGCGGAGTTCGCGCTCGGCGGCTTCCGCGTTTCGCTCGCGCGTGCCCGCGTGCTGGCCGATTTCAACGAGTTCCTGCTCTGAGAGGCAGCCGGGCGTTTCGTTGAGGACCGCGCCGAGTCGCTTTTGGTCGGCTTCACCGCGGGGACGTTTGCGGCCATTTTCTGTGCGCTTCAAGTATTCTGCAAGCGCGCGGTGCACTGTCAAGTCTGCATACCTGCGAATCGGACTCGTGAAGTGCGCGTACGCCGCGCTTGCGAGGGCGAAGTGACCGACAAGAGCGGGGCTGTACTCGGCTCGGCTGAGCGTTCGCAAAATCGCAAAGTGGACTGCGCGGGCTGCTGGCGTTCCTGCGGTCATCTTGAGCAGGCCCTGCAACTCTTCGCGCGTAGGGCTCTTGGGAATCCTGAATCCCGCGACCATCGCAACCTTGCGCAGATTGTCCGTGTCGCCCGGAATCGGCTCTGGGTGAATGCGGCGCAGCAGCGGCACATCCATGTTCTCAAAGAGACGCGCCAGCACCTCGTTCGCCTCGACCATGAACATTTCAATGAGCTTGTGCGTGAACGCATCGTCCTCGCGCTCCGCGTCAACCACGTGTCCGCGTTCGTCGTAGATCAAAACGACCTCGGGCAAGTCCAGCACGATCATGCCGTTGCGGTCGCGGCGGGACTGGATCGCCTTCGCGCACGAGTTCATCTCTCGCACGGTTTCG
>CAZEZV010000200.1:0-7641 GCA_964516725.1 uncultured Phycisphaeraceae bacterium
GGGGGAGAGGCGGTCGAGGAGTTTGCGAAAGTCCGCTTCGAGTTCGACCAAGCGCTTTGAGACGCTCGCCGCGCCGCCTTCGTCTTTGTCGTTGCGTGAGAGGCGGATGACACCGCCTTCGACGAGGGTGTGCTTTGAGAAACCGGTGCGGACGCAGCCGTAGCCGGTGACGCGCAAACCGGGATCGATGCCAAGGACAACCATGCGCGACAGTACGGGGCGAGGTGGTGGGAGTTGAAGTCAGCCGGCGTCGACTTCGTCGATTGTGGTCCGGCGGAGCGTGACGGGGCCGTTGGGGGTTTCGACCACGGCCTCGGCGATGCGGGTTTGAACAGTGGTCGCGTTTGGGGCGATGGGTTGCGGCGGCGTTGTGGATGTGTTTGCCACGGGTGGGGTTACATCTGACTTGATCGCCTGGACGATGTGACCGAAGAACTGGCCGAGGTAGAACGCGGTGGTGTGGGGCGACGTGTCGCTTTGTGGGCGACGTTGCGGGTTGGAATTGGGAGCCGTATTCGTCACGCTGAATCATAAACCGCCCGATATCAGTGGGAGGAGACTAGAGGCTATCCCAAAGCAGTTTCACCACAAAGACACGAAGAACACAAAGAGGGTTTCGCGGCGAGTGTGAAGTGGTCGTTTTGGGATAGGCCTTCCAGTTGCCTTCGTGTTCAAACGTTCGATGTGGTTTCAATGGTCCGTCACTTCGTCACTCCGTCACTTCTTTTCTACCATCCCCGATGCCAGAATCTCCCAGGCAGATCATCATCCTCGAAACAAGCGCAATGCGAGCAGCGATTTCGCCGCTTGCCGACTTGCGTCCTGCGTGCTGCGTGCGCACGGGTGCGATGACGCTGCTGGAGCGCCTGCGGTGGCGCGAGCGGACGACGGGAGACATCAAACTCATCGGCGTCGTGTGCGAGGCGTCCAACGGCTCGCTGTTTCAAGAGCAGACCGGCCTTCCGATCAACCCGGCAATTGCGGGCGACGACGTGGTCGTTCTTTCCGGCGCTTGCCTCACACTTTCTGACGAAGCTCTCGCGTTGAAAACCGGGCAGGGCCTGAGGCACGGAGAGCACTTTGTCGCGTGCTGCGTTCGCGGGGCGGATGTTCCATCGCTCATCGAGCACAACGCGGCAACGGCGCTTACCGACACGCACACAACCCTGAGCCTCCTCACACGCCCTTGGAGCGTTCGCACTTTCCGTGACAAGACTCTCGCGCACGATCTTGCACTCCTCACAGATTCCAGCACCGCCGGGAGAATTCCGCGGATGTCGCAGATTTCTGGCGTGACGACGCTTGCTGACTGCGCCGCCGGGAAGTGTGCATTCATGCACCCGACGGCGAAGGTCTATCCGGGCACGATACTCGATTGCGAACTCGGTCCGATTGTCATCGACGAGCATGCAGTGATCCGACCCGGCGGGATTTTGATCGGGCCGTGCTCTGTCGGGGCGCATTCGACGGTTCTCGAACGCGCGACGGTTCGTCCGCAGACCGCGATCGGGCCTTGGTGCAAAGTGAATGGCGAGGTTTCCGGCACGATTTTCCAAGGGTTCTCCAATAAGGGGCACGACGGGTATCTTGGTGACAGTTATGTGGGGGAGTGGGTCAACTTGGGTGCGGGCACGACCAACAGCAACCTGCTGAACACGTACGGCGAAGTCATTGCAAAGGCCGCCCCCGCCCCCGACGGCAAAAACGAACGCACCGGCGAGCAGTTCCTTGGCGCGATCATCGGCGACCACGTGAAGACCGCGATTTGCACGCGGATCATGACGGGGTCTGTGCTGCATACGGGCAGCATGTTTGCGACGACGTCGCCGGTGTCGGGCTGTGTCGCTGGCTTTTCGTGGGCAACCGACGCTGGCACGAAGGGGTATCGCTTCGAGAAGTTTCTTGAAGTTGCGCGGGCGGCGATGGGGCGGCGGAAAGTTGAACCGAGCGAGGCGTATGTGGAAGCGATGAGAAAGCTTGCCGGGGGTTGAGTCAGATTGCAATTCAGGCGGGATTGACCCAGACCTTCGCTCGAAGACTTGCAGGTCCGGCGTTTTCTACGTCTCTCCATGTTCTTGTGATGGGACTGATACCGAACCCGATTCCACTTCGCACGTGGCAGCCTTCCCGTGCATGAAGGTGGCACAGGCGTCCTCGCCTGTGACGGAAGGGCAGCGTTGATCGGGCACAGGCGAGGACCCTTCCGTCTGTGCCACCAACTCGTTCATTTGATTGTTGATTGCTGGAGAGCGTGGGGTGAGGGTTTGATCGATTGAGGGGCTCTGCGATCGTGCGCATAGGGCGGACGGAGCGTGCGGGGATTGCGGTGTGCATTGACGATTCGCGGCGGCGGTGCCTGTGTTGGTTCCATTGATGACATGTGGGGCACGAGGCGGCGTTGAAGCGGAGAAGGCATCATGGCCGGAAGGCATCGTGGCATCGAGTCTGGCGGTGCGCGGTTCACGGCTTGCTTCGAGGTGCTTTAGAAGGCGAGAGGCGGCGCGGTGGATGAGCTTTGGGTCGTGCGAGTTTGTCTGCGTTGCATCGAGGGTGCGGAGTGCGCGTTCGCGGCGTTCGTTGTTCTTCAGCGCGCTCATGGCAACGATCCAGGACTTGATGGCGGGATCGGTGAGTCGGGCGATGACATCGAACAAGTCTTGGCGCAGTTCTGCGGCCAGGTCCTCGATATTCTGATCGACGTCGAAAAACGCGGCGATGAGGCGGCGAGATTCCTGCGAGATGGGCGGAAGGTCCGTGAGAAGTTGTGCTGTGTCCCTGAGCATGCCGGATCATCGCATGAGGAGCGGGCGATTGCAAGGGGAAAGTGTGGAGTGACCGGAAACTTGCGCACAAGTGCGGTCACTGCACGTGAAAATGTTGGGTTCGGGGTGTCGGATGGTCAGCGCAGGCTGCCTAGGAACTCGCCGAATCGCTCTGTTCCCGCGCGAATCTGCTGCTCCGAGCAGGCGAAGCTGATGCGGACGTGGTTTTTGCCGCAGCCGCCGAAGTCGTCGCCGGGTACGAATGCGACGAGGTTTTCCTCGAGGAGCGCTTCGCAGAAGGCCAGGGCGTTGGTGATTTTTCGGCCGCCCTTGCTGGTCTTTCCGTAGTGCGAAGAGACTTGCGGGAAGGAGTAGAACGCGCCGGTTGCCTTTGCGTTTTTGATACCGGGCATCTTTGCAAGGCACGCGTTCATGACCTCGGCCCGGCTTGCGAAGGCCAGTCGCATTTTTTCAACTTCCGCGCCGCACTGTGTGAGGGCGGTTCGGATTGCGGGGTATGTGAAGCTTGTGATGTTGGTGCTCATCTGGCCTTGCACGGTTGCCATCGCGTCGGTGAAGCGCTTGCCGAATTCGCCGCTTGCGCCGGTGTAGCCGATGCGCCAGCCGGTCATGCCGTAGGCCTTTGAGAGGCCGTTGAGCGTGATCGTTCGTTCGGCGATTTTCGGGATTGAGCCGATGGAGAAGTGGGGGATGCCGCCGTAGATGATTTTTTCGTAGAGTTCATCGCTGAGGACGGTGATGTTGGGCGCGATGGTCTTTGAAGCCTCTTCAACGACTTTCGCGATGGCCTTGAGTTCATCGGGCGTGTACATCGTGCCGCACGGGTTGCTGGGTGAGTTCAAAATGAGCAGGCGCGTGTTGGGTGTGATTGCGTTGCGGATCTGCGCTGCGGTCGCCTTGAAGCCAGACTCGACAGTGGTGGGCACTTCGACGACTTTGCCGCCTGCGATTTCAACCAGCGGCGCGTAACTGACCCACGCGGGCACTGGCAGCACGACTTCCTGCTTCTTGTAGCCAGAAATCGACGCGACATCACCCGCGGTCACCGCATCATCGAGCAGCACCTGGCATGCGACATACAGACTGTGCTTGCCGCCCGCGCCGATTGCGATGTGGTCCGCGGTGCAATTGGGAATCCCGTTCTCTTCCGTCAACTTCTTCGCGACCACGGCGCGCGTCTCCGGATCGCCCAGCGTGGGCATGTACTTGGTCTGCCCCGCGAGGAGGGCCTTGATCGCCGCGTCCTTGATCGGCTGCGGTGTGTCAAAGTCGGGCTCGCCCGCGGCGAAGCTCAGGACGTCCTTGCCCGCGCGCTGCATCGCCTTCGCGCGGTTCATGAACGCGATGGTGACGGAGGGCTTGAGGGTTGCGACGCGGTGCGAGACGGAGAGCATGGGGTACATTAGGATCCCTTGAGTGTGACTTGTAGTGAATGCTCCAGAAAGCATGAGAAACGACGGCGCGGCGGGCACATACTGTTCCGTCGAAAGGGGAGGTCAAGTGCGTGCAAGGTATTTTGTCGCTGCGATTGTGCTGTGTGTCGTGTTCGTTGGTTCAGGATGCCGCACGAGGCGCATCGTCAGCGTTCGCGCTGACCTCGGTCAGTCGCAGTCGATGCACCCGTTGCCCACTCCGCACGACGTCGCTGGGCAGGTGAATCTTCCGTGTACATTCGCGTTTGCTCGACTCCAAGCAGACGGCGCAACGCCGCTGTCGGATGTCGAGCGAGTCGTGAACATCAAGACGATCAAGAACTTCCGTTCGGTTGAAACCACGTTCAATCTTCATCCGCCGACACTTGAGCATGGAGTGTCGGTTGAACACATGTTGGACCGAGCCCGGGAGCGTGGTGCGGACTTTCTGTTTGTCTACACATTTGACTCAACTGGATTTGCTCCGTTTTCATGGTTGTTCTTGCTGACCTTCACGCTCGCACCGCAGAGAGCCGATGGGGACGCCGTGTGTTTGGCGATGATGTACCGAGTTGATTCTCGTCAACCGGTTGCGTTTTGGTCAGAGGAGGCGGAAGGAGCTCGCGTGTCGACTTCTCGAGATTTAGGACTGATGAGCGCACAGGCCGCGTACGCCGCTGAATCTCTTGCATTGGAAAAAGTGACGAAGCAGGCCGTGGAATGGTGGGAAGGAGTCGTGCGATCTGCAGAGCAATCGCACACTTCAGAACACGCTGCTCCGCAGTCCCCAAACTAACTCACAAAGCCACGCGACGAATCGACATCGCCGCAAGGTGCTCCATCGCTCGCACAAGCGACTCGTTTGCGTTCATCACCGTGCCGCGATGCTCAAGAACTTTGGCGGCACGTGCCGCGGCGAGGAGTCTTGCTTCTGCGGATTCAAGCAGAGGCAGGAGCGCCCGCGTCAGGTCGGTGGCTCGTGATGTGTGGGCCAGGCATGCGGCGGTTTCGACGCCCATCCATGCCGCGATCGGCTGCGGCACGATTGCCGGGATGCCCGCGCGCGTCGCCTCAAGCCAGAACCGCGCTGCGGGTAGCATGGGTTGGGCTCTGTCTTCTTCATCATCTTCACCATCTTCATCATGCTGCAACCCCGGCATCGAGTACTGGTGCGGCGCGATCATCGCGACATCCGCCGCGGCGAGCAATTCGCGCTGCGACATTTCGGGCGGGGTCGGGACGATTCTGTGGATGTATGCGCCGTCTTGGGCACCGCGCAGGGCGCGGGTGAAGTCTTCCGAGGTTCGAGGCAGCAGCAGTGTGACGGGGTGATCGCACACCGTGAGCGAGAGCAGGGCGAGCAGGCAATCGGGTGCAAAGGCCGGGCACGCGTCGTCGCTCATCACGAGCACTGTCGGTTCATGCTCAGCAATGGACAACTGGCGTCGGGCCGACGCAGGTCGTTCGTTTCTTGCGTCACCACTCTGGCTCAATGCACCGCTGGCGAGCGAGAATCGTGTCGCCCCTGCAGTGAGCCATGGCAGCGTCACACTCTTGCTTTGCGTCGGTGCTTCGCCAAGTGAGAGTCGGCCCGAGGCAACATCGACGTAGAAGTGCGAGGTTTCTGGTCTCGTGGGCAGTTTGGCTAGCACCGCCGCGGCACTGGCTCCCCACGCAACGATTGCATCCAACCTGCCAAACGAAGGCAACGCTGCGCGCAAGGCGGGTCCGCAGCGCGATGCTCTTCCCAGCGCTGGCGCAAGATGCGTGAAGTCGCGCAGCCCCACGCTCTTTGCCAATTGTTTGCTTGCCGAGCCGCCCATCACGACGACGTGATGCGAGCAAGGGACGTTCAGCGTGTCGGTGATTGCGTCACACAAGAACAGCAACGCTGCTTCGCCACTCACGCCTCCCTGTCGGCGAAACAGCCAGTGATCGGGTGCGGCGAGGGGTTGGATGAGGTGAAGAATTTTCATCGCGGGATTCAAAGACCTGTGCCTGCGACTGCTGCTTTGTGTTCCGTCCGGGGACAAGATTGACACTGGAGATTACGCCGCGTCCGGCTCGTGGAGCGAGAGGGTCAAGGGACCCAGGGCAATCGCATTATCCTTTTGTGACCAAAGAACATAGTGCGAAATGTCTGTCGCCCCTTCGGGGCTCCCGCATTTTTCTTTGGTTTCCAGGGGTTCACTTCGTTCACCCCTGGCAACAGTCTCGCGCTCCTTCGGAGCGAAAACGGATGATGCGATTGCCCAGTGAAGGGACCAAGCGGAATGAGCGGGGCGCGAGTGCCGCGACTGGGAGCACGAACTACTTTGCGCGTTTGTGCAGGTGATGAGCGAGGCCGTCAAGCACTTCGCGTTCCATGGCCGTGGCTGTCGCGACCTCTTCGACGGTCACGATGTCTGCACCGAGGGTCATGGCGGTGAACTTGCCGGAAAGGAAACTGGTGCGGACGGCGATGAAGATGTCGGGGTGGGCTTCGCGGATGACTTGAGTGGCGCGGAGGGTGGCGTCGTCGTCGGGGATGGTGAGGAAGATGGCGTCGGAGTGATGAAGGCCGGCTTTCTCCAAGACTTCTTTGTTGGTGATGTCGCCGTAGACGACGCGCCGGCCCAGCGTGCCTTGGCGATGGATGGTGTTGGCGTTGAGTTCGACGACGGTGAAGGGGACTTTCTGGACGTCGAGGCGATCGGCGAGAGCGCGGCCGACGGGGCCAAAGCCGGCGATGATGACGTGCTTGGGGCGAAGTACTGGGGTGTATTCACCGACGTACATGCGGGTGGTGGTGAATTGTTCTGGGATGGAGGAAGCGTCTGTGAGCGTTTCGGAGTCGGGGGTGTTGTCGGAAGAAAGCCCTCCCTGACGGTCGGGCTGCATATTTTGAGGCTGCATGTTCGGAGCGTCGGAGTCTTTCAGAACGGTGTTGCGAATCCATGGAGAGAGGGGGACGTTGACGAGTCTCGCGGCGAGGGTGCGGGTGGCGGGTAAGAGGAATGGGGTTGCGACCAGCGAGAGGATGACGACGGCGATTGCGAGGCCGGTTTCGGATGGGGTGAGCAATGCGGCACCGGCGGCGACGATGACGAGGGTGAATTCGCCGGCGTTGCCGACGTACGCGCCGGTTAGGAGCGAACTGCGGGCGGTCATGCCGGCGAGGTAGCAGGAGATGCCGACGGAGAGCGTCTTGAGCGTGAGGACGCCGATGAGCGTGACGAGGATCGGGACGATGTTCTCGACAACTTCCTTGGGCGCGACTTTGAGGCCCACTGAAGTAAAGAAGACGGCCATGAGCAGGTCGCGCATGGGGGAGAGTTGGCCGGAGAGTTGGTAGCGATAGGGGGTCAGGCCCAGCATGAAGCCCGCGAGGAACGCGCCCATGGCGTTGCCGAAGCCGATGAAGGTGGTCCAGGCGGCGCAGAGGAGCGCGATCGCGGCGGCGGTGA
>CAZEZV010000201.1:0-7638 GCA_964516725.1 uncultured Phycisphaeraceae bacterium
GTTGCACTCGCGTCGATGACGCGACCATCCTTGAAACGCAGGCGCACCCCGTCCACTTCCTTGCCGTTGTACACCGCTGGGAACGTGTAGTTGACGTGCCCATCGACTGCACCCGGGCCAGCGAAGACCTCGCCGTCGGGGAAATTCTCTTGTCCAGCACAGTTGATCCAACTTGACTTGCTGCAATCCACGCGCAGGTCGGTGCCGTCGTGACCATCGCAGGCGGGCACTTTGAAGTGCAGCACCTTGCGTTTCTGCAAGTACGCGCGGATGTGCTCCTGCTTCTCGAAAATCTCCTGCCAGGCTTTGGCCGGGTTGTCCAAGTGCAGCAAACCTGCCTTATAGACGAAGTCTTCGTACTGCGACAGGCTCATTTCGGCGTCCTGCGCGCTGCCGTGCGTTGGATACATCGTGCCGACCCAGCGAAGGCGGCGCGGATCGTTCCAAGGCAACGCGGCTCGCTCCATGAACACGTTGAGGAATGGCTTGTAGCCTTGAATGAGCGACGCCATGCCCTCGCTGTCAAAGCGAGAGAGCGAACGCGTGTTTTCCTCGGCCCATAGCGAAAAGTGGACGTTTACGGTGTTGATGTAGCTCGTTTCCAGCGGGTGGCCGTATTCGTGCTGGAACTTTTCGCCGCATTCGAGCATTGCTTCCTTGTAACCGGCGCGGCGGAGCATCACGAAGGGATGCCCGCCTGCTTTGAGTACCGCCCGCATGACGGCATCGGTCAGCGGCTGCGCTGCAAAGTCTGCGGAGATGCCGCAGATGTCGCCCTTTTTCACTTTGGTGGAGTAGTTGACGAGAATGTCGGCGAGTTTCGTGATTCGCGGATCGTGCGGCATGGGGCAAGAGTACGTTGATACACGCCAACAATCTGAGAGTGAGTGCGATGTGTTTCGGTTCGGGATTGTCCCCTACCTTCCTGTGTGCTCGCGAAGCCGTCAGCCATTTTGCAAGCCGTGCGTCGCCTGAACGAAGGCGGGTTGGTGGCGTTTCCGACTGAGACTGTGTATGGACTGGGCGCGAACGCGCTCGACGCGAACGCCGTTGCTCGTGTGTTCGCACTCAAGGGCCGGCCATCGCGCAATCCGCTGATTGTTCATGTTGCCGATGAGGCGATGGCGAAGGCGCTGACGACGGAGTGGCCTGAAGCAGCCCAGAAACTTGCGAACGCCTTGTGGCCAGGGCCGCTGTCGTTGATTCTGCCGAAATCCGCGTGCGTGCCGGGGAACGTGACCGGCGGCGGGCCGAACGTCGCGCTTCGTTGCCCGGATCATGCCTTGACGTTGGAGTTGCTGAGGCAATTTGGGAAGCCGCTGGTGGGTCCGAGTGCGAATCCCTCGGGATTGATATCACCGACGCAGGCATCGCACGTTGCGGCTGCGTTTTCACCGGATGACGTGTTCGTCCTCGACGGTGGCCCATGTCGCGGCGGGATCGAATCAACAGTGCTGCTCCTGACAGAACACCCGCCCCGCATCCTTCGGCCCGGCCTTATCAGTGCGGAGCAGATTGGGAGCGTGCTGAAAGGACCGGTTGCCGACTTTATTCCGGGCATGTCGCAGCGCGACGATTCGCACGAAAGTGGAACCGGCGCGTTGCAAAGTCCCGGCATCCTTGCGCGGCACTATGCGCCGAAGACGAAGGCGGTGTTGGTTGATGCGGGTGCAGTGAAGCGGTTGCTCGCCGATACCGCATTGCCTGTGGTTGTGATTTCGCACGAGCCGGTTCGCGTCGATCCGCCCCATCGCTTGGAGCCACTCCCGCATGATGCCAAGGGGTACGCGGCTGGGATGTACGCCGCGATGCGGAGCGCGGATGATGGGAAGGCGGGGTTGATTGCGATTGTGAAACCGACGGTGGGCAATGAGAACGCGGCGCTGTGGGTTGCGATATTGGATCGATTGATGCGAGCAACGGCGTGACTCGTGCCGCCGACGTTTGGGGGCGGCTTTGTGTCGTCGGTGCGTGAACGTAGGTCGGCACCGACTACGCAAAGCCGTAGTCGGTGGCACGATACTCGATAGGAAACTGCATCAGTGAGTGATCTGCTGAGGGCTTGCGGCCTTGGGCTCGTGTTTTCGGCGACGCCAGAGGTTTAGCATCTCGACGCCGAGCGAGAACGCCATTGCGGAGTAGATATAGCCCTTAGGAATATGCTGCCCCATCGAGTCCGCGACGAGCATCACGCCGATCAGCATCAAGAACGACAAGGCGAGCATCTTGATGCTTGGATGCCGCTCGATGAAGGCAGCGATCTTGCCGGACACGATGAGCATCACCAGCACCGCGACAATGACAGCCGCGGCCATCACATAAATGCTCTGCGCCATGCCGACGGCTGTGATGATGGAGTCGAGCGAGAAGACGATGTCGATTATCAGGATCTGCCAGATCGTGGGCCAGAACTTGGCGGTGCCGGCCTTCGCGGCTGTCGCATCGTGATCGCCCTCAACCTTGAGATAAATCTCCTTGGTGGCTTTGTAGATGAGGAACAGCCCGCCCGCAAGCAGCACCAGGTCGCGCCCAGTGAATCCATGCTCGATGATCGGCAGCGTGAACAGAACTTTCTTTGACAAACCCATGACCCACTTGACGGTAAAGAGCAAAGCGATGCGAGTGATCATCGCGAGGGCCAGGCCGAAGACTCTTGCCTTTTCTCGCTCAGCCTCGGGCAATCGCCCGCACAAAATCGCGATGAACACGATGTTGTCGATGCCCAGCACGATCTCCATGGCTGTGAGTGTGACAAACGCGACGCCATTCTCCGCAGACCACAACGGCTTGGCCTGCTCGGCCGCGTGCAGTGCGTCGTGTGCTTCCTTTGTGACCTGTGTATCAGCACCGAACGCGGCACCGCATGCGATCGTGGCGAGCAAGACGCCCACCAAAGCGCGTGACGCGATGCGACCTGCCATTGATCCTTCGCTTGGTTCCTGAATCATGGGCACACAGTACCCCAGCAAGAGCCCAGCGGCGCACGCCGCTGGGGATGGGGCTCAGGCTCGTTCGAAGGTCGGCATTGCGGGTCTCGACGGCTTGCGCCGTTGACTCTACAATCTAACTTGCCTTCGTAAGTCTCGCGTACTCCAAGACCAGCGTCTTTGTGCCGACGTCGCGGAACTCGATGATGGCGCGGGGTTGCGAGCCCGTCGTGACGCTGCGGATGACGCCGAAGCCGAATTGAGGGTGGCGGACTTTCGCGCCAGCGGAAAAGCCCATCGTGTTCTGCGCTGGATTTTGAGGCTTACGCAGCGGTGTCGGCGCACCGCCAGCGGTCATTGCGTTGCGGCGAGGCGTGTCGGAACTTTCACTTGCGACTTCGTTGTCATCCTCGCCCCATTCACGCCCCAAGTCCGCCGCGACATCGCTGAGATCGCTCACCACAAGCTCGCTCTGTGGCATTTCGCTCAAAAAGCGACTCGGAATCGTTCGCTCAAGGTTTCCGCGCAATGTTCGATACTTCGCTGCGGACATCATCAAGTGCTGCATTGCGCGGGTAATGCCGACAAAGCACAGTCGGCGTTCTTCTTCCATTTCGTTGTCGCTGGTGCCGACGACGGCCCGGGTGTGAGGCAGAAGACCCTCTTCGAGGCCGACAATTGCGACGGCTGGGAACTCGAGGCCCTTTGCAGCGTGCAGTGTCATCAGCGTGACGCTGCCTTGCGAGGGATCGACGGCATCGGCGTCGGCGACAAGCGCGACGGACTCCAAGTATGCACGCAGCAGCGCGAGCAGTGGGGGGATTGGAGTTGCAGGCTCGCCCGTCGCGCTCAGGCGAGGCGCTTCGTTCGCCGCATCGCTCGTGGGGTCATACTCAAGTTCAAATTGTCGTGCCGAAGACACGAGTTCCGCGAGATTGTCCAGCCGCTCGCTGTCGGTTTCGCTCTGGCTCTGCTGCGCCTGCTTGCGATACATCGCTTCGAGGCCGGATTCCTTGGTGACGCGATCAACCAATTCCGCAAGCGAACCTTCACGAAGTTCTTGCCCCATGAAGTTGCCCGAGTTGGTCCAACCGTCGATCATGCTCACGAACTTGACGACGGAATTGACGGCGCGCGACGTCATGCCCATCGATTCGCCGGTTGCGATATCGATCGTTGTCATGAACGCGAGGAGCGGCGTGTTGCTGTGGCCAGCCGCAGCTTCGAGTTTATCAACTGTTGCATCGCTGATGCCTCGCGAGGGCGTGTTGACAATTCGAGCGAGGGAGACTGAGTCGGCCGCATTCGCAACGACGCGCAGGTATGCGAGGGCGTTCTTCACTTCCTCACGGTCGTAGAACGCCGTGCCGCGTGCAATGGTGTAAGGAAGGTTTGCGGATCGCATCGCTTCTTCGAGGACACGCGAGAGGGCGTTTGTGCGGTAGAAGATCGCCATGTCTTTCCATGACGTGACACTGCGCGAGCCTAGTGTGCCGATCGCGCTGCCTTGACCTGCACTTTCGGCTTTCAGTCTCTTGAGCCACTCAACGACCAGCATCGCTTCGTGCCGTTCGTCTCGGCATAAAACCGCATGTATCTTCTGCCCGCCCGGCTTGCTCGTGAAGAGATCCTTGTGCTTGCGCCGCTTGTTGTTGCGAATGAGCGTGTCCGCAACTTTGAGGATCGGTGCAGTGCTGCGGAAGTTCTCGCCAAGCGTGATCGTCGCTGCGCTTGGGTAGTGCTCTTCAAAGTCAAGAATGTTGCCGATGTCGGCGCCGCGCCAGCCGTAGATGGCCTGGTCGGGGTCGCCAACCACACAAATATTGGGCAGTGATCTGGTACCCCGCCTCTCCGAGGCGGGAGTTTTCCCTTCGCCTTTCCCCTCCTCCCCTGCAATCAAACTCGCGATCACAAACTGCGCCTTGTTCGTGTCCTGATACTCGTCCACCAGCAGGTACTGCCAGCGATTCTGCAACTCCGCACGCACACCTGCATCGCGTTGCAGCAACCGCGCGGTCAGCAGGAGCAGGTCGTCAAAGTCGACCGCGTTTGCCTGCCGCAATGCTCGTTCGTATGCGGTGTAGATCTTTGAGATATTGCGGCTGGAAAAGTCAAGTGCTCTCGCGGCGTACTCCTCAGGCCCCAGCAACTGGTTCTTCGCGTTGCTGATTGCGCTCAGCATCGCGCGGGGTTGGAAGTTGCTGGTGCTCAGTTGCAGCGCCTCGATCGCCTTCTTTACAAGCGTCGCTTGATCGCCACTGTCGTAAATGGTGTAATCGGGCTTGATGCCTGAGGCTTCGGCATAGCGTCTAAGCAGCCGTGCGCATAGCGAGTGAAACGTCGTGACAGTCAACCCTCGCGTGACTTTGGCGTCTGGATCGTTGCTCGGGTTGAGCAGGTGCATGACGCGCTCTCGCATCTCGCCCGCGGCCTTGTTGGTGAACGTGAGCGCGAGAATCTGCCAGGGCGGGACGCCCATCGAGATGATCTGCGCGATGCGGCGTGTGATTACGCGCGTCTTGCCGGAACCGGCGGCCGCAAGAACCAGCAGCGGCCCTTCGGTATGCAACACCGCTTTGCGCTGCTGCTCGGTCAACCCTTCAAGCAACGAATCCTGCCACGCTTCGCGTCGCGACGCTGCCCGTTCCGGCTCAAAATACTCGCCATTCAACTCCGGCGGCAGCCCAACATCGACCCCAGTCGGCATCGACGGCAGGCGTGTCTGGCCAGGCTTGCTCAACCACGCCGGCCCGATGTTTCGGCTTTGGCTCGCGTTTGTTGAATGATGTTGTCCTGCTTGATTGTCTTCCATCCGTGCAAGTTCCGGCAGTGCTTGCGTTTCCAACGCAACGCAATCGTAGCGATCGTTTCCATCAACAGCGTGCCACAGACTATCGGGGGTGGCATTGCGTGGTCGGTGGAAGTGATCATAAAGCACACGTGAGTTAAACGCGAGCCGATGACGTGAGATCGCGTTTCAACTGTGACCGATAGAGATCATTAGGCAATTCACCACCGACAACGCAAGGCCCTTGTCGGTGGCTCGATGCCTGCACAGCGTCCCATGTTTCCATGTGCGAAGTGCAACAAACGCGTCCATGAATTCTTCGCGACACTACTTCAACGCGTCGCAAACCGCCCCAGCGCCGACCTCGCCAGCAACACGATTGCAAACGGAATTCCGTGCACAAAGTATCGCTTGAATAGCCTCCCAGGCTCTTGCACAAACCGATGCACCCATTCCAGCCCGACTCGCTGCAAAAACTTCGGCGCTCTTTGAACGCCGCCTGTCACAAAGCTGAAACTGATGCCCACGCCTAGGAACCACGCTTTGGGCAACGCAGGCCGCAGCATCGCAATCACCCGTTCCTGTTTCGGAAATCCAACCGCTACAAAAACAATGTCCGGCCGCGCATCGGCGACGCGTTTGATCATCGCATCGACATACGTCGCGTCCTTGTCAAACCCGTACTTGGGCGACTCCGCGCCGACGATCTTGATGCTCGGATATCTCTTTCGCAGCGCCTCCGCCGCTTGCGTTGCAACCTGTGAACCGTCTTCCAGAATGTCGCCGCCCAACAAGAACACGCAGAACCCCTCGCGTGCCGCTCGCTCATTCAGCGACAGGATCAAGTCGCTTCCCGTCACACGCTCCGGTAGAGACGTGCCCTGCAGCTTACTTGCCCACACCAGCGGCATCCCGTCCGCGACACACAACGTCGCCTGATCACACAACGCGCGCGTGTCCGCCTCGCTCGTCATGCGCCGCAGAATGTCGAGGTTGATGGTGATGACCCAGCCGCCATTGCCCTGATGCAGTTGGGTAGCGATGTGATCGAGCGTTTGCGTGCCCGTGATGGCATGCAGCGGCACGCCAAGCAGCCGCACCAATTGGATCACAGGAAGCGCAACTTTTCCCGGCGCGTTCGGATCGTGTTCTGTATTCTTGGTTGTGCTGGTCATGCTGTTGTCCTGTAGAGATCGGGGATTGGCAAGGCGTTGCACTTATTTTCGGGCATTCGTTGGACGCCCTTGCAGCGTGCTGTATGTTCCCGTTGGTTCTTGCTCAATTGCTTGGGTTTCTGTAGGCCCGATTGGTGGGAGGTGTTTTCATGCGTTACACGCTCGCTGTCGCAGCGTCAGCAATTCTGCCCGGCATCGCAGCCGCTCAGCCTCTGCAAGTCACTTCGCAGCACATCACGCTCAACTATCCACAGTCGGCGGAGGAGGTGCTCCAGCCGGCCGAGTTCGGTACGTTCTCGCGCCAGGGAGAGTACGTTGACACCGTCCTTGGCGGCTCAGCGGGTGGCGCGGGAGACGTTCGGATCTCGGGCACCGCAAGCGCCGCAACATCGTGGGACGGCACGCTGCTCTCATGGTCGAGCTCGACGTTCATTCGCTGTGACATCCTCGATCCATTCGAACTTGACGAGTACGGGGAAGTCAGTCAGCAGGGGCGGACGCGCATCGAGCTGCGCTTCGAAGTCTCAAGCCCGATTTCAGTGATCGCGACGCGCTCACCATCGCTCTCCGGTCAGAGTTCAGGCCCGCAGGCATTCTGCAACTTCTCGCTGCCCAGCGTGCGAGCTGTCGACGACCTTGGCCAGATCATTCCGAACTCTGGATTCATCATTGACAGTCTGTCAGGCCAGCAGCACAGCCTGCAGCCCGGCTCATACGTCGCGTTGCTCACGACGCAATCGCTTTTTCT